>NZ_RJVR01000024.1 GCF_003999195.1 Streptomyces soli
GCGGCTCAAGCCGAGCCCACTGGCCGCTCGTCATATCTCCACGCCCCACAGCGCTTGATCATCCACGACCTTGATCGACTTTCGCAACACGCCCTAGTCTTGAGTTTTAACCTCGCCGCTGGCAGCGCTACCGCTACGACGGCTTTGAGTGAGACCACCGCACGAGCAGATCGCGGTGCCGACCTACCTGTCGTACGAGGCACACAACCCGGCGCCGTTCACCTCGTCTTCCGTATCCCCTCGGCGCCCCGACGCGCTGACGGGCTTCAGTTCCTGACGGGCACCTGGTCCGGGTAGAACCCGAGCCGCGCCAGCGGCTCCACCAGCTCCTGTTCCTCGTACGCGAGGTGTGAGAGGAGGGCGTCGGTCAGGTAATCGATCGCACCTTGGATGGTGTCGTGGTTCTCCGGTCGTGTCATGTGCTGAACGAGTGCCCGGTCGACCTCCTGGATCGCGTCATGAATAACCTGGTGTTCCTCGGTCAACCGGTCGATCACCGGTTTGAGCTGCGGTTCGCGGCGCGCCAGGTGTGGAAATACGGAGGCGTCTTCGATGCCGTGATGCTGCGTCACGGCGTTGCAGTAGCGGGCGCAGAACGCGCCCAGCGTCCAGTCGTTCTGGCGCAGCGCCATCTCGTTGAGCGCCGCTCTGGCGTCCCCGGCCTGCATCGCCCCGTCGTGTACCTGCCGCACGATGTCCCGTAGGTCCGACAGCTCGCCCCGGAGCATGTCGTGCACCTTGATCAGCTGCTTGGAGACGCGGCGTCCCTGGTCTGTGTAGCTCACTTCCGGGCCCGAGCGGTCCCGCCGCGGCCGCGTCGAATCGTTCCAGGGGGCCCGGTCGCTGAGGCGGACCGCTTTGTCCGGCGTCGGCGTCACTCCCAACCGCTCGTCCTCGGTCCCGCCGGGTGCCGCCGCCTTCGCCGGCGCGCTGATGCCGACCGCGGCCGCTCCCACTGGTGCAGGCGCAGCGCCCGGCCCGCGCAGCCGTGCCTCCTCGACGGCCTCTCGCACGCGGGGCGCAACCTCGGAGGCGAAGTCCTTCATCGCGCGTGGATCGTTTACGGTCACGATGAAGGTCCCGATCCCGTCTTCGAGCGCGAGCCTGGCGAGCTCCGCGGCCGTTTCGCGCGCGGGTGCGTCGACTGCTCCCAGGTTCAGGAGCCGCCGGATCGCGTGGGGTTCGCGCCCGGCTCCGGCGGCCGCCGCGTCGATCACGGCGTTGCCGGCGGCGAGGTCGCCGGGTTTGAGCCCGGCGGTGGTGGGCCACCACCCGTCGGCGAGCCGGCCGACCAGCCTCAGCATCCGGGGTTTGAACGCGCCGACCCAGATGCTGATGTCGTGCATCGGCGCCGGCCCGCGGAGGGCGCCTGCCAGCCGGTAGTGCTTGCCCTCGAACCGCGCGCTGCCCTGCTCACCGGCGTCCCACAGCTCGCGGATCACGTGGATGCCTTCCTCGAGAGCCTCCACACTGTCGCCCGGATCGAGGCGTCGGCCGCCCATCGCCTCGATCGCGTCCCAGGCGATGCCCGCGCCGATGCCGAGCTCGGCGCGTCCGTGGCTGAGAATGTCGAGGCTCGCGGCGGCTTGCGCCAACACCGCCGGTGGCCGCAGCGGCAGGCTCAGCACGTTGGCCGACAGTCGCACACGACCGGTCCGCGCGGCCACGAAGGACATCAGGGTCCAGGCGTCCAGAGAGCGTGGCGAGTAGGGATGGTCCGTGAACGAGACGAGGTCGTACCCCGCCTCTTCGGCGAGCGCCGACAGGGCTACCACCTGGTCCGCGGACTGGGCGGCCGGCTCGACGAAGACGCCGAACTCGAGGTTGTGTCCGTAATCACCCATGCCGGCCACTTCGCTTCCCTTTCATGGATGGCTTCTCGACGACTCTGCGGCAGGCGTCATGGCCACGTTGATCGCCGCACAGGTGTCGATCCTGCTCTGAATGGAGGATCGACACCTGTGCGGGCACCCGGCGCCGCCTGACGGTGGCGTTGTCCACGGCAGCGCTCTCCTTCTCGTCCTGCTCGGAAGACCTAAGTGGGGAAAGCAGATCTGAGGACCCCGAGTTCCGCCGGGTGGGGGCGAGTCCCGGTAGATGAATCCGATCTTCCAGTCATTTGGCGGCCAGGGCGCGGCCGGCGTGGCGGGCGGCGTCCAGGGCCTCGGTGTGCAGTTGGGCGGCCAGGTCCTTGAGGCTTTCCATGGCGGGGTTGGTGGCGGCGAGGGTGAGTTCGCGTTCGATGACGGTGAGGTCGGCCTGCCACATGTCGCTGAGGATGCGCCGGAGGTAGGGGGTGGAGTGGTCCCAGCCCTCGCGGGGGGTGCCCGGTCCGTAGCCGCCCCCGCGGACGGTGACCAGCGCTGCGGGCTTGTTCTTCAGCAGGCCGTTGGCAGCCGGTCCGGCTCCGGCAATGATGAGGTCGACCCAGGTCTTGAAGTGCTGGGAGACGCCGAAGTTGTAGAGCGGGACGGCCAGCAGGACGGCGTCCGCGTCGGTCAGCTCCGCCGTCAGATCGGCGGCCAGGGCGAGGGCGTCGCGCTGGGCCGGGGTGCGCTCGCTTTCGGGCGTGAAACGGGCGGTGGCCGCGAGTGTCCAGGCATCGGCCGGCAGCGGATCGGTGCCCAAGTGACGGCGGACGACCGGCTCACCGGGGCGGGTGGCGGACCATTCGGCTTCCAGCACGTCGGCGAGTTCGGTGCTGGTCGAGGTGGCGGGCATGATGCTGGCGTCGAGACGGAAGAGGCTCATCGGTTTTCTCCAGTTCAGTGCGTTGCGCCCGGGGACGGCCCAGTGGCGTGTCGGCGGTGTCGCCACACGCAGCATAAACGGACTTTACCCCGTTTGCTATTCCTGCCGGTAGAGTGATTCCTGTGGATCGACCCGTCTTGCCCTTGGTGGGAGCGCCGCGCGTCGAGCGTGCTGACGCCGTACGCAACCGGCTGCATCTGCTGGCCACGGCCCGCGAGATGCTCGCCGAGCAGGGCACGGAGAACCTGACCATGGACGGGCTGGCCGAACGGGCGGGCCTGGGCAAGGGGACGGTGTTCCGTCGGTTCGGCACCCGCGCGGGGATCTTCAAGGCGCTGATGGAAGACGAGGAGCAGGCCTTCCAGAAGCAGGTGCTGTCCGGGCCGCCGCCGCTGGGCCCGGGCGCTGAGCCGCTGGACCGCCTGATCGCCTACGGCCGGGCCCGGGTCGGCTTCATGATCGAACACCGCGAGATCACCCGCGCCGGGCTGGACGGCAGACAATCCGTACCCACCGGATCAGAGGCGACCCTCTCCCGGATGCACATCCGCATGCTGCTAGGGCAGATACACCTCGGCGCCGCCGACCTCGACGTCCTGGCCGTCCAGCTCACCGCGGCCCTGGAAGGCCCCCTCCTGCTCTACCTGTCGGCGTCCGACCTCACCGAAGCCTCCCTCCAGATCGAGGAGCGGACCGCACAGGGCTGGCAGGACCTCGTACAGCGCGTCTGCCGACCTTGATCAACAAGTTCCGAATGGCGTGACGCACCGTCCAAAGGCGTCTGTCCACCGGCTGTCCACCGGAGCACCTCTGCGCTCACCACGTAGTGACCGCTTGCTGGCTCGCTGGCACCACGGAAGCTCGTCCGGTCACCCGGGCTCACGCGCTTGTCGATACCCGACAAGGGCGCTTTCCGTCGGTGTTCTCTGTCCGCAACCCTAGCTCGCGGGAGTGGCAGCCCGCAGAGCTGGGCAAACGGCCGTTTCGGCTGTCCGGATACGGAATACCCGGAGACCCTTGGCGATTGGTTCTCTTGCAGAGATCACGGGAGGGGCGCTGGTGGCCGAGTTGATGATGTTCCGGCGAGACGCAGGCGGGCGGGACGTCGAGTTGCCCGGCTCGACGGTAGCTCTGGAGGTGGAGCTGCAGCGCCGGGTCGAGGCCGGCATGGAGGCGATGCTCGGCATCCGGTTCCTGACTTCGGAGTATCCGACGGGGCCGTGGCACCGGGGTCGGATCGACACCTTGGGCTTGGACGAGAACGGTGCTCCGGTGGTCGTGGAGCCGCTGATCCGTCGGGCGTTCGAGGCGGCCTGACCAAGACCATTCTTCCGTGTTTCGCGCGCATGGAGGATGGCGGCACCGCTTCCGCTACGTGCCCTGAGCTTGACTCTGTCGGTGATCTTGATGGTCGAGGTCAACTGCCGAGGGTTCGCCAGGACTTTGACCGGGGGATTTCGTTCTGGTCCAGGAAGGTCTGG
>NZ_RJVR01000286.1 GCF_003999195.1 Streptomyces soli
AGCATCCCGAACGCTTCGTCCGCAAGGCCCCCGAGCCACCCAAGCTTCCCGAGGCCGCCTGGATCAACAAGCCCGACCAACCCCGACCGGACGAGCAATCAATCCCGGCACAGGGATAGAACGATCTACCTGCCTTAATCACGTTGACAGGTTCCGCCCAGAACACGTGTGGTTCGTGTGGTGAGGGGATCAGCGACAGGGCGACGCCGAGTATTCCGCCTGCCACCAGGCCGATCATGTACATGGCTGGCTTGAGTACAGCGCGTCCCTTGCCGTAATCAGCCAAGGATCTCTCCTGGAGGGGGATTTGGGCTGTCATGAGTCATGTCCTCAGTGCCTGGGCCATGTCCACGCGTGTGGCGGCGAGGGCTGGTGCGAGACCGCCGGCGATGGACGCGGCGAGTGCGGCGGCCAGTCCCGCCGTGCCGGCGCTGTAGGGGAAGGAGGGGGCGTGGATGGGGCTTGCTGGATTGAGCACGTGCGGGACGACGAGCGTTACTACCGCCAGGGCGGTGGCGAGGGCAGCGGCTGCGGCCAGCAGGCCCAGCAGCACGGAAGACAGCAGCACGAGAGAGAAGACGCGACTTCGGGCAGCTTCGGTTGCCCGGCGGATGGTGAGTTCTCGGGTGCGGTCACGAACCGTGGCGAGGCCGATGTTGAGCAGGCCGAGGGCGGCGACCAGGAGAGTAACGGCTGCGACGCCGAGGAATGCCCGCTGTGTGGTGTGTAGGTTTCCGACGAGTTGTCCGACGGTGTCGGCCCGTTGGACATCCAGCTCGCCGGGGTCGAGCCCAGATCCGCGACAACGGTGCGGACGGCGTCGCGCAACACGCCCTCGTTGACGGACGGGGCATGAACGAGCAGCTGAGGTGACCAGCCGGCAGGCAGCACGCCGGGTTGATAGGCGAGCGCGGCCGGCAGCGATTGGTAGATCATCGGCCCGTTCAGGCCATCGGACACGACCCCGATCACAGTCTGCTGGTAGGGCTCGAACCCGGCGTCAAGCTGCACGCTCAGGCGGGTGCCGACTCCGCCGTAGACGTTGCGGGCGGCCATGTTGAGAACCAGGCCGCCGGGGAAGGCTCTGCTGTCCGGCGGCAGCCACCTGCCCTGGATGATGGGAAGCCGTCGCACCTTGTCGAGGCGGCCGGCGACCAGCGCGACTGTTTGCGACTCCGGCTTGCCTCCGAGCCCATGGACTTGTGCGGTGGCGTCTGTCGCCAGCGCGTACGATCCGCCAGCAGCGGTGATCTGCCTCTTGAGCTCGGTAAGGGTGGCTGGCAGCCCGCGGGCGGCCATGGTGCCGCCGGGGATCCGGGTGCTGACGGTGATCGCGCGGCCGTGGAGTTGCTCGGCGTCCGCAACGAACACTTCCTTGACGATGGACCCCGCCGTGTATACGCCCACGATCGCCACGACTCCGACGAACAGGCTCAAGGCGCTCAGCAGCGAGCGGCCTCGGTGGGACCGGAGGTCTCTTAGAGCTTCGGAGATGAGACGCACTCTGCCTGCCGTTCGTCGGTGAGGGGAGGTTGTCAATGAAGTGAACACCCTCTCGTGTCACCCGACGAGTTCGCCGAGCTCATCGCCGACGTCCTGCCTTGACCCGCTCAGCGGCCCGAGTGGGCCCGGCGTCGGTCAAGCTCGCGCAGACGCCCCTCCCTCAGAGCAGCCAGTGCGCGGGCATCTGTGCAGCCGACTTCGGAACGCGACAGCCCTCCGTTCCACCGACGTAGCAGGGGATCGGCGTTGCACAGGTGAACACCTATGATACAGCCGCCCCAAACCTTGACGGCCCGGATCACCGGCTTTCAAAACTTCTGACAGCGACACCGGTTTCCTGCTCCGCTCCTACCAGGCCCCCAATACCGGAGCCGACACCGGCATTCACTGCGGCGGTTCCGAACGGCCCGCCCCAGCTCGGGAACCTGCTCGAACGCGGTTCCGCTGTGCGAGCCGAAGGTGAGGGGGGACTGTCGGTGCCCGTTGCGATGCTCTGCGCACACGATTCGGGTGAGCTGAGAGGAGTGTCCGGTGCTGGACGATCTGCTGGTAGTCGGGTTCGACCTTCAGACGCAGCGCGAGGTCCACATCGGCGACCGGCCGCTGGAGCAGTGGCGGGCGCTGGGCTACGGGCGGCGGGAGACGGTGGTGTGCTTCTACTGCTGGCGTGGCATCGACGCGCCGATGGGCACGAAGGTGCCGCTGCTGGCCCGCGGACGGATCGGCGGCCTGGTCCGGCCGCACTTCGCGCACCCGGCCGGAACCGCGCCACCCGGCGGGCACAGCAGCGAGACGGTCTGGCACATCAACGCCAAGCACCGGCTCGCGCGCTGGGCGGCCACCCTGCCAGGCGTCACCGAGGTGCGGCTGGAGCAGTGGACCGAGCAGCGCGACCGGCGCGCGGACGTCCACGTTGTCCTCGACGACGGCGCCCGCCTGGCGCTGGAGGCCCAGCGCGAGCTGATCACCGACGAGCTGTGGCAGGCTCGGCACCGCGACTACGCCGCCGCCGGAGTGCGGGACGTGTGGTTCATGCGCCCGGACACCCGCGTCCCGCACGTGCTGTTCGCCGAGGGCATCCCGGCCTGGACGCTCTACCACCGCGAAGGCGCAGCCGAAGCCCGGCTCGGGGAGCCCCACGCGCGCGGCCCGCAGTGGTGGACGAAGGATCTGCGCCTGTTCGGGTTGCACCATCCTCCCTGTGCCAGCGATCCGGTCGTCCGCGAACGCTTCCCCCTCGCCGACCTCAGTTTGGACGCCCACGGCGTGACGTTCCCGCCCGCGATGACCGAGCGCCTGGCCGAACAGGCCGCCCCCGTACGGCGGGACGCTGACCAGGCCCGGCGTGATCACGAACAGGCCGAGCGGTGGCGGCGCGAAGCTGCCACCCGACAGGCGAGGCGCCGCTGGGAGCCCACTCCGCTGCCGCCGGTGCGGCCGGTGCCCCGGCCTGCTACAGGCACGCCGGTCTGCGAACACTGCCACCGTCCGCTCGCCGAGCCCCTGGTGTGCTACGGACGGCACATCCTGTGCTGATGAGGGGCGGT
Source organism: Streptomyces soli (assembly GCF_003999195.1). GTDB lineage: Bacteria > Actinomycetota > Actinomycetes > Streptomycetales > Streptomycetaceae > Actinacidiphila > Actinacidiphila soli. The sequence continues at coordinate 3,051 of NZ_RJVR01000286.1, forward strand.
CAGCTCTGCTCGCGCTCATCGTTCACCAGATCACGGCGATGGTCTGCATCGCAGCCACGTCTTTGCCCGCGGACCCCAGCCGCACGGCCTTCCGTGAACAGCCTCTACCTGCTGGAGAACAAGAGGGTCCGAAAGAGCCTGCGATGATGCCGACTTCTTCCCCTGGAAGGGGCATCAACCGCCGCCCCCGGTCCCGGCTTGCCTTTCGTCACCACGACTGCGGGCTGCGCGGCGCTACTGGGCGTCGATTGGGAGGGGTGCCTGAACCTGCTGAGTGGCCGCTGCCCGGCGGGCTGGCGTCAAAGCGGATTCGGCGAGGAAGAGTTCGACCACCCGGCTGGGCGGCGGGTATCCGCCAGAAAGCTCCTGCAGGAAGTCCTCCGCCCGGATGCGGCGCAACTTGACGGTAGTGGCCGTGCTCCAGTCGGGGGTGGTCGCGAGCTGGACAGCCAGTTCCGGCAGGCGCTCGCGGTAGCTGGCGTAGGTTGCCCTGGCGGCTTCGGCTACTTCTTCCTGCGCTTTGTAGAGAGCGTCGCGGCCGGTTGAGTTGATTTCGCCGTACGAGCCTTCTGCGGCCTCCGGGGCCACGCGCAGCACGATCTTGCGCTGTTCGCGGTAGTGGCGCGCGGAGCGGAACTCACGATCGGCGGTCAGTAGGGCGCAGATGCGAGCGGCTTCGGCTTTGTCCGGGGCGTGGTATTTGGTGATTTCCTTGTCGATGTTCTGGTCGACGCTTGCGTTCAGGTTGGCGAGGCGGTCCTGCAGCGGGCCCGCCCAAGCTGCCTTGATCAACCAGCAGTGCGCCACCCCGTCAGTGACGAAGGACAGCGACAGCTCTTCGATCTCGGTGTCGTAGGTGCGGGCCTTGGCCTGGAGTTTCGCCAGCGCGGCCAGGCCGGCCTCATCCAAGTGGTCGCGCGACTCCTCGTCCAGGTCGAAAGCGCCAGCCTCGAACCGCTCGACCTGGTGGTAGAGGAAGCGGGCCCCGCCCTTGACCGCAAGGTCCATTACCTGAGTGGCATTCCAGTCTGTCGGCAGCCAGACCGTGGCCATCTGCGGCAGTCCCGGTACGGCAACCAGCGACCGGTCCTCCGCCAAGTTCGGCACCGACTTCGCGAGCTTGTCCAGATCCACACGCAGCATGGCGCGCCCTCTCCCTGTCAGCCACCTGCTGCGGCCGTGTCGCGCGGATCGTAGATCAGAGGTCTGACAGAGCGGAGGCGCGTACTTCGGCGTGCAGGATGTTCGCGAACTTCTCCAGGCCGACCGATTTGGATGCCTTCACCAGGACGACGTCGCCGCTGATGAGCAGGCGGTTCAGCAGCGGCAGAAGCACGTCCGGGTCGTCGGCCGATTCGATCCGCAGAGGCGAGGAGGTGGTCAGGCGCGCGGCTTCGGCGAGCGCGGCCATCTCGTCCGAGGCGCCGACGGTGACCAGGACGTCGATGCCCAGGTCACCGACGAGCCGGCCGATGTCGGTGTGGGCGGCCTTGGCGGTGCCGCCGAGTTCCTTCATTTCTCCCAGTACGGCGACCGTCCGCCGGTTCCCGGCAACGGAGGTGAGGGTTTCGAGTCCGGCGCGCATGGACTCGGAGTTGGCGTTGAACGCGTCATTGATGATCGTCACACCGTCCGCGCGGTCCAGGACCTGGAGTCTTCCGGCCGACACCGGCTCGGCGGCGGACAGCGCTTCGGCGATCTGGTCGGTGTCCATGCCCAGGGCGTGGACGGCTGCGGCGACCGCGAGCGCGTTGTGGACCTGATGGGCGCCCAGCAGGCGCAACTGAACGGGGGCCGATCCGCCCGGGGTGTGCAGGACGAACGACGCGCGGCCCGCGGTCACCTCGATGCCGGTGGCGCGGATGTCGGCGCTCTCGCCGGTTCCGTACGTCACCGCGGCGGCCGGGGTCCGGGTAGCCATCGCGGCCACGAGCTCGTCGTCGGCGTTGAGGACCGCGACACCGCCCTCAGCCGCCGACGGGAGCGATTCGACGAGCTCGCCCTTGGCCCTGGCGATCGCCTTCCGGCTGCCGAACTCTCCGACGTGGGCCGAGCCGACGTTGAGGACGATGCCGATCTGCGGCGGGGTCAGCGACGCCAGGTAGGCGATGTCGCCCTGGTGCCGGGCACCCATCTCCAGAACCAGGTAGCGGGTGGACTCGTCGGCGCGCAGGACGGTCAGCGGCAGGCCGATCTCGGTGTTGAACGATCCCGGGGTGGCGACGGTCTCCCCGTGCCGGGCGAGGACCTGCGCGAGGAGGTCCTTGGTGCTGGTCTTCCCGGCCGAGCCGGTCAGCGCGATGATCTGCGCGCCGGTGCGGGTCAGAACGTGCTGGGCGAGGCGGCCCAGGGCCGCGGTGACGTCGGGGACGACGACGGCGGGCACACCGACCGGGCGGGTGCCCAGCACGCAGGAGGCACCGGTGGCGACCGCCTGGTCGACGAAGTCGTGGCCGTCCACGCGGGCGCCGGCCACCGCGACGAACATGCCGCCGGGGCCGACCTCGCGGGAGTCGCTGGCACTGCGGCCGGTCACCCGCATCTGCGGGTCGGGAGCGTCGTGGAGGGTGCCGCCGGTGGCTTCTGCGATCTCGGCGAGTGTCAGCGTGATCACTGGGCGGTCCTTCCGGCGGTGCACGGGGCGAAGGTGATGGCACGTCCGGTGTAGGAGGCGGACAGGCGGCTGAGCGGTACCCGGTCGTGACTTTGTCCCCAGGCGGACGGGTCGCGGATGAGGATGTCCGGGTCGGTGCCGTCCGTGTAGCCGCGGGCGATGACGAGGTGGCCGCCTTTGCGGCCGTCGTCGGGGAACTGTTCGGTCACCGAAACAATCACAGGGGCGTCGGCGAGAGCGTCGAGAAGGTTCCCGGCCGCGACGGGCTCCGCGCGGCCGGGGACCCCGAAGCCGGTGGCCAGGTCGGCGATGCCGGCGTGGAGCCAGCCCCGGTTGGTCAGGGCCTCGTGCTTGACGCCGAGCTTCAGCAGCTCGGTGACCGACGGCGCTTCGCGGCCGTAGGCGAGCAGGATCATCCGCAGCGCTGCCATGCCGCACGCCCGGTTGGACCACTCCATCCGGTCCCCCAGCGCCCACCCTCCGTGGAGGTCCCATTCGGCGGGATCGACGAGCTGGCGGCACATGGGCACATCGTGGGCGTGGGGCACAGCAGCGGACTCCTGAAGTCACGTCAGGCAGCGGTTTCCCGCACGCTCGTTGACGCGCTCAGCACGGGAATGGGCAGGGGCACATCGTACGCGGGGCGGGTCAGCGCCTCGTGGAGAAAGGCCCGAACGACATCGGTATGGTTCAGCCCGCACAGGGCCGCGCCGCATCACCGGCCGGCCCTCCCACCGGGCTGCCGTGCTCTCCTTCCACGCCTGCCAGGCTGGGGTGGGGACGCCCAGGCCCTCCATGGACTGCTTGCACAGGATCTTGCCGGCGGCGATGGCGGATGCGGCGACGCCACTGCCGCAGAACGGTTTGCGCAGGTAGTCCAGCAGCCCCTGGAGCCGGCCGTCCTCCCCGTAGGGGCCGTGCAGGTTCGACAACGCCACGTCGAAGGTGAGGAGGTCCCGGATGAACCCGGGGTCACACGGGTCGAGGATCTTGAAGGTCGCGCCGATCTCGATGAGGGACTCCGACAGTGCGGTGACCGACATCTGCTCGGTGGGGCTCTCAGCGATATAGAGCCGGTCCTCGGCGGACAGCCCGCCGTAGACCAGCGCAACGTTCAGGGGTTCCGGGCGGCCGTGCTGCCAGGTCCGTAACACCTCGGCCTCACGGTTCACGGCCGTGCTGTCATTCCAGTCGATGAGCGTCATACCAGTTCTCCTTGGTAGGTCTGGGTGACCGGGCCGCCGATCCAGAAGGCTTTGCCCCGGCGCTGGGGGTTGGGGCGCACCATCAGGGGCGTTCCGGACCGGTTGTGGACGGTGACTTGCTTGTCCGCGACGAGCCCGCGCAGGGTCGCGATCACGACGGCCGCGACGGCTCCGCTGCCGCACGACAGCGTCTCGGCCTCCACGCCCCGCTCGTAGGTCCGGATTTTCAGCTCCTGGACGCCCGCGGCCTGGACGAAGTTGACGTTCGTTCCCAGCGGTGCAAGGTCGGGGTGGTTGCGGACCAGGCGACCGCATACCTGCGTGTCGACGTCGTCCACATCCGGCACGACCGCCACCACGTGCTCGGTGCCGGTGTGCGCGGAGTCGAACCAGATGGGGCGGCCGTTCAGCACGGCTTGGACGCGCCGCAGGTCGACAGTGCCGACTTCGGCCGTCACCCACACCCCGTCGTCACCCACCAGCGCCTGATGCTCCACGCCGGCCATGACCAGACGCATCTCCTTCACGGAGGAGTCGGAGTCTTCGGCCGCGCACCAGGCCGCGCACCGCAGGGCATTGCCGCACATGGTGGCGATCGAGCCGTCGGCGTTGAAGCAGGCGACACCGAGGAAGCCCGGGTCGACGGTGAGCGGAGCGGTGACGACCAGCCCGTCCGCACCGATGCCGGTACGCCGGGCACACAACTGTCTGGCCGTATCCGACCAGTCCTTTTCCAGATCCGCGGCGGTGCCGGTCAGGAGAACGAAATCGTTCCCGGCTCCGTGGACCTTCCGGAAGCTCAGCACGGATCACTGCTCCTTCACTTGAGACGGGGAGAGGCGCGTGCGGCCCCGGGCCCTGGGCCGCCTCTGTGCTGAGAATCCGCCCGTCGTACCCGGCCTGACGAGTACCGTGGGTGTCGCGAACCGTGGCGGAAATGCCACGCTCCGTTACGGAGTTCGGAGAAGGTGAGGCCACGGCGGGAGCCACGAGCACTAACCCGCATCTGGCACTGTGGATCGCCGCGACGGGCCTGTCCCACGGCGAGATCGCCCGCCGGGTGACCGCCGAAGCGGCTGCGCGCCTCACCACCGTCCGGGTTGCATGGCGGGTTGCCCGGCCTCGGCAAGCGGCGCTGACACCATGGCCTGACCAGATAGAGCCGACTGTCTCCTCCCACTGCCAGTACGGCGATACCGTGGAGCAGACGCCAGACGACTGCCCAGGAGCACGCGATGAGCGAACAGCCGGCCCCCGGCCGCCAGCCGGTCACCCCCCAGGGCGCCGACGCCCTGCGTGCCTACGCGGCCCACCAGCGCTCCAACGCCGAAGAGCTCGCCGCAGTCCTGGAGGACATCGCCGCCCACGGCCTGCCCGACCCGGACTCCACCACCCCCTGGGAAGTCGTCCGTGACCGCCGCCTGGCCGAACTCGCTGCGGGACGCGGACACGTCGCCTGATGCCCAAGCACAGCCGCCGCCGCGCCCGCGTCGGTTTCACCGACTCCGCTATCGCCCAAATCGGCAAGCTCAGCGAGACCGAAGTCCACTGCCTGGACCGCGCCCTTGCCGCGCTCTCCGTCGATCCGGAGATGGGCACACCCATCCCGAACTCCGATCCGGAACTCTGGCGCTATGACGATGACATCGAGAACGTGGCCGTCATCTACTACGTCACCGCGCTGCGCACCGTTGTTATCTCGGGTCGTCGCGACGTTTGTGCAGCTCAGGCCCATGCAGCGGCATGAGGGACGTAAGGCACGTTGTGCCGACCCGGGATTTCGGACGGGGCGGGCGTCAGGCGGTGGGGCCGGAGGCTGGGGCCTGGCCGACGCAGTAGATCCGGTTGCGGAGTTCCGTCTCGACCCAGTCCAGATCGGCCCGTAGGTCGAGCCAGACCTGGTCCTTGCGGTTGCCGGGCTGGTCGAGTCTGACGGCGACCCAGGAGAATGCGCCCTGGAGGATCTCCAGCTTGCGTCTGGGGCTGATCACGGAGAGCGCGAAGGGCAGAGCGATGCCGGCCCGCGTGACGATCATGTGACCCTCGTCGTCCGGCTGCGGACGGCCTCCGGTGAGATAGCGCGGAACGTCGGTGACCTTGATCCATTCCAGGGTTGCGCCGGGAACCTGCTGGTCCAGGATTTCCGCGATGGAGTCGCGCACTGCGACAGCGGGTTGTTGGCCGAGCCAGTCCAGCCAGTGCTTGGACTCCGTGAGCTTGGCGAAGTCGTCCTTGGGCGGGCCGTAGTTCGGATTCTCCACGAACTCCCCGGTCAGCTTCCCGTCCTCGCCGACCCGCCAGACGCCCTGGACGGCTTCGCCCGGGACGTAGCCGTTGGGGTCGCCGATGAGGTCGGGGTCGATCACCGCCACCGACCCGCCCGGGTTCGCAGCCGCCACCGCACTAGGCTGCTGCGATGACTGAGGAGCGGGGGCGGGTACAGCCGTCCGGAGTGTGGGCCACGGCGGTCGGGGTGGCCCGGGTACGGGCCCTGGAGACCGCGCGGGAGAACGCCTTGTTCCATGACCCGCTGGCGCTGGCCTTCGCCACCGCCGGCGGGCTCGGGCCGGACTCGGCCCTGCCGCCGCGCGGGGACGAGGCCTCCCGGCGGCGCTGGCTGGGCGTGGCGTTCTCCATCATCATCAGGACGAAGTTCCTCGACGACCTGCTGGAGCAGGCCTCCGCGGCCGGCGTCCGGCAGGTCGTGCTGCTCGGCGCGGGCATGGACAGCCGGGCCTTCCGGATGGACTGGCCCGAGGGCACCCGGTTGTTCGAGGTCGACACCGCCGAGCCGCTGGACTTCAAGGCCTCGGTGCTGCGCCAGGAGCGGGCCGTCCCGCGCTGCACCCGGATCACCGTCCCGGTGGATCTGCGCGAGGACTGGCCCGCTGCGTTGGCCGCCGCCGGGCACGACCCCGCGCTGCCGACGGTGTGGATCGCCGAAGGGCTGCTGATCTACCTGCCCGAGGACGCGGTGGAGCTGCTGCTGACCCGGATCGGCGCCGGCTCCGCACCCGGCAGCCGGATGGGGCTGACCCTGGGCTCGCGCGGGGTGATCGACCGCTTCGGCGCGGACGCCGGACCGGGATCGGCCGCGTCCATGTGGGTCTCGGAGATGCCCGAGGACCCGGTCGGCTGGCTGGCCGGGCACGGGTGGGAGGCCGAGGGCCACACCCTGCGCGAGCGCGCCGCCGCCTACGGCCGGCCGATCAGCACCCCGCCCCAGCGGGAGGAACGGCCCGGCGGCCTGATCTCGGCCGTACGCCGACCGAACGGCTAGTGCGGAGGCGACTGCAGAATGCGGCGCCGCTCAGCCGATATGTCCCCCATGTGAGCAACCCTTCGTGTGGTCGGTTCGGGGAGGTCGGCACCGCCTCGCTGGAGGCATATTTCCATCCCTTGATCTTCGCAGGGAATCCCGGCCTTCAGGCCGGGCGGGAATGCGATCCCCGGCCCGGAGGCGCGAAGCGCCGGAGCTCTCTGCGCCTCCGGGGTGACGGTCAGGATGGCCGCTTCTGGTTGTCGATGTAGTCCTTGATGATGCTCAGTGGTGCGCCGCCGCAGGACCCGGCGAAGTACGACGGGGACCAGAACACCGACCCTGTGCCGATCCGGTTGATCCGGTCGGTGTATTCCGCCCGCAGGAATCGGGAGCTGACGCCCTTCAAGCTGTTGACCAGCTTGGACAGGGCGACCTTCGGCGGGTAGTGAACGAGCAGATGCACGTGATCGCCTTCGCCGTTGAACTCGTGCAGCTCAGCCTCGAAGGACTGGCACACGTCCCGCATGATCGCCTCGCAGCGCGACAGCATCTGGTCGTTGAAGACCTCACGCCGGTACTTAGCGACAAACACCAAATGAACGTGCAGGCTGTAGATGACGTGATTTCCCCTTCTGATACCAGGGTCTGGTTCCCAGCGTGGTGACATACACCAAGTGTAGTAGGATCAAGCGAACTCGACCGAAGGGGGGTGGGCTGGATGATCCGTGCGTACAAGTTCCTCATGCGGCCCACCGTGGGCCAGCAGGTCACGCTCGGCGAGATGCTGCGGGATCACTGCACCCTCTACAACGGGGCCTTGCAGGAACGACGCGACGCCTACCGCCACAGCTCGAAGACGAGCGTCACGTACGGCATGCAGTCCGCACAGCTCAAGGACATCCGGGCATTCGACCCGGAACGTCAGGGCCGCTGGTCGTTCAGCTCGCAGCAGGCGACGCTGCGCCGCCTGGACAAGGCGTTCGCCGCCTTCTTCCGCCGCGTCAAGTCCGGCGACAC
>NZ_RJVR01000385.1 GCF_003999195.1 Streptomyces soli
CCCCGACGCGATCATGATCGCGACATGCGCGAGCACTCCAACTGTTGGTCACGCCAGGGCCGACGACCTGCACGAATCACGATGAAACTTCCTCACTGGGCTGGGGCCACGATCAAGATGTACGTGGCCTGGCTGAACTCCGCCGGGGCAGACATCAGCTACAGCACTGTGGAGACCAGCACGCCGGTCCTCGGGCCGACCTGGCAGCGTCTGTCCGGCACCCTCACCGCACCGGCCCTCACGGTCAAGGCCCGCATCGTCTGCCAGAGCTTCCAGGGCACCGCCGGGACGGTGATGTGGGACAACGCGGCGGTCCGCCCGGTGGTCCCCGGCACGATGATCGCCGACGGCGCGATCACCACGAACAAGATGGTCGCCAACACCATCAGTGGTGACCGCATCGCTGCGGGCACCCTCGACGCCGCGAAGATCACCAGCAAGAGCATCACCGCCGCGCAGATCTTCGGCGGCTCGATCACCGGCGCGGAGATCGCGGCGGGGACGATCGCCGCGGCGAACCTGGCCGCCGGGTCGATCACCACCGACAAGCTCACCGTCGTCGGCGGCTCGAACCTCTTGAGTGACCCGAGCTTTGAGGGCCCGTACACGGCGGCGTTGGTGGCCGCAGCGGGAGCCTCCTGGTCTATCGACTCCACCAAGGGCAATGGGTCGCCCAAGTCGCTCAGGGTCTCCGCGGCCTCGGCAGGCGCCACCACTCGAGGCATGAATCTGACGACGTTCTCGATCCTGCCGGGCGAGCAGCTGTATCTGGCGGTCGACTACCAGTGCTCCTCGGACTGGGCCGGGCAGGCCATCAAGTTCTACGCGTCGTGGCAGGACAGCACCGGGGTGACCTTCGCCTGGGGTGTGGCGCAAGCATCACAGCCGGTGCTCGGGCCGACCTGGCAGCGCCTCACGGCTACCGTCACCGCCCCGGCCAATGCCGCGAAGGTCTCCATCGCCGTAGAGAGCTTCCAGGCCACCGCTGGAACCGTGTGGTGGGACAACGCGGTAGTGCGTGCCGTGGTCCCCGGGGTGCAGATCGCGGACGGCGCGATCACCACGCCAAAGATGGTCGCGGGCACCATCAATGGCGACAGGATTTCTGCGGGCACCCTGAACGCGGACAGGATCGTCGGCCAGTCCATCACCGCCGCGCAGATCAAGGCCCTGTCCATCACGAGCGACGTGATTGCCGCGGACGCCATCGCCGGTAAGACGATCACCGGCGGCACGATCACCGGTGCCACCGTCACCGGTGCCATTGTCCGCACCGCGGCGTCTGGCCGCCGCCTGGTGATGGACCCGAACGGCGGCCCCGGAACCTCCGGCGCCCTGCTCATCTATAGCGGCCAGGCAAGCGAGGTCACCCCCGGGCAGATCAGCTCCGACGTCCTCGACCTGGGTGGCGGCCAGCTCCAGCCTCAGACCATCGTCGAAGCCCCGTACGTCTCCCGTGGCTCCGCCACGCTCCGGATGAACTCGCCCGTGCAAGGCGTGTCCGGGGGCACGGTCAGAATCGAGGCCACCGACGCCCTGGACGGCACCGCCTACAGCTTCTGGGACGCCGCGAAGGACACCAATGGCACCTCGCGGGTCGTGTCGTACGCCTCCAACGGGTCCGGCGGTGGCGGTGGCTTCACCAACGTGGAAGTGCGCGGCGCCGGGTTCCACATTGATGCGAACGCGAAGAACCTGGACTTCACCGACCTCGGCGGCCTGGTCGTCGACACCGGCGCGTCCGTTGCTGGCATGCTCACGGCCGGGAACATCGCTCGCGGCCGGGCGGTCGTCACCACCACGGCGGCAAACACCGCGACCAGCGTGCAGGTCACAGGGCTCAACCTGACAGGAACCGCCTTCCGCGTGGTCGCCACAGGGGCTACCGCAACGGCAGGGACCACCCTGCTGGGTATCGGAGTTACGAACCAGACAGCCACCGGCTTCACCGTGTGGGTCACGCGGTCGAATACCACGTCCACCATCACCAACGTCGACTGGATAGTGATTGCGGAATGAGCACCCCACAGGCCCTCGAACCCGCGACCTTCTACTACGCCGAGGCGGTCTGCCACACCGTTGGCTGCCCCAACCAGGACATCATCATGAAGGTCCCGGCCCTGTACTCCAACGACGGCTCCACCTATGCCGTCTTCTGCGGATTGTGCAGCAGCAAAGCAGAGGTCGTCACCGCCACGAAGCTGGACCCCCAGCCCGTGGTGGAGTGAGTAATTGTCAAGGTCTGTGGATCAGTTGGGCTGTAGCCCCGCTGTCGACTGGACCGTGCCCACCAGGCAGCCCTCATCGCGCAGTCGGATCACCCAGTTCCACCAGGAGACATCGGGGTCGTGGGAACCCGCGACCAGTCGCTCATAGCGCAAGCGCAGGGCATCGGGGGCAGCCGGGGCACCACCGCGAGAGTCACTGCATGTTTCAGATCCCGGGTGTCAGTTCCTGTTCTGCCCAAACGATCTTGCCGCCGCCCGCTGTGCAGTGCGTTCCCTGTCGGTGGGAGAACCGGTTGACGAGGAAGAGGCCGCGGCCGCTCGTCGGTGGTGCGGGGGTGGCACAGGCGCGGGAGGATGTTGCTGGTGTCGGAGACTTCGCAGGTCAGGATCTGGTGCCGGATCAGGCGCAGGCGGATGAGGCCTGTGCCGTGGCGGATGGCGTTGGTGGCCAGTTCGCTGACGATCAGCTCTGTGGCCGTCGCCAGGCGTTCCAGGCCCCATTTGGTCAGCTGGCGGGTGGCCAGGGACCGGGCGGTGCTGACGACG
>NZ_RJVR01000318.1 GCF_003999195.1 Streptomyces soli
CAGGCGTCGTGACCAGGGCGGGCCGGGAGCGGGCCGCGGACATGGTCGAGGAGCTGGTAGGGCTTCTCGTCCATGCACACCACCGGACGTGCCGGGTCCCCTTCTGGAACCGGCCCATCCCGGGCGCGGAGGACATCGCCCAGCGCGTTGTGGAGCTGGTCTGCGACGTCATGCCGAAGCACCTCGAGGTCCGGGCCGAGGATATCCAGGTCCTATGCCCGGGCAAGAAGAACCTCGCAGGCATGACTGATCTCAACCTGCGCCTCCAGCAGCGCCTCAACCCACCCGCCGACCACAAGCCACGGCACTTCCACGACGGATGCGCCTTCCGCCTCGGCGACCGCGTTCAACAGGTCCGCAACAACCCGCACCGCGGCGACACAGGCGTTTTCAACGGCAGCAGTGGCACCGTCACCGGCGTCGACGTCGACGCCCACCAGCTCACGGTCACCTTCCCCGGTGGCGAGACGGCCACCTACCCCTTCACCGACCTCGACGAACTGGTCCACGCCTACGCCCTGACCGTCCACCGCTCCCAGGGCAGCGAGTACCCCTACGTCGTCATCCCCATGACCAACGCAGCCGGGATGATGCTGCTTCAGCGCAACCTGCTATACACCGCCGTCACCCGCGCCCGCGACGGCGTCATGCTGATCGGCCAGCGCGAAGCCGTCGAGCGGGCCGTCGCCAACAACCGCACCCAGCGCCGCAACACGGCCCTCACCCACCGCATCACCCACACCGCAACACTGCCGCGACCCCAGACACCGAACGGTCAACTCGCCTGGGACTGAACGCACAAAGGCCCATCCGCAGGGCGCACAAGTGTGTTGGCCAGCTGCCCTCTTTCCCGCACCGCAGGCGCTGGTCACACTGCTGAACGGAAGTCGACGGAGGGGGACTCGCGCGATGGCCGCAGGACCGGGACGCCGCTCAATCCGGATCTCGGAGATCGAGAACGGCGACCTGGAGGCGATGGAACTGGAGACGCTGCGCGCCTATGCGGCTGCGTTGGGCGGGCACGTCGACGTCACGGTGACCCGCCGCGTCCTGCGGCACGGCGACTGCGTCAGCCGCGACGACCTCATCGACAAGATGGACGCCTACATGATCCATCGGAACGAGACCGCCAGCCCCTTCCGCTGGAGCTACGACGGCAGCCCCCTCAAGGCCGCCTGACCGACCCCAACACCCCTCCTCCGCGGAGCACCACTAGGAATCGATCGTCCAGGCGCTCAGCAGGGGCGCGAGCAGGTCCTTGTTGTGGGACGGCTGACGGGTGTACGGGTAGTCGGCGTTGTTGGACGCGAAGAGCGGGACCTTTTGTTCGTACAGGCTGCCATGGGAGCGATATTCCTGGGGCAGTTGCTCGGACTCGCGGCCGGTCGGCAGTTCACCGAAAACGGTGTCGCGGTCGCCGAGGGCGACCAGGTCACCGATCCGGTCGGGGTTGAGGTGGAACCGGCTCGCGGCCTCCTCGCGGCGGAGCACGGTTTCGACCCCGGGCAGCGAGGACAGGGTCTGGGCGACGTTCGACTCGTCGGCCGGGTGGTGCAGCCAGATCCACGCGGTGCCGCCGAAGGTGCGGTGGTGCTTGACATAGCGGTCCTTCTCCGCTGAGAGCGTGAAGCGGACCGGTGCGTGCCGGTTGGCCAATGCCTGGGACAGGTCGTGGACGAGGTTCTTGCCGTTCATGCCGTGATCGGCGGTGGCGAAGAAGGCGGCGTCGGGTGCCGCGGCCACGGCCTCGCCGATCAGCTCGTCGAGCCGGCGGAGGTGGGCGATGGTGCGGGGGTCCCCGGGGGGCCAGGCGTGCATGGGGTAGTCGGTGGTGTGGACGTAGAGGAAGTCCAGGTCGGGCTGGGTGGCCAGCAGGTCGACCGCTACCCCCCACAGCCAGTGGTTGATCTCCGCCGAGTAGATGTCGGGCGCCGGTCCGTACCGGTCGGTGAACTCGGGGCCCGGCTCCTCGGCGGCGACGGCGAGCGTGGTGCGGTTGCCGAGCAGCCGGACGGTCTTCTTCTTGGCGGTGAGCAGTGCCGCCTTGCCACCGGCGGCGGTGACGCGCTCCAGCAGGGTGGGCTGGGTCAGGTGGGTCCAGTCCTCCATGTAGTCGGCCTCGCCGCTGGCGGGATTGAAGTAGCTGTTGCCGGTGATCCCGTGTTCGGCGGGCCAGGCGGCGCAGGATATGCCGGCATTGTTGGCGTTGGTCACGGTGGGGGATATCGCGTCCACGATGCGGCTGGTCCCCTGGGCGCCGAGGCCGGTGAGCACAGGCATGGTGCCGCCGTCGAGATAGGCGGGATCCAGACCATCGATCATCGCCACGATGACGCGCTGGTGAGCGTGCACAAGCACTTCCTTAATGTGAGTTCTCAGACGAGCAGGTTGACGACGTACTCGGCGCGGTCGGCGCGAGTGTGGTGCTGGATGTGCGCGAGGTCGTTACCCTCCGCATCGGTGTTGACGCCGGTCACGATCAGTAGCGAGGCGCCGGTCTGGATCTCGAGCCACCGCGCGTACTCCGCGGTGGCCGCGTCGGCCGAGAACGAGCGGGGTGTGGGCACCTTCGTGCCGGATGGGGGGCCGACGTCACGACCTTCTCCGTTCACGGGCTGGTCACCACCTCAGCTTTTCTAGATGTATAGATATCTACCAGACTCAAAGTCGCATGTCGAGCCGATCGTGAGGTCTCAGCATTTCTGCGGAACGCGTACTGCTCTAACCTGGCGACCTGTAGGATGCCAAAACTCACGTGCAGCCTCTGATCAGGTACTTTGCAGTTCCAGGCGATTACGGCAGGCTCGGGCTGCATGGCGCCGGCTCCCGCCGGCCCGCAACCGCGTGCGGGTCACCTTCCGCCAGCCGGGTACGCCGTCAGCGGGTCTCGCCCTCTTGCAGGTAGACCCGGGCGGCGTAGTCCTCCAGGACCTGCTCGCAGCGTTCGAGGGCCGCGGCCGTTTCGGCACGGCCGGAGGCTGACAGCAGGTCCCGTGTGCGGACCTTCTCGTACCAGGTCTTCAACTTGGTCAGGTCCTCGTCGTTTTCCTCCAGTTCGGCGTACGTGAAGTGCTTGGCCACGTACTCCTTGTCGACCTGGGCGAGAAAGTTCTGGCAGCGGTCGGTGATCTCTTCGTACTCGTCGTTGCGGGCCGTGTTGAAGGCGGCGGCGACATCGGCCTCTCCGGCCAGCACATCGGTGCCGAGCAGGTGGGCCGTGCCGTCCATGTCGATGATCTCCTTGCGCAGCATCCGCATGGCTCTTTCCGAGGCGACTGTGCGAGGCAGGGCAGCCACCGAGTTCTGCAGGTAGATCGCGCCGAGTCCCTTGATGCGCCGCCATATCGCTGCCCGTAACCGGGTCGGCTCTGTCGGCACCTGGTAGACGAGCACAAGCCAGCGGTGTCCGCTGCCGTTCACCTCTTCTTCCGGCTGATCCGCCTGTTGCGACCGAGCCGCACCGGTTCACCTCCCGCATGAACTTGCTTGCTGCCCTCAACTTACGGTGGGCGTTGATTGCGTAGACCCGTGGACAGGGTCACGAACGGCGGGGGCCGGGCTTGTGGGTAACGACCTGGTGCACGATAAGGAGTGGGCCTGGGACGCCCTGCGACCCCGCTTGCGGCGTTGCTGGGGGCACTTCCCCAGCCTCCGACCGGGAGACCCCCACCGGACGGAGGCTGGGGGAGAACGCCCACAGGAAACCACCCTGAGGGCGTCCCGGCGCCTTGCAATCGAAGCCGCATGACGCCGCAGGCTGATCCACTCCCTATCGTGCACCAGGTCGTAACACCACCAACACCGGGGCACGTCGCGCCCCGGGTTGGTGCGGTTCCGGCCCGCCTGCGGGTCAGGCGGGGGCGTCGGCCCGGTAGGCGAAGCTCCCGCTGGGGTCGAGCCGGACCCGGACCTCTTCGCCCCGCTGGTAGCGTTGTTCGGCGAAGACGCCCGTGAGGCGCGTGCCGTCCGCGAGCTCGACCAGGTGGTCATATCCGTGGCCGCGGTAAGCGACGTCCCGTACCCGGCTCAGCAGGCCGCTGTCGTCGGTGCACGGGACCAGGCGCGCCGCGGCGGGACGAACGAGAACCGTGACCGCGGATCCCAGCGGCGCAGGCGCGGGCCCGGATGCCGCCAGGGGACCGTTGGGCGTGTCCACCAGGAACCGTCCCGCGGAGTCCGGCCGGCCGGCAACCCGGCCGTGCAGTTCCCCGGCGACACCGGTGAAGCGAGCTACGAACGGCGTGGCCGGCGCGTGATACACCGATTCGGGCAGGTCACACTGGACGAGTCGTCCGTCCTGGAGCACACCGATCCGGTCTGCGAGGGCGAAGGCCTCGACCTGGTCGTGAGTGATGTACACCACGGTCGTGTCGTTCTCTCGGGCAAGCGTGGCGATCTCCGCTCGCAGCCGCTCCCGCAAGTCCGCATCGAGGTTGGAAAGCGGTTCGTCACACAGCAGCACTGCCGGTCGGGCGACCAAAGCCCGAGCGAGTGCGACCCGTTGCTGCTCCCCGCCCGACAGCTCGGGAGGGCGACGGTTCGCCAGTCGGGCCAGGCCCACCCGGTCCAGCATCGCCAGGGCACGCCGCCTGGACTCCTGGCGGGGAAGGTGAAGCCGCTCCAGGGCGTAGGCGACGTTCGCGAGGACACTGACCTGGGGCCACAGCGCGTATTGCTGGAACACCATGGCGAGGCCGCGCCGTTCAGGCGCCACATGCAGCCCTTGGTCCGCCACGATGCGCGTTCCGATCGCGATGCTGCCCGCGCTCGCCCGGTCGATCCCGGCCACGAGCTTCAAGAGCGTCGTCTTTCCTGACCCTGACGGCCCGAGGAGCACCATGAACTGCCCGGCACTGACCGTCAGATCGATGCCGCCGAGGGCGGTGACGTGGCCGAACCGGCGGGTCAGGCCAGTGAGTTGCAACGCGCTCGATGACGGGGGAGGGCTGTCGGGGGAGGTAGCAGGGGCTGGACGGGATTCCGCCTCGGTGGGCCTGGCCTGCATCAGCGTGTGCGATCGTCGTTGAAGGGAAGGAGCAGCTGCCAGTTCACGCTCTCGGTGAACAGGTTTGACAGGAACGGGGTCGTCCCGCTCCCGAGGTAGTCCCAGCCGAGCCCGTCGATCATGAAGATCAAGCGCGGTGAGCCGATTCCGCTTTTGGTCATGCTGTTTCCTCCAGGGTTAGGGCGTTGTGTTTACGGTTGTGAGGCCGGCGACCAAGGAGTCGACGGCCGTATCTTGACGGGCACGCTGCCTGCGGTGCAGCGTCCCCGCTGCCCACATCAGCCCGCTGACCACTCCGAGCACCGCGATCACCGCGGCGATAGCCACGACTGTGAGCGCCGTACCAGTCGCGATCTGCGACTTGAACTGCACGGCGACGGCCACGGCGATCGGCTCCACACCCGGCGCGTACAGGACCTCTGAGAGCGGCAACTCGAACATGATGACGACCACCATGAACAGCCACACCGACACCAGGGACCTCCAGATGAGCGGCAGCACCGCCTTGCTCCAGGCACGTAGAGCGATGAAGCCGTGGACCCGCCCGGCGTCGTACAAAGACCGCCCGGCTTGGGCCAACGGGCCGTGCAGCATCCGGACGGCAAGGGGGGAGAAGCCGACGACATAGCCGACGAGCAACAGCCATTGCGTGTTGTAGATGGGCAGGGCGTTGTAGACCGCCGGCAGGTTGTAGAAGAACACGAACCCCGCGGCGAGGACGATAGAGGGAAGCCCGATCACCGCCACCAAGCCGATGTCGATCAGCGCGGCGGCGCGAGCCCTGCCCCGGTACTGGTTCCACAGGTTGATGACGAGTCCGACGGCCACCGCCAACGTCGCCCCGGCGAGGCCGAGCCGAAGAGAAAGCCACACGGGACTGAGCAAGCCTGGGGTGTCAAACAGCGCCCGGTACGCCGCAAAAGTGAGCCCCGACGAGTTGGCGGCCGCGACGGCCCCGCCCGACGACGTCGTCCCGCCGAGTAGCGAGGACACGACGATGCCGAGGACAGGTCCTATCAGTGCGACCGTGAAGAACACGCCCGTGGCGAGTGCCGCAACCCTCCGTCCCCGCGCCGACACGGTCCGCCCCGACGACGGGGGGGAGCTGCCGACTCGTGCGGAGAAGTTCCGGTTCCCGAGGATGTACCGCTGCAACACCAGTACCGCTGTGAATACGCCTATCAAGCTCCACGAGATCGCTGCGGCCGCGGGGAAGTCGATCGGGATGGTGGCGGTGAACGTGAAGATCGTGTAGGTGATGACGGGGAAGTGAGCGTCGGCGGCCAGCGTGGAGGCGACGCCGAAGTCACTTACGGTCTCGGCGAACACCAGCACGAACCCGGCCAGCAGGGCCGGTGTGAGGCTGCCCACCTGAACCATGACGGTCCGCCAACGAGACAGCCCGTGCACCTGCGCCGCGTCTGCGAGGTCGGTCCCCATGGAGCGCACAACGTCAGCAACGGCGAAGTAGGCGAAGGCGACGCCTCGCAGGCTCAGCACGAGCACCACCCCGGCAGGGCCCACGAACAGGTGGTCCAGCGTGGCTGGGTACCAGCCCGTTGCCTGAGCGATGACGCCCCGGGGCGCGAGGAGGTATTCGATGCCCAGCGCAGTGAGGTAGGTCGGCAGGAGGAGCAGCAGCCACACTCCCAGCCGCCACGCCCCCGCACCGGCGATCCGGACCCGCTCGCACAGCCAGGCAAGCCCGACAGCGATCACCAGTGCGGCCGCACTCGCGGCCAACCCGACCCACAACGAGTTCACGAGAGCCGTGAGCACGTATCCCTGGTAGGCAGTGCGGAACGGAGCGAAGCCGATGCTTCCCGCGCCCTGCCCGAAGGCGGAGGGAATGAAGGGCAGGAGCAAGAAGCAGGCCGTCGGGACCAGCAGCAGCGCGATCAGCAACACATACGGACTCGAGGCGAAAACGCGCCAGACCTGCCGGCCTCCGGGGAGGGAACGACGTCCGTCCAACCGGCGGATCACCGGGCGATGTTGGATGTGAACCACTGATTGATCGCGTTCTCCTGGGATCCCCAGGTGTAGGCGTCGAGAATCTTGGTCGGAATCGTCGCCGGTGACGGGACCTCGGACCGGGGGGCTACTCCATTGAGAACGGGCCAGTACAACGAGTCGCCCTGGGGATCACCGGCCTGCATGGCCTTCTGTCCCGCGGGGCTCAGCACGAACTGGACGAACTGTTTAGCTTCGGCCTGGACGGCCGCCGATGCCTTGGCGTTGATGCCGAGGACGCTGGGCACCGGCGTGACGGACTGCGGGTAGGAGACTTTCAGGTTGGCCTGTGTCTGCTCGACCCCCATCCCGTAACTGCTCTGAGCGACCGCCGCGTCGATGGTGCCCTGCTTGATGGCGTTGAGTTCGTCAGCGGGCGCGGCGTATACTTTGGCGCCGTTTTTCACCAGCGCGGACACGTAGGCTTCCATCTGGGGGACACCGCCGAACTGGGCGGCCCATCCTGCCATCAGCGGGTATGCGGGCCCGTCAATCGCAGGGTTGAGGATTCCGAGCTTGCCTCGGTACGAAGGGCCGAGCAGGTCCTTCCAGGACTTCGGCGGGTTCGGCATCCTGGCGCTGTTGTAGAGGGTCGTGGCCGCGATGGTGTAGCCGGTCGGGATGTAGCTCTTGTCTTTGGGCAGGAACTGAAGACCTCGTGGGTTCCACGACACCTTGGGCTCGTAGCCCTTGAGGAGAAGCCCTTGCTGGTCGAACGAGGCCATCGCCATATCACCGTCGAACCAAGTCACCCCCCACTGCGGGTTGTTCTTCTCCTGTTGGATCTTTGACACGACGATCCCGGTGTGGGCGTCGTAGACCGACGTCGGTATTCCCGTCGCCTGCTGGAAGGCCTTCGCGACCGTGGTGTCGTAGCCCTCCGCGCCGTACACGACGAGAGGAACCTTGCTGGTGCCTGACGCGCTTCCGGCGGATGCGGGCGAGCCGCACGCGTTGGCGAGCATGGCCAGCGCGGCTACGGCAATCGGAGTCGCCCACCGGATGCGGTGGGGCGTCCTCGGGGCGGCGGGATCGAACAAGGCGTCCCCTTGCTTCTCACGGACACGGGGCATGGATCTTCCTTTCGTGCGGGGCTCACCACGGGAGGTAACCTGGGTACATGTATACACATCTGGAAGTCCGGTCCAGGAGGCGACAGAATGAACAGACAGAGGGAGAACGTTGAACTTCGTGGAGGGGACATCCGTGAGTGACTCCGTCGTGAACCGACCGCCAAGCGCGGTACTCGGGCCGGTCCAACCCATACGCCGAGCCGCCGGGATGGCGGTCTGGCGGCAACTCCGCGCCGATATCTCCGGCCGCATCGAGGGCGGCGCACTGTCCCCGGGGGACGCCCTGCCGTCGGAGACGGCCCTGGCCGAGGCATACAAGGTCAACCGGTTGACCGTTCGACGAGCACTCGCCGACCTGGCCCGCGCCGGCGTCGTCCGAACCGAGCATGGCGTCGGGAGTTTCGTGGCGTCCCAGCCATTGCGTCACCGCATCGACGACGGACAGGCCAGCCTCCTGGAGTCCATGGCGAGGGGCGGCCACGCGGTACGGCAGACGGTCCTCGACGCCCGTCGGGTCGACCCCGCGACCGGCGAAGCGCCTCCTCCGGACCCGTCAAACGGCCGACCATCCTTGGCGCGATCGCGGCCCGGCAGCCACGGGGCGTCGGCGGAGCTTCACGTAACGGGCGAGCAGTACCACTTCCCCGACTTCCCCGGTGCCGTCATGGAGTACCGCTACATCCGCTGGGTCGACGACCTGCCATGGTCGGTGTCCTTCGCCGCTATTCCGGCGGCGCTCGCCCCCCCGAGCTGGGATGGAACCAACAGCCTCTTCGCTGCGATGTCCGCCGCCCATGGCGTCGAGGTTCTGCGCGACGACCGCTGTTTCTCGGCGGTACCGGCCAACCCGGAGGACGCCGCCTGGCTGGAGGTGCAGGTGGGAACGCCACTGCTCCTGCTGAGAGGGACCAACAGCAACACGCAAGGGCAGGCCGTCGCTCATATCGTCCACCGCATCCGCGGTGACCGGGCCGAGTACGCCGTGCGCGTCCCCCGCTGAATTCTGGCGGACTGCGGGTGTGCGCCCGCGCCGCCGTTCCGTCGCAGCGGAGCGGTAGAAGCCGGGGGCAGCCAGGTCCGGTGAGCGGCAATGCGGCCTTCGAGGCCGGCGACGCGGCGAAGCAGGCCGCCGCGAGACCCGGCCTTGTTCGACGCCGGGTGGCTACAGGCGCCACCGCGGTGGTCATGGGCGTCACAGCAGTGTTCGGCAGCGGCCTGACGGCCGCGGCCCACGCTGACGGTCTCGCGACGCCCGCCGGCATCATCTTCGGCGTGGGCGCGACCGAGTCGCAGCGCGTCGTTTCTTGGTACGCCTCGACCGACACCCCGCAGGTGGTCCAGGTCACGCCGACTTCCCAGCTCGTCAAGGGCGAGTTCCCCAAACACACCGTCACCTTCCCGGCCACGGTCGCCGCGAACAGCGTCATCGGTGACCAGGCGCTGGAAGCCCTCCCGGTCGGCGGCCGAGGCCCCGGACTGACCCTGGTCGGTGTCGATCACGATGATCCGATCGTGGGGCCGGCCCAGCGCGACTGCCCTGCCTTTGAGCCCGTACTGACGGGCGGTCGACTCGGTGTTGTTGATCACCTGTTTCAAGGTCGACTGCCGCACGTATAGATAGGCGTCTCGGGCGATGTGGGCGGCGGTCACTTTGGTCGCAGGGCCGAACACCGTGTTGTCCATGTCCTGGCCCCTCCTCGCTTCATGCCAGGTCAGGGCGGGTTCGCCAGGACCATCTGTGCCCAGATCCGAACAATCTCCTGCTCGTCGACCAGGGCATCCGACAGCCGCTCTGGCCAGCCCAAATAACCCTTCGGGGAGTCTGGAAGGGGCGACCGCGACGGTGCTGGATATGTGCTGGATCGTGCGGCGGGGCACGGTGTTTCCGCAGGTGGCAGCGCTGCACCCAATGTTCCGCTTCAACGGCGCGGGGTGGTGAGTTCACGGGGTGGTTCCGTCGCGGTGCTCCTCATGCGGTCCGCGGCCCGCCTGGCGCCCGCTGGTCCTGGTGGACCGGTGTCCCGGGTGC
Organism: Streptomyces soli; assembly: GCF_003999195.1. Taxonomy (GTDB): domain Bacteria; phylum Actinomycetota; class Actinomycetes; order Streptomycetales; family Streptomycetaceae; genus Actinacidiphila; species Actinacidiphila soli. Next base: position 10,121 of record NZ_RJVR01000318.1, read on the forward strand.
GGTGGTCTGGGACGAGCCCGAAGTCCCGGCGGCGGAGCGGTGGTCACGGGGGAGGGGGGTGAAGGCTGTGGTGTGGTGTGGTGTTCGGGCCGGGGCCGCCGGCACCGGAAGCTGCACGCGCGGTTCCTGGCCTCCCCCGAGGGGGCGCGGCTCTACAGCCCTGCCGCCCGTGCTCTGCCGCTCAACCTGATGCGGCTCAGTGCCGGCTTCATGGGCCGTGACCCCCGCCGGGTCGGCCCCAGGGCCCTGGACCGTCTGCTGGGCGAGGTGCTTCCCGTTTCGCTGCTCGCCCCTGATGCCCTGCTCGAAGAGCTGCCCGCCGCGGTGGAGGCGTGGTTCGGCTGGCTGGGAGCAGAGCATCTTCCTGCCGGGTTGTTTACGCACAACTGCCGTGCGTCGAGCCTCCGGCCGGGGGTACCCCAGCGGCTCCCTCTCTTCTGCCTTCGGCGGGGGCCCCACCGCCTTTCCGGACTCGGCCCTCGCAGCGCTCTTCGATCTGTCCCGCCTATCCGCTCTGTCTCTGCTTCATGACACTGCCTGCGGAGGTGATCGAGTTGGTGCGCGCGGCGAGGAGGGCGGCGACGGGGTCGGCGGTGGCGGGGGCACAGGGCCACCATTCGGCAGCGGCAGCGCGGCCTTCCCGGGTGTAGGGGTGCCAGCGATTGTCAGGACCGAGGCGGATCTGGACGCCCTCGTCGTCGGCGGTGAGGCGGTTGCGCCAGGCGCGCAGCCGCAGCGTGCCATCGGTGTTGTCCGTGTGGTCGGGGTCGGCCAGGGCGGTCCGGGCGGCGGCCATGGCGGCGGGGTCGGGTGTGAAGGGTGCGCGGGCGGCGGCGACGCCGGCGGGACCGCCGTGGCGCATGGCGCGGACCAGCCGGGCGAAGGCAAGCGGGGGCAGGCCGGTGGCGAGGGCGAGATTGTGCAACCAGCCTTGGCTGACGTCCGTCGCGGCGAGGCGTACGGCGTCTTCGAGGGGGGTGCAGATGAGGGTGGCGGTGTGCCCGGCGGCGAGCCGGCGGGCACGCTGGGCGGTGTCACGGGTGAGGGCTTCGAGGTCGTCGAGAGTGAAGGAAGAGCCGGGTGGAGGTGTGGTGGTGAGCGGCGGGGGAGTCGTATCGATGTCATCGTGCGCGCCCTCGGGCGCCGCGGGGGCGGGTGGGGTGAACATGCCGTTCCAGGAGGCGAAGGCCCCGCGAGCGGGCATGCCCGGGGTGCGGTGCGCGCCGCCGGTCTCGGATGCGGTACCGGTGTGGGCCTGGCGGCGGGTGCGCAGCGCGGCGAGGACGGCGTCTTTGCTCCGGCCGCGGAGGGCGAAAAGCCAGAACGGATCGTCGTCGAGGTGGGTGGCGGTGGCGTAGCAGAGCGTGGCGGCGTGCTTGCAGGGGTAGCCCCAGTCGGGGCAGGAGCACTCGGGGTCGAGTTCGCTTGGCTCGGGCAGAAGGGGGACCCCGGCGGTGCGGGCGACGTCGACGAGGTCGGCGGGCATCTCGCCGTCGAGCAGGGCGGCCGTGCGGCCGGCTTGGACGGCGATGGCGTCGAGGAGGATGTCCCACTGGGCGTCGGTGAGGACGCGGAGGCGTACTTCGGCGTCGTACGGCCATGGGGCGCTGCCCTCCACCTCGGCCCGCAGGATGCCGGGGGCGGCGGTGACGGGGCCGACCATGCCCTTGCGCGCGTAGGTGCGGCCACGGGAGAGGCGACCGGCGTCGAGGGTGGAGGCTTCCAGAGCGTCCACCCATGTCTGGCCCCACCAGGTGGCGGCGAAGGCACGGATGCCGATGCGGGGCGCCTTGCGTGCGGGGGTCATGCGTCGACTCCACGGGACAGTGTGACGAGTTCGGCGAGGTCGGTGTCGGACAGTTCGGTCAGGGCGGCCTCGCCGGAGGCGATGACCCGGTCCGCGAGGGCGCGCTTGGCGCCGAGCAGGCGCGCGACCTTGTCCTCGACGGTGCCCTGGGTGGTGAACCGGTGGACCTGGACGGGCCGGTCCTGGCCGATGCGGTAGGCGCGGTCGGTGGCCTGGTCCTCGACGGCGGGGTTCCACCAGCGGTCGTAGTGGACGACGTGGGTGGCGCGGGTGAGGTTGAGGCCGGTTCCGGCGGCTTTCAGCGAGAGCAGGAAGACGGGGAAGTCGCCGTTCTGGAAGGCGGTGACCATCTCCTCGCGTTGCTGCACGGGGGTAGCGCCGTGCAGGTAGCGGGCGCGCAGGCCGCGGTCGGCGAAGTGCCGCTCCAGGAGCCGGCCCATCTGCGTGTACTGGGTGAAGACCAGGGTGCTCTCGCCTTCGGCGACGATGGTCTGGAGCAGTTCGTCGAGGAGTTCCAACTTGCCGGAGCGGCCGGGCAGCGGGCCGGTCTCGCGCAGGTAGTGGGCGGGGTGGTTGCAGATCTGCTTGAGCGCGGTGAGGAGTTTCAGCACCAGCCCGCGGCGGGCGATGCCGTCTACCTCCTCGATCCTGGCCATGATCTCGCGGACCTGCGCCTCGTACAGGGCAGCCTGCTCGCGGGTGAGGGGGACGGGGTGGTCGGTCTCGGTCTTGGCCGGGAGTTCAGGGGCGATGCCGGGATCGGACTTGCGGCGGCGCAGCAGGAACGGGCGGGTGAGGCGGGTGAGTTGCTCGGCGGCCTGCCGGGCCGCTTCGGCGGTCTCCTCGTCGCTGTCGGCGCCGAGCGCGCCGCGCTCGATGGCCTTGGCGAAGCGCTCACGGAAGGCTGACAGCGGGCCGAGCAGGCCGGGTGTGGTCCAGTCGAGCAGCGCCCACAGTTCGGACAGATTGTTCTCCACCGGGGTTCCGGTGAGTGCGACGCGGGCGCAAGCGGGCAGGGCGCGCAGTTGGCGGGCGGTGGTGGCGTACGGGTTCTTGACGTGCTGGGCCTCGTCGGCTGCGACCAGCGACCACTTGACGGCGGCGAGCTGCTCGCGGTCGCGGCGCAGTACTCCGTAGGTGACGAGAACGAGTTCGTCCCCGGCGAGGTGGTCGAGGGTGCGCTCCCCGCCGTGGTAGCGGCGTACCGGGACGGAGGGGGTGAAGCGGGCTGCCTCGCGCTGCCAGTTGCCGAGCAGCGAGGCCGGGCAGACCACGAGGGTGGGTCCCGCCGTGTCGGGCTGCTCCTGACGGTGCAGGTGGAGGGCGAGCAAAGTGATTGTCTTGCCGAGACCCATGTCGTCGGCGAGGACACCGCCGAGTTGCAGCCGGGTCATGTCCGCCAGCCAGGCCAGGCCCCGCTTCTGGTAGTCGCGCAGGGTGGCGTGCAGGCCCTCCGGTACGCGGACGGGGGCGCGGACCTCGGGGTCGCGCAGCCGGGCGACCAGCTCGCCGAAGGCGCCGGACGCATCCACCTCCACGCGCTCGCCGTCCCATTCCACCTCGCCGGTCAGTACCGCCTGGAGGGCGTCGAGCGGGGAGATGGGGGTCCCCCCTGCTCGGAGAGCTTGGGGGAGGGTGCGCTCCCGCTTCAGGCGGGCCACCAGCCGGGGATCGGCGACGACCCACTGGTCGCGCAGCCTGACCAGCGGGCGGCGCACCTCGGCGAGCAGGTCGAGCTCGTCCTGGGTGAGCTGTTCGCCGCCGAGCGCCACATGCCAGGAGAAGTCGAGCAGGGCGTCGCGGCCCAGCAGGGTGTCCACGGTCGCACCGGGCGCGGTCGCCGCCCCGATCTCCGCGCGCATCTCAAGGGCCTTGACCAGCTCGCGTGGCCAGTGCACGCGCACGCCCGCCGTGCGGAGCACGTCGGTGGCGTCCCCCAGCAGTTCCATGGCCTCCTCGTCGTCGAGGCGCAGTGCGCTGGGGGCGGCTTCGGCGAGCAGGCGGGTCAGCGGCTGCCAGGCGCGGGCGGCGCGGCGCAGCGCGAGCAGTGCCTCGGCCTCGGCGTGCGGGCCGAGCAGGCGCTGCGCGCGCTCTGGGTCGGCCCACAGTTCCGCGGTGTCCAGGACCAGCGAGGGGTCGGCCGCGGTGCGCAGCTGCAGTACCGCCTGAAAGGCGCGGCGCCGCCCGGCCGGGGGCTCCACCCGCAGCTCCACACTGACCTGCGCGTCCCGCTCGGAGGCGGCTTCGGCCGCCCACTCGGCCAGCCCCGGGTGCAGGGCGGTCGCGCGGTCGGCGTACGGATTCCCGGGCGCGGCCCGGCCCGCGGCCGGGGTGCGCGGCAGGGCGTCCGCGAGCGCGTCACAGAACTCCCTTACCAGGGCAGCCGGTTCGGCGATCTGTGGCACTTTGCCGTCCGCCTGGGGCGCGGGGAGGTTGTGGGCGTACGGGGGCAGGGCGCCGGGCAGCGCGTCCAGGTCCTGCTGGCCCCGCGCGCCGGGCGGCCCGAAGCGCCAGGTGGTGTACGTGTCGGAGGTCAGCGCCGGATACAGGCGCCCCTCGCCGAGCAGCTGGAGGACGCGGCGGGTGACGGCCGCCGACGCGGCGAGCGAGGGATGTACGCCGTCCTCGGGCAGGTCGAGCAGGAGTGCGAGCGCGTCGCCGGGGCCGAGAGCCCACCCCTCGACGGTGCGGGTGCGCACCCCGCTGCCGTATGGCAGGACCAGCGGCAACCGGACCCGCTCCACCGTCTGTGGTGCGGCAGCCGGGGCGGGCACGCGGGGTGCGTCGGTAGTGGGCCGGTAGAGCACCAGGCGGCCGAGCCGTGCCGGCTGCCCTTGCTCGGCCGGGGCGAACACGGCGGCCCAGTCGGCGGTGGCGAGGTGCTCGCGCGCCCAGGCAGCGGTGGCGGAGTCGGCAAGCGGCGCGGCCTCGGCGGCCATCTCCCGCACGAGCAGGCTCACTTGCGGCTCCCTGTCTTGAACGCGGCCTTTCGCAACCGCTTGGCCAGCGCCTTGTCGACGGGCTTGACGGCATCGGCGAGCGCGCCGAGCACCTCGCCGGTATGCGGATGGTCGGCACGCCACAGACTGTCGGCCCGCTCGGCCACCTGGTCGAGCGGGCGCGGCCCGCCCTGGGGGCCCGCCAGCAGCCTCTCGCGCAGCGCCTGTTCGCCGCGGCGGGCGAACGGCAGCGCGCCGTCCACCAGCATCCACTCCAGGCCCCACGCCGTCTCGCCCTCGGCGGGATCGCCGATCCGGCGCAGCATCGAGGCCGCCGCGTGCGCGCAGCCGGTGACCTGGGAGACGGCGGCCTTGCGCAGCACCGCCTTCGCCCGGCCGCCCTCGTCCGCCTCCAGTACGACCGCCAGGACCCGCGGGGCCTGAAGGCGGCGCAGCGCGTCGGCCGGCTCCGTACCGTCGCAGGCGTCCACCACCTGCACCGCCGCGTCCGCCACGGAGCGCACAGCCAGCCAGCCCGCCACCTCCGCCACCGCATCGGCGTCGGAGGGGTACGAGGCGAGCGCGGCCAGCAGGTCGCGGGCGTCCGCCTGGGCGAGCGAGCCGATCACCGGCGCCGGGATGCCCGCCTGTACCAGCAGCGTGCGCAGGCCGGAGCGGCCCAGCGGGGTGAGCCGGAAGCGGCCGGCGGGCAGCGGGTCCCCACCGCCGCCGAACAGCAGGGTGGGGGCGCCGTCCACCGGGGTTTCGTCGCCTTCACGTTCGGCGGCGCCGAACAGCTCCAGTGTCCCGGCGGTGTGGTCGTACTGTTCGGCGAGGAGCGCCGACACCAGATGCCGGGCCGGCCCCTCGTGCAGCCCCTCCAGACCGCCGGTCAGGTAGTCGTCGACGTCCAGCCACTCCCCGTCCGGCAGCCCGTATGCCGCGAGCAACACCAGTGGCGGGGCCTGCTCGGTCAGCTCCCGCAGCGTGGGCAGTGCGCCCAGCGGCCCGTCCAGCACCGGTAGGGTGAGGGAGAGTTCGGCCGCCGCGACGACCACCGCCTGCTGCCAGGCGGCCAGCAGCGCCGCGTCGTCGTCCTCATCGGGCAGCTCGTCGCCCGCGCACGCACGATTGCCGTCCACCTCGACGAAGCCGCAGTTCAGCGCCCATTCCCAGGGCAGGTCCACCAGCTCCATGTCGCCGGCGCTGCGGATCTTCGCCAGCCGCGCGACCCGCTCCTCGGGCTCGCCCCACTCCTCGGGGTCGAGCCGCCACAGCTCGGCCTCCTCCACCGCCTGCCGGGCGAGCTTCGGCCGCAGCAGCCCCTTCGGGGTCAGGTCCCGCCCGCCTCCGCACCAGTGCCCGAGCCGCACCGCCGCCATGAAGGCGGGCACCTCGCGCACCGCGCGGGCCAGATCCGGCTCGCCGGGCAGCCGCACGGCCGGGAGTTGGACGCCCACGGAACCGAGGAGGTCGGACAGTGAAGCCTCCTCGTCCTCCCGGCCGGTGTAGGCGAGCGGGGTCGCGGCGCCGGGCAGGGGGTGCAGATCGCCGCACTCGCAGCGGTACATCCCCGCCGGCACCTGCCGTCCGCTCCGCTCGCCGCGCTTCTTCCGCCGCGCGCCCGCCACCCGCCCCAGCCGCACGTCGGCGAGCGCCCGGGTGAGCTCGGCGGGGTCGAAGGAGGCCGGGTCGAAGCCCTCCTCGTACAGGCCGGCCAGCATCTCGTCATGCGGACTGTCGTACTCCACCCACTCCTCACCGCCGTGCCGGACGACCGTGGATTTCGGGCGGTCCCCGTCCTCGTATCGCTCCAGCAGTTCGGCCAGTCCCCACACACCGCCGAGGTCCTCGGCGGCGGGCATCGCGCCCTGCCCGCCCGTGCACAGCGCGCGCTCGCCCTCGCCCGGCCCGGCGGGGCGCACCGCCTCCACGGTGATCCGGTGCAGCCAGTCGTCGCCGAAGTCGTAGGTGTAGTCGATACGGTCGCCGGTGCGCGGCAGCACCTCCACGAGGACCGCCTTCTCCTCGTCGAAGGCCGGGATGTCAACGTCCCCTGGCGGGCCGTACCGTCCGCCCGAGGAGTCCTCGAAAGTATGCAGGTGCATGTCCTCCCAGCCGAACGCCACCTGGATCACATCATGCAGCGACCTCAGCGTCAGGTCCGAGGGCACCACCAGCCGGCGCCACAGCGGCGGCTTCATCCCCTCCAGTTGGACCTTGAGCTGGTAGACGGAAGGGGTGCGCTCGGCGGAGCTGCGCTGCGTAGTCATTGGAGAGGGCTTCCCGCTCGTCTGAGGCGTACGCACCGTGCGCCCGCGGGCGTACGCCGAATGGCTGATCGCGGGCCATTCTCGCAGCCGGGAGCGGTCCGCCCAGCCAGTCGACGGAAATCCCGCCTGGCCCACTTGCGAGCGTGCCGCCCCCGTGCTCCGGCCTGCCACGGCGCACGCCGCTCTGCTTCGCGGCACTGTACGAATGCATCGACGCTACGTATCGGCCCGCGGATCTCCTGGCGGCGTGGCCTGCTTGTTGGTGAACGCAAGGCCCCTGGCCGCAGGTTCGAGGCCTCGGCAGGAGCCGCACAAGAGGGCTGGTCGTGCGCCCCCAGTGATCTGCGGAAACCCAACGCCGGGCGCCCGGCGCCGAGGCAGCCCAGCGACAAGGCCGAGGCGGCCGCACCCTGGCCGCCCCGCAGGACACGGCGGTACCAACTACGCGTCAGCGAACAGCAGGTAGGGTCCTGCGGTATGACCCGCGACGGGGGACCACAGTCAGCTGGCCAGCCTGAACCTGCGCAGCAGATCGCCGACCACTTCATCGTCGTCGGCAGCAATGCGCTCGCGCTCCGGTTGATCCTGGAACTCACCGAACACTACGAAGTCCCGGTGATGGCCATCGTTCAGGACCGTACTGAGGATCACGCTCCGCGGATCGGGCGGATTCCCGGCCTGGTCAAGGTCGTGGAGTCACGGACGGTCACCGACGAGGCGTTGCGGGAAGTGTCCGCGAGCACGGCGCGTGGCATCGCACTCGTCGACGGCGAGGACCAGGACAAGATCCATGCCGCGCTCAGCGTCCAGGGCCACAACCCGCAGATCCGCGTTGTGCTGCGGATGTTCAACGAGCGGCTGGGCAAGCAGATCGAGAAGTTGCTCACGAACTGCGCATCGCTGTCCGGTTCCGCGACGGCGGCGCCGGCTTTCGTCAATGGCGCGCTGCAACGGCCCAACTCGGTGCAGGTCGGCGAGCGGTTCGTTTACGTCGCCTACGATGACGACATTCAGTCGAACCGCCTGTGTGTGGTCGCGGACCGGATTGACCGGCAGGATCTGAGCCGGATACGGCTCATGCCCGAGACCGCAAGCAGGGCGGCGGACTTCATCGCGCTGGCGACGCGGTACGGTCCCGACGCGACGATCCCATCGAGCCGCACACCGACGTCGCCAGACACGGCACACACGCCGGACGCGGCCGACACGACGACGCTACGCAGCAACCACCCGGACGGGGCCGGTAACGGAATTGCCGCCCTGCAGACGCTCTCCAACGAGCTGCGGGTATCGACCCCCTGGTTCGCTCGGCTGCGCTGGCGACTGGTGGACACATTCCGGTACTTCACCGGCGCCCGTCTCAGGATCGTGACGGCCTTCGCACTGGCCGCGACCCTCGCCTCCTTCTTGACGACCTGGGCCTTCAACCACAGCTTCATCTGGACCGTCTACACGACGCTGCTGGACATGGCCGGAGCCGCCCAGCCCGACCAGCCCGGCGCGGGTACCGACGGGTGGTGGCAACGCGTCGCCCAGGTGATCATCACTTTCTGCGGAGTGACGTTCGTCCCGCTGGCCACCGCGATCTTGGTGGACATCCTCGCCTCCGGACGGCGCGGCCAGCCCAAGGACCCCAGCTCCGGGACCAGCGACCACATCGTGGTGGTCGGCCTCGGCAATATCGGCACCCGGGTGGCGACCCTGATTCACGAGCTGGGTGTGCCCTTGGTGTGCGTCGAGCGCAACCCGGAGGCCCGGGGCATCGCCGCCGCGCGCGCCCTCAACATTCCGGTGGTCGTCGGCGACGGGCCGATGGACGACCTCCTGCGGCGCGCCCGCATCCACCGCAGCCGCGCGCTCATTGCAGTGACCAGGGATGACGCCGCGAACCTCGAAGCCGCGTTGGAAGCCCGAGCGATACGGCCCAACGTACGCATCGTGATCCGTCTCTTCGACGACGACTTCGCGCAGCACGTCTACGCCACTCTCGGCAACGTCGCCTCCCGCTCGGTCTCCTACCTGTCCGCGCCTGCGTTCGCCGCTGCGCTGATGAGCCGTGAGGTTTTGGGGACGCTCTCCGTCTTCCGCCACGTGCTCCTCATCGCCGAACTCACCGCGACCGAGGGCTCCGGTCTGGTCGGCATGAATCAGCACGACGTGGAAGGCCTGGGCGGCATCCGGGTCATCGCCGTTCGGCTCGCCCACAATCCGATGACCTACATGTGGAACTACGCTGACCGAGCCCGGCGGCTCGCCATCGGTGACCGTATCGTCGTCGCCTCCACCCGCAGCGGCCTCGGCCGCCTCAACACCACCCAGCCGGCGGCCGAGGGCGGGGACCCAGCACGCCAGAGTACGGCAGGCGACCGCGACACAAGCGGCGCCGGCGACGGCGGATCGTAGACCGAGCCGCAAACTGAGACAGAACGGTACCCAGCGATGACACAGTGACACGACCGCGGTCAACCGGGACTTCCTCCGGCTTACTCATCTCAGTCACCGGCTTCTCGGCGGTGCGGGTGCCGACAAACAGAGTCCCGCAGGGCCAGCCTGACGGTCAGGGAGGGGAATGCGGCGTCCGGCTCGGACGGTCGCGCTGGCCGTAGGAGGCGGGCCCTCGCATTGCGGTGCGCAATCCCTGACGGTCCGGTCACTTGCCGATGGTCCGTTGGGTCACCTGGCAGTGAGCAGTTCGGCGGCCAGCGCCGGGGCGGTCTGCGGTCCCGGGCCGCGGTGGTGGCGGGCTTGTGCGAGGGAGGGCATGGTGCCCGGGGCGCGTTGGTCGGGAGCGCGTTCGATGATGGTGGTGCCGGTTTCGGCTTCCAGCACGGGTGCGTAGCCGGCGGTGCGCAGCGCGGCCAAAGTGGTGTCGGGGGCGGCGGTGCTGATCAGGACGGTCGGGGCGATGCGGCGAAGTCCCAGTTTGGTCAGGGCCCGGACTTTGGACAATTCCGTGATGAGGGATTCGTCGTCGGAGCGGATGCAGCAGGCGGAGCGGACGACTCGCATCCGGCCGTGGGTGCGGGCGGTGTCCTTGACGGTGTACTCCAGTGGCTGCGGAAGGGGGGCGCCGCCTTCCGACACGGCTGCTAGGTGTTCCAGCAGTTCGGTCGCGTCCAGTCCGCTGTTGAAGGCGCGGCAGAGGCTGCCGGGGCTGATCCGCCAGACCACTGCGTGGCCTTCGGACTCGCGGTCCGCGGTGGTGGAGAGCAGGTCGGTGAGTTCGGGGGAGGCCGCGCCGGTGACGGTGGCGGTCAGATCGGCCTGGAAACGGGCGGTGGTCTGCGGTGGGGGCAGCAGTTGCGACAAGGCTTCGCCCAGGGCCCGTATGGCGGCGGCGAGGGCGGGGTGGTCGCTCAGGTCGGGCCCGGCACCGGGGACGGTGGGGAAGTGACGGGCCGCGCCGGCGTGCAGCAGCGCGAGCACCGCATGTCCGGCCGCGGTGAGGGCGCCGTGCGCGGTGACCCCGAGGATCTCGGCCTCGTGCAGGGTGGCCTCGGTGCGGGCCACTGTGTCCTGGCCGGGATCGGCGAGAGCGGGCTGGAACCATGCTGCACAGGCCAGCAGTTGGGCCACCGCCTCAGGCCCGGGTGAACCTCCGCGCCCCGGGGCGAGCCCCTGCCCGGGCGGCAGGTGCGCCAGGGCGTCGAGCAGCGCGGTGCGCAGCGGGACCGCCATGGGATCCTGGGGGGAGATCAGGGCGACCGGCGTCTCGTCCTGGTCGGGCCAGTAACTGAACACCTCGGGGGTGACAGCCCAGGTGGCCAGCAGCGGCAACAGCCGGTCGGTGGGGGAGGCGGCCAGCCAGTCGTCGTAGCGGTCGGTCGGCAGCATCCGGGCGGGGGACGGCGGTGCGGGCTTGCGGCTGCGGCCGCGCGGCGCGGGCATTTCGTCGTGGTGCGGGGCGATCAGGTCGGCGTTGGCGGCGAGGTCCAGCCACAGCCGGGCCTGCTGCTCTGCAGCGCCGGCCGCCTTGGCCAGCCGTTTGGTGTCCCGCACCGCGATCCCGCCGGCCTTGCGTACGGCCAGGGGCTGGGCGGCGGTGGCGCGCAGCAGCAGCTCCGCCCGGGAAACCGCGGTGGCGGCGGCCGATTGGGCTTCGCCGGCGGCGGTGCGGGGCAGCGGCACCACTGCAGTGACCGGTGGCGGGGCGGGCTGGAAAGCGGGACGAGCGTGATCGTCGCGCAATGCGTGGCCGATCTCGTAGGGCAGCTCCGCCAGGTCGGTGCCGACGGGCACCACCAAGCCCCGGGCGGCCAGCCAGTCGGTGCCTGGGTCGCCGGAACCCCCTGCCCGGAAGAGGAACTTGGAGTTGGGGCCCGAGTAGTACCCGTACTGGGTGGTGAAGCAGTGGGTGCGCAGCAGCGCGGGACCGGCCACTAGTTTGTCCAGCAGATCACGTGCCTCGCCCGGGGCCGTGGCCACCAGCTCCCGCACCCGCTGCGGGTCGCCGAGCAGGGTGGCGATCTGCAGTTGGGCGGCGTTGCGGGTGCGGGCTTTCGGCAGGCCCAGTCCCTCGGCGATGCGGTGGATCTCAGGGGCGTTGTAGGCGGCGGACAGCAGCGCGTCCGCCGGGCCGCCCAGTCCCTGGAGCTCCGCGACGCGCTGGTGGAACAGCAGCGGCACCGAGACCTTCGCGGTGTGCGGCGGCAGGATGAGCGCCCGCTCAGCCAGCCGCTCCAACGCGGCCTCCGCGTCTGCCCGCTGCTCGGCGCCGTCCGCCAGCCAGTCCAGTAGCTGCCTGCGCGGCACAGCGCGTTTGGCGGGATCCTGCCCGGCCCGCACGGCCGGATACCCGAACTGTCCGGGGGCTGTCGGCACACCGCCCTCCAGCGGACCATGCAGCCGCTCGGCCAGCCGGGCCACCGCGACCAGCACCTGCAGATCCCCAAGGGTGACCTCCCGCAGCGCACGGCTGACGCAAGGGCCGGTCAGTAGATGCTCGGCGAGCTGTCCCAGAGTCGTGAGCCCCCGGCTGCCGTACCCGGCGGCCTGCGGCAGATCCCGCTGCTCCAGCAGCTCGGCGAGCTGCTCGCGGGTACGGCTGGCAAGCCAGGACTTCAAGGCGGTGGCGCTACTCACCGCGCCGAGCGTAGCGGAACAGCTCACCCTTCCGACGCTGCTTCCACACTTTGGAACGCGCACGGGCGACGATCACGGGATCGCGGGCAGCGTCCCCGGCCCACACGCACGGGTCGACTCCGGCCGCTGCGAGCCGCTCCCGAGGGTCCAGCAGATGACTCCACAGCGGTTCTGTGTCAGTGGGTTCATGTGTCGTAGACGGTGGATCGGTGTCCGACGTGAAGGACCCACACGACTAGTTCTCCGTTGTCGATGGTGTAGATGACGCGGTAGTCGCCGACGCGCAGGCGGCGGCGGTCCGGCTGTGATACGAGTGCAGTGGTGTTGAATCCGAGGGGGTCGCTCTCCAGTTCCGTGAGCTTTGTCAGGATGCGGAGGGCCATGTCCCGTGGGATCTTCCGAAGCTCTGCCTGGGCCTCGGGGCGGAAGACGGTGCGGTACTCACTCACTGCGCGCGAGCGTCTCCTTCATGACGTCCTCGATCGGGATGCCGGCCGAGCGGTTCGCCATCCGCTCGTCGATGATGCGGTTGATCTCGCGTTCCTCCCACTGCTGGTACTTGCGCAGTGTGTCGATGGAGACGACGGCGGCGACCTCTTTCCCGCGTCGCGTGATGACTGTGGGCTGGTCGTCGCGATCGGCCCGCTCGACGACTTCGGCCAGGTGGGCCCTGACGTCGCGGATGGACTCGATGGGCATCTGCGTCATGGACCTAAAGGTACCAGATGTTACATGTGTACACAAGGCGCGCATGGGGTTGTGACGCCACCCCGGCGGCCTCCTGTCTGACGGGAAGGGTTTGCGGACTGCCGACTCCTCGCGGCATAGCCGGTCAGCACGGGTGCCTGGGCGATTCCGGGCCGGGACGCCGGATGATGCCGTCCCGATGCTGGATCCGTGCTGGATCGCGTTCCGAAACCGGCCATCGATGCAGGTCGTAGCGGAGTCGTCGACGTTCCGCTTCAACGTTTAGGCGCAATTCCACCACGTCGTATTTGTCAAATACGCAGGTCAGGAGGGTTCGACTCTTCGGAGTCGGGCCCTTCGCTCGTTCCCGTGCTGGGATGGTGCTGGGAAATTTGATGCATCATCACATCCGAAGGCGGGGACGTGATTCCGCGCTGGGTTTGGAGCCGGGGAACGGTGTGGGGTCCCGGCCCGGCAGTGCGAATCCCGTGCGGGCGGGGCGCAGTGTGAGGGGCGAGGCCCGGCTCTGGAAGGCGTCACCGAGATGGGACGTCGGCGGCCGACGGGACGGCCCGTCAGCTTCCCCGTGAGTTGCCGACCGATGCACCGGGACCGGCGAAACGGAGCACACACAGCACTGCCCCGGCGTGCCGGCCTTCTCCACAAGGTCCCCGGGGCCCTAGTCGGCAAGTAGTTCGAGCATCGGCTGGAAGGAGGAGTCCTCCTCGTCGGGGGCGTGCGGGAGGAAGCCGTCGGGGACGGTGCGGGCGGCAGTGGCGAGAAGGCGGTCCAGGACTTCCCGCTCGGTGGCCGGGGGGAGCCGAAGGGCGGCGAGGAGGTGGTCGCGGACGGTGGGGTGGTCCGGGTGGTCGTCGAGGTAGTCGGAGTTGAGGGCAGGGGGCCGGAAGCCGGCCAGGGCGTCGTGCCAGGACGGGAGGACGATGACGAGGGTCAGGGCCTCGGCGAGCGACTCGGCGATCAGGGAGGCCTGGCCCTCGGAGTCGGTGTAGAGGACGGGGCGGGGGCCGTTGGGGACGGCCGGGCCGCATAGGTAATGAGTGCCGCCCGCGTTGCAGCCAGCGATGGGCGCCACCGGGAGGCCGTTGGGCAGGGCGATCGGCTCGATCGGGTCGGTGCGGGCGAGGTCGAACTCTCCATCGCAGGCCAGGTAGGAAGCGGCCTCGGGATGCGCGGTGATCCTGCGGAGCAGGGCATTGTCCGAGAGAGCGGCCGGGTTGAGGGCTGCAGCGATCGCAGGGGTGAGTGGGTGCCCGGCGAGGACGTGGCGGACGGCGTCGAAGGGGACGGGGTGCTCGTAGTAGTCCTCGAAGTGGGCCTGGACGGCCTCGGGGGAGCGGTCGGCGAGGAGGTGGAAGAGGAAGCCGGAGCCGTCCGGGTCCTCACTGCCGGGCGGGAAGGCGATGGCCGAGCCGGTGCGCCAGGCCGTGTCGCCGGTCTCCCGCCACAGGCAGGCGGTGATGCGAGGGGCGTCGATGCCCTCGTCACGGAAGGCGGGCTCGTCAAGGAGCGGGCTCAGCGCGGCGGGCACTTCGTCGATGACGCCGGGCCAGACCTGCTCGTCGTCCGTCCCGTACGGGCTCATCTCCGACTCGTGATCGAAGCCGCGTATGAGCACGCCGGCCGAGGTGAAGAGGACGGAGAAGTCGTCCCCCGAGCCGTTCTCCATCAAGGCTGCCTCTTCGCCGGGGCCCCAGGCCGTGTCGAAGGTGTAGCAGCAGAACTGCGGATCGCCGCCGATCGTGGCGTCCAGAATGGCCAACGCGCACAGGTGGGCGCGGAGTTCGGCGGGGTCGGGGAGGAGGGCGGCGGTCTCGTGCACAGTGCTCATGGCGCCATGAAAGCAGCCACCACTGACAACCCGGCACGGCCGGCCTGGACAGTGGTGCGCTACCTCCAGCGGATTCTGACGGACCGCACGTGTTCCTGGCACAGGATCAGGTGTCATAAACGGTGGAGCGATGCCCGACGTGCACGACCCACACCACCAGCTCACCGTTGTCGATTGTGTAGACGACACGGTAGTCACCCACTAGTAGGCGACGGCGTTCGGGCTGGGACACGAGTGCGGTGGTGTTGAAGCCGAGTGGGTCGCTTTCCAGCTCGGTCAGCTTGGCCAGGATGCGGAGCGCCATGTCACGGGGGATCTTGCGTAGCTCTGCCTGGGCCTCGGGTCGGAAGACGGCGCGGTACTCACTCATTGCGCGCCAGTGTCTCCCTCATGATGTCCTCAATCGGGATGCCAGCTGCCGGATTCGCCATGCGCTCGTCGATGATCCGGTTGATCTCGCGCTCTTCCCACTCTTGGTACTTCCGAAGTACTTCGATGGACACGACGGCGGCGACTTCCTTGCCTCGGCGCGTGATCACGGTGGGTACGTCGTCCCGGTCGGCCCGCTCCACGACCTCAGCCAGGTGTGCGCGCACATCGCGGATGGACTCTATGGGCAAGGGCTGCGTCATGCGCCCAAGCGTACCGAGCGTCCCAGGTGTACACAACGTCGGAGTCGGTCGATCCTGGTCCTTTGCCGCGGCCCGATGTGCTGGATGATCCCCGACGGTGCTGGATTGGTGCTGGATAAGATCTCTAAAACCCCTGTTTTCGCAGGTCGGAGCGCCGCACTGAGCCTTCCGCTTCAACGTGTGAGCGGATGAAATAACACCACGTCGCTGACGTGGCAAACATGCAGTTCAGAAGGGGTCGACTCCTCCGCGAGCCGGCCCCTTAGTTTTTCCCCGGCTGGGATGGTGCTGGGATAGCTGAATCCATCAGCTGTTCGCCCCGCCTGGAGAGCGTCGAGAATGGTACGTTATTAGGTACCACTT
>NZ_RJVR01000386.1 GCF_003999195.1 Streptomyces soli
TCACGGGCCGCCAGTGCTGTTGGTGCCGGTATCCGGGTTCGTCATGGTGAGAGCCTGGACGATCTGGTCGGGGCACCACCCTGCTGGAGAAGGGGGAAGCTCATGCGAGAGCGCTATCACGAGCAACTTGACGCCATGCACGTCCAGCTTGTGGAGCTGGCGGTGATGGTGACCAACGCGATGGGCCGCGCGACGACTGCGGTGATCAGCGGTGACCTGCCCGCTGCCGAGGACGTGATCAGCCAGGATGCTGTGATCGATACGGTCCGCGACGATCTCGAAGCCCGCGTGGTGTCCCTCCTGGCCCGTCAGCAGCCGGTCGCCACCGACCTGCGCACGCTCGTGGCCACCCTGCGCATCTCCGCCGACCTGGAGCGGATGGGGGACCTGTCCCGCCACGTCGCGGAGATTGCCCGGAGGCGGTATCCCGGCAGCCCCCTCCCCGCTGCGCTGCGGCCGGCCATCGAGGAGATGGGCCGGGTCGCGCAGCAGATGGCGACCAAGATGCGACAGGCCCTGGAGACGAAAAACCCCCGGGCCGCGGCGGAGCTGCCTTTCGACGACGATGCCATGGACGAGGTCCACCGCAGCACGTTCGAGTACATGGCTGACGGTGCCTGGCCTCACGGCATGGAAACCGCCGTGGACTTGACCTTGCTCAGCCGCTACTACGAGCGCTTCGCCGACCACGCTGTGAATGTCGCGGACCGAGTCATTTTCCTGGCCACCGGGGTCGGGTCTGCCCCCGGCGTTGACATCCATCGTTGACACCAACGGCGGCGGACACTGACGGCTGACCGTGGACGCCAAGAAGGTCGGCGTTTAGCGGCTGCCCAGTTCGATTCGCTTCAGGGCTTCCCGGGATCGACCTGATAAGGATGAGGCCAGACCTCAAAGCTTGGTTACCACGCGGGGCGCCACCGTCAACCGATGGGCGGCGCCCCGCCGGCTTGACCGGTGGCCTCTTCGTAGAGCCCTCATGTCGCCGGTTTGACCGCCTGCGACCGATCCCCGTGCCCGTACGGGCGGGAAACAAGGGGGAACCACGGTCACTTGCGGACAGCGCGTACAAGAACGGCCCCCGACCGATTTACCTGGTCAGGGGCCGTTCACCTGCGGTGGGTGTGGGATTTGAACCCACGGTGACATCGCTGCCACGACGGTTTTCAAGACTTCTCCGAACCGGGTCCCGCGACAGGCATAGCCAGGACACCCGGCAAAACCGTTCCGCTGCCGGCACAGTATGGTGCGGGCGGCGGAGGAGGAACAGTGACTGACGAGCGCACGCACTGGCGCACTAGCCCATGGTGGTACGCGATCGGGGTTGTGATCTGCACGGCTGGTGCAGTTACCACGGGGGAGAAGGTAACTAGGGTTGTGGCGACAGTGACAGCGGTCGGTTGGGCCTTCGCTATCGGGCGCCTAACATCCAAGAGGGCCCACAGCCGTAGGTAGCAACGCCCCCGACGACACGGCCGTCCCTGGGCCGTCCGAAGCTGCTCTGGGCTGGCGACGACAACGGCCGACGACTCATCCACAGAGTAATGGAGTGGCCGTCAGGCTGAGTGTCTAACTGCGCTACAGCGGCCCCGTACCTCGGCGTACGTCCACGGACATTGGGGGACTGTTCGCGCAGCTCAACCCCAGTGAGACCGCAGGTCGTGAGGGTACCCACTTTGCTTCGGGACGAAGAGGCCCCAGAGTGAAGCCTGTTCGAGGAGTTGGCGAGCCTACGGCCCCCTGATCATGCTCGACCCCAAACCGGGCAGGACACCGGCCAAACCCGCTCCACCGACCTCGGCGTCTCAGTGGCCGCAGACGTGACCGCGCACCAGGGGATCATGCTCCAAGATGAAGTCCAAAACTTTCCAGAACTCGGCCAACCGGGGATGCTGCAAGGCCGCTTCACGATCGAGTTTGAGGCCGAAGAGGGGTCCATCCGGATTAGCGAGCCCCGCGGTTACCAAGGTGGATGCGGGTTCGGTCTGCCCGACGACAGGCCCAACACGGCAGCCGAACGAGACGTGATCGTCCCACTCGTCAGGCCCGACACCCCAGCTTCCGAAGATCACATCTATCCAGGCATCGTGGTCCTTGTTGCGGTGGTGGTAGCAGTTCGCGAAGTAGAGCGCGTAAGGATCACCGTCGGCATAGATGTAATCCCATGCCCGTTCGATCGGGGCATCGCAGCAGTCACACTGGAACTCGCGAGTCTGGCGGTCAGGGCCAAAGGTCAGCAACATGCCGGACATGATGGCCCACAACGGGATCCGGTCCGCTCGCAGGGCATGTCGGGCCGTCTCTGGCCCCCAAGGTCCCTCGTGGGCAACCAACGGCCGGCGGCCCCAGCACCTTCGGAGCCGTTGCACGAGATCCGCACCAGATGCGCACCAGAACAGGCGGTAAACCACGGTCAATAGGGGTCTGTGAGCGATCACGAAATTCCCCAGGTGGGGCGGGTTCAGCGTCACGTAATTCCCCACCCCCGCGGTCACGTAATTCCCCAGGGGGATCGCGGGTGGC
>NZ_RJVR01000217.1 GCF_003999195.1 Streptomyces soli
GCCACACCCCTGCCCACCATCCCCTCAACGGACCTGACGGCCAGACAGGCCACAACCTGACCGACCGTCGGCCACTACCCGCGGATTCGGGTCAGACACGTCGGACCCAACCGGGCCAATCCCTCGCGGCGCCACCGAGCGCTGGCACGATGTCCGTCATGCAGTCGCTCCCGGTCCCCTGCACCGCCGATCAGGTCCCGGACGCCACCGGGATCGCGGCGTTCAACGCCGCATACGAGGCAGCCCGGGCGGCCGGCGCGGTGTTCATCTGCATCGCACGCAGCGGACAGCGCTGAACGGTGAAGGCCGACACCTTCACGGCCCCCGCCCACGTGGTCGACAAGGTCACGGCCGCCGCCATCCGCGAAGCCGCCGTCGGCCTGGTCCAAGACCGCGCGGTCCGCTCCGGCTCGGCGGTGGGGCCGGCCTACGTCGTGCTGTACGACGTGGCGGGCGAGGACCGCGCCCGCCAGCCCGCAGCCGCCCTGCACGCAGCCCTCTACGGCGACCTGGAACCGCTGGCCTCTGCCGTGCGCGCTGTCTCCTGAGATTGCCTGGCCAGCACCCCGGCCCGTCGTACACCGTGTTCCATGTCCTCAACCTTGCCTGTGCCGTGTCCAGTAGCCCGGCGGCTGATTCCAGGACATCAATGAGCAACCCGTACCGTACGGCAGCTGGCACCTCACGGCAGGCGGCGCTGAACGATGCGCCGCTCCACCGCGCACGGGGGCAGGCCTCGGCGAGCTCGTGCGCCGTCGTGCTGCGGGGCTGGCGCGATGCCCACCGCGACGCGCTGCCGCGGGAGGGGTTCCGGTCGGCGGAGGAGGACCAGGCGCTGGCCGAGTAGGAAGAACTGGCCGCTGAGGCGACGACGGCCGGGGAAACCTGGCGGGCCGCATTCCACATCGACCTGGACCACGCCGCGACCATCCCCCGGGGGGTCGACGCTACGACGGGCTTGCCCATCCCGCGGACGAGAAATTGTCAAATCTTGTGGATCAGTGACGGGGCTTTGGCTGGGGTGACCTCTTGGAGCCACCCGGGTCACGCTTGCCGCGATCCGCATAGCCACAATGCCCTGAATCGTATATTCAATAACAAGTCACATGGAAGTAAATAAATCGTCCCAAAGTGTCAATACGCTTGCCCTACGGATGACCTCGGAGTGAGATCGCGGCAACCGCCGATTGCGGTCTTACTCCATAGGAGGAGCAACCATGCGCACAGTTTGTCCGCGGCAGCGCGCCGCGGTCACTGTGGCCGGGATTGCCAGCCTGGCCGCTATAGCACCGATATCAACCCCTTTGCCAAGAACCGCTACTGCAGCACCCACGCATTCGGCGCAAGGCATCAAGGCCGTGCCAGCCGTAGCCGGGCAGCAACTGGCGAGCGCGGGCCGCAGCCCGCTGACCACCCGGCAGTGCCAGGCGAAGTGGAAGATCGCCTGTTACACCCCGACGCAGTATCGCCAGGCGTATGACCTGAACCCGCTGTACCGGGCAGGAGTCACCGGCAAGGGGCGCACGATCGTGATCGTGGATTCCTTCGGCTCGCCGACCATCCAGCGCGATCTGGATGTCTACAGCGCCCGGTTCGGTATGAAGAGCACCCATGTCGACGTGGTCAAATGGGGCAAGGTCCCGCCGTTCAACCCCGCCAACTCCGACCACACCGGCTGGGCCGGGGAGACCACCCTTGACGTGGAGATGGCGCATGCCGTCGCGCCGGACGCGCACATCGTCCTGGTGGAGACCGCGGTCGCCGAGAACGAGGGCACCACCGGCCTGCCGGAGATGATGAACGCCGAGAAGTCGCTGATCGACCGCGGTGTGGGCGATGTGATCAGCCAGAGCTTCGGAGCGACCGAGAACACCTTCCCCGGCTTCCGCAGCGGTGACTTCTCCAGCATCCAGAACCTGCGCTACGCCTTCAAGGACGCGGCCAGGCACGGTGTGACCGTCCTCGGCTCCTCCGGCGACGGCGGTGCCACCGACACCACCGCGAACAGCACCACCGACTACCCGTACAAGGTCAACTCCTGGCCGTCCTCCGACCCGCTGGTGACCTCGGTCGGCGGCACCCAACTGCACCTGGACGACAAGGGCAACCGCACCGCGCCGGACAGCGTCTACAACGACGCCGGCGCGGGCGGGGGCGGCAAGTCCCATGTCTTCGCCCGTCCCTCGTACCAGAACGGGGTCAAGCAGGTGGCCGGCAACAACCGCGCCACCCCGGACATCTCGATGTCCGCCGCGACGAACGGCGGCGCCTGGGTGTACTCCAGCTACGACCCGAAGGCGGCCGGCTGGGATGTCTCCGGCGGCACCAGCGAGGCCAGCCCGCTCTTCGCGGGCATCGTGGCCCTCGCCGACCAGGTCGCCGGCCACCGGCTGGGCAACATCAACAAGGCGCTGTACTCGCTATACGCGCAGTCCTCGCAGAACCCGTCCACCGGCATCGTGGATGTGAAGGACGGCACAAACAACAGCTACGCCGGAGTCACCGGCTACACCGCGGTGAAGGGCTTCGACATGGCGACCGGTGTCGGCACGATCGACGCGGCCCGCTTCGTCCCGGCCCTCGCCGAAGAGGGCTGAACACATCCCGTCCCCGAGTAATTGTCAATATCTGTGGATCAGTTGTGTGCGCTGGCCGCAGTTCACACCCCGCGCCGCCGAGACCGGGGTTCGTGGCGGCCAACGCGCTCCCGCTACGGCTGCGCGGCCGGGTCATCGGCACCCTCGCCCTCTTCCAAACCGACCCCGACCCCCTCAACCCCGAGGACATCACTCTGGCCCAGGCCCTGGCAGATATCGCGACCATCGCCCTGCTGCAGCAGCGCACCGCCGCAGAGAACGAGGTCGAGCGCTCCCAACTCCAGCACGCCCTGACGAGCCGCATCGTCCTCGAACAAACCAAGGGAATCCTCGCGGAACGCTGGCACGTCACCGTCGACCAGGCGTTCGCCGCCTTCCGCGCCTACGCCCGCGCCCACCACCAGCTCGCCCAACTGGCCCGCGAGAGCCGCCGACTGCTATCCCGGGGTGCTGTCTTCGGTCATGGCCTGGGTGCCGATGACGTTGAGGAGCCTGAGCAGGTCGGCGGCGTCGCTGCCAGGAGCGGCGGTATAGGCGACGATGCGCAGATCGCTGCCGGGAGCTACGAGCACGTAACAGTCGAAGGTGAATGTGCCGACATCGGGGTGACGGACGGTCTTGGTGTCCGACTCATGGACGCCCACGATGCCTGTCCCACAGGCGTGGCGGAGACGCGAGCCCAGTGCGTGGAGAACACTGCACCGGGCCACACAAAAGGAACAGCATGGCTGTGTACGGTGCCGACGCGAGGGCGTCGATCGTGCATGCGATTGACGCGCTGCGCTGACCCGGGAACGCCGAGGCGCCTCGCCCTCCCAGAGGAGAGCGGGCGCAGGGCTCTGAAAGGAACGTGCCTCAGCTCACAGCGACCGTTGGGGCGGCCATGGAACAACTGCGGGTAGTTGACGGTTCATCTGTACGTGGCTGCGGAGGGGACAGTGTCCCCGGGCCTCACCTATAGCCCATGGGGACGATCGTTCGGCTGAAGCCCCATGGAGCCTTTCGCCGAGAGGCGACCACCCTCCGCGCGCCACGACCTCGGCCCCGGCTGGTCTCCCCCGTCCAGTCGGGGCTTCTCACTGTCCATCGTCGTCGGCCCGCACCTGTCGGCGAGTGTGACCGTGATCGGCTCGTTGCGACAGTCGGCGAAAGTCTCGGCGAGTGCGGTGGGCGCGCTTTCGACCGCGTGCCGGGAGCGCGAACCTTGACATGGGCGGTGTCCGGAGGGCGGGTGCCGTTCGTGTGTGGCAGGCGGGCGACCTCCGGGCCCGTGCTCGTACTCGTTGTCGTGGTCGTCAGCCGAACTGGCCCGGCTGGTAGTCGCCGGCGGGCTGCTGGATGATGACGTTCATGCGGTTGTAGGCGTTGATGAGGGCGATGAGGGACACCAGGGCGACGAGTTGGTCCTCGGCGTAGTGCTTGGCGGCATTCGCCCAAACCTCGTCGGTGACGCCGCCGGCGGCGTCGGCGATGCGGGTGCCCTGTTCGGTCAGTTCCAGGGCGGCCCGCTCGGCGTCGGTGAATACCTTTGCCTCCCGCCAGGCCGCGATCAGGTTGAGGCGCACCGAGGTTTCCCCGGCGTGCGCGGCGTCCTTGGTGTGCATGTCGGTGCAGAAGCCGCAGCCGTTGATCTGGCTGGCGCGGATCTTCACCAGTTCCTGCGTCGTGGTCGGCAGCGTCGAGTCCGTTACGACCTTGCCCGCCGAGTTGATGAACTTCGCGAACTTGGCCGCGCCGGAGTTGCCGTAGAAGTTGAGACGGGCGTCCATGATGATCTCCTTGCCGTGTTGGCGGTTACACAGCACTGACGGAACAGTCGGGCGAGATGTGACAGCCGGACGAGCCGGATGAATGTGACGTGCGTCTCTCGCCTGGTGTTCCGTGTGAGCGCACGACGGCCCCGTCGCGCCGACCCGCACCGCCGGCCGGGTCCCCGCACGGTGTGCGCCGGGACGGCCGCCCGCGGCGTCCCGCGCCGCTCCCGGATACAGCCCGCTACGGTGGGGCTGATCAGTGCCGGAGAGCGGCGAAGGGTGCCCGTCCTGCGCCGGGAGGAGGTCGCCACGCGGGCCGGGCTGAGCGAGCCGTACTACCGCGGTCTGGAGCAGGGTGTCGCCGTCAACGCCTCGCCTCAAGTCCTCGACGCCCTTGCGCGCTCACGCCCCAGGAGCACGAGCACCTGAACGAGCCGGTCGCCCCGAACCAGCGGTGCCGGGTCTTCGCGCGGGCAGCTGACCCAGTCCGCCGATGATCGGTGACACCCCCGCCGACGTCGCCGCCGGCCTCGCCAACCAGGTGCCGGTCCTGGCCGTCGCTTCCGGCCGCTCTACCGACGACGACCCCCGGCAGCCGGGGCGACAGAAATAATCCCTGATCTTCAAGACCCGGCGCCCCTACTCACGATGCTCGGCCACCGCTGACTGCTCTTTGCCCGGGCCGACAGCCGCTTCGACGGGCCCTGGAATCCCCCCACTGTGCGTGACAGAACGTAGCTGCCACAAGGGCCTGCGCACGGCGCCGCGGCCTGTGATCGGTTGCGTCCTTGGAAATGCGTACGGGTTGCGCCTGAACCGGGCGTCTGCTCATCGTCCGCCCTCGATCTTCCGGCCGCGCTGCGCCGTGCCGGGGACGCCGTAGGGGTAGTCGGCCGCGCCGGAGTCGCTGGCCTTGTCGAGGCGGGCATACTCCTCCTCAGTCAGGTGCAGACCGGCCGCGCCGAGGTTGTCGTCCAACTGCTCCAGGGTCCGCGCGCCAAGGATCACCGACGTCACGGTCGGGCGGTCGACCAGCCAGGCCAGGGCAACCTGGGCCATGGAGACGCCTCGTTCGTCGGCCACCGCGCGCACCTCGTCGATGACGGCCCAGGTGCGCTCGACCTTCACGCGCCGGTCGTACGCCTCGACACCACGCTCGGGGTTCTCGCCCAACCGGGTCGCTCCGACGGGCCGTTCGTCGCGCCGGTACTTGCCCGTCAGCCATCCGCCGCCGAGCGGGCTCCACGGCAGCAGGCCCAGACCTTCGGACGCACAGGCCGGGATGATCTCCCACTCGATCTCGCGTGCCAGCAGGTTGTACTGCGGCTGCAGGGTCACCGGGCGGCTCAGGGCGCGGAAGTCGGCGATGTCGACGGCTTTCTGGAGCTGCCAGCCGGTGAAGTTCGACAACCCGACGTAGTGGATCTTGCCCTTGCGCACCGCGTCGTCCAGGAACCGAAGCGTCTCGTCGATCGGCGTCAGCGGGTCCCAGGCGTGGACCTGGTAGAGGTCGACCGCCTCGACGCCGAGCCGGCGCAGGGATGCGTCCAGCGCACGGTCGAGGTGCCGCCGCGACAGGCCGGCGTCGTTGGGGGCGTCGCCCATGGGGAAGCGGCCCTTGGTCGCGAGCACGATCCGGTCCCGCACGTCGGCGGGGCGGCTGGCGTACCATCGGCCGATGATCTCCTCGGAGACCCCGCGGCTGTAGACGTCCGCGGTGTCCACCAACGTCCCGCCGACCTCGACGAACCGGTCGAGCTGCGCATGCGCCCCCGCCTCGTCGGCCTCGGTGCCGAACGTCATCGTGCCGAGCGCCAGCGTCGACACGCTGCACCCGCTCCGTCCGAGCGTGCGGTACTCCACGGCCAGTCCTCCTTGAGTGACGTGGTCTGCCTTGCGTGCTCCTACCATGCCGCCCTCCCGGCCCGGGCGGCACGCCTCAGCCTTCCCGAGCGGGGTTCAGACGTCCAATAGAAGATAGAGAACGCATTGAGCACGCAAGCCGCTGAATCCCTGCCGGTCTCGCCGTCCACGGTGAAGTCGGAGCACTCCTGCTCCGCCAGGGCGGCTCAGCAGCGCTACGCGATCCGGGCCGGCATCGAGGCCACCCTCTCCCAGAACGTCCGCACCTGCGGCCTACGCCGCACCCGCTACCGAGGGCTCGCCAGAACCCACGTCCAGCACGTCCTGACCGCCGCGGCCTGCAATCTCACCCGCGTCGCCGACTGGATCGCCGAGCCGACGACCACCCCCCGCCGATCAACACGCTTCCACGCCCTCCGCACCACCACCGCATGACCCCTCAAGATCACCAACAGAGTCACGCTGTTGCGACTGGAGGGCTAACCGGTTTGATCGCCGGAATTCTACCGACATGCTCCGCATGTTGCGCAACTTGACGACGGCAGAAGATTAGCGTGGGGATAAGGTATGCAGTCGTCGAGTCGTCCCCAAAGGAGAAGACATGACTCATCCTCCAGTGCCTCCGTTCACCCATGAGAGTGCCATCCAAAAGGTCCGCGCCGCGGAGGACGGCTGGAATTCTCGGAACCCGGAAAAGGTCTCCTTGGCCTACACGCCGGACTCTCGCTGGCGTAATCGCGCCGAATTCATCAACGGGCGGGATGAAATCGTCTCCTTCCTTACCCGCAAATGGCGGCGAGAGCTTGACTACCGGCTCATCAAGGAGCTTTGGGCGTTCGTTGGGAATCGCATCGCGGTTCGGTTCGCTTACGAGTCGCACGACGACTCGGGTAACTGGTTCCGCTCCTACGGCAATGAGAACTGGGAGTTCGACGACAAGGGCCTGATGCGCGTGAGGCATGCGTGCATCAACGACCTTCCCATTGAGGAGTCGGAGCGCAAGTACCACTGGCCGCTTGGACGTCGGCCCGACGGCCACCCCTCGCTGAGCGATCTCGGCCTGTGACGCTGCCGGCATGAGCGTGCGTCGGCAGCCTAGAGCGGCCCTCTGCGGCTGCGGCCCGGAAGGGCGCGGCTGGTGGTCCCGGCAAGTTGTCGGCAAGCTTCCAGCAGGGTGTAGCAGCCCTCATCCAGTACATCGCACGGGAAGGCACCAGCGAGGTCTGGCGCGGCACGAGCTCGAGCAGGCAGACTTCTCCCACATCATCGCCACGTTGCTGGTGAACGGGCCACGGACAGGGGTGCGCGGGAGAAGGCGGCGCGTCGCACCCCTTGAGACGGCTCTGTGGAGCACGGGTGTGACGGCCGCCGTGGCCCCGTGCCTGTCAGTGCGTGCGGCGGCGCAACCGGCGGCCGAGGAGGACGACTGCGGAACCGGCGGCCAGGGACGCGCTGGCGATGCCACCGAGTGCGGTGATGTCCTTGGTGCGCCCGGAAGTACCGGTGTTCGCGAGTGCCGGGCGGGCGGACTCGGCAGCGGTGGCGGCCTGAAGGATCAGGTCGGCGACGGCGTCGGGATGCGCGATCAGGGACACGTGGCAGGAGTTGATCTCCACTGTGTGGGAGTGCGCACGCTTGGCCTCGAAGCGTTCCTGGTCCGGGTTGATGGTCATGTCCTGCCGACCGACCAGGGCCCAGGACGGGATGTCCTTCCACGCCGCGACCTTGGCCTTCTCGGAGAACGCGGTGGTGGCCGCGGGCCGTTGGGTGACTGCCAGCAGGTTCGCCTGGCTCTCCGGCAGGCAGGCGGCGAAGACCGGGTGCACCTTGTCGCGCTTGAGGTACAGGTCGGTGCCGCTGCGGCCGCCGCCCTCCCGGTACGGGACGGACTTGGTGGCGGTGCCCAGGGCGCTGGGGAACCGGGCGCCCAGCGACATGCCGCTCTCGCCCACGTCGGGCATCAGCGCCGAGATGTACACCAGGGACTTGACCCGAGGGTTGCCGGCCGCGGCCGAACTGATCACGGCTCCGCCGTAGGAGTGGCCGGCCAGCACCACAGGGCCCTTGATGCTCTCCAGCACGGAGGCGATGTAAGTGGAGTCGCTGTACAGCCCGCGCAGCGGGTTGGCCGGGGCCATGACCGTGTAGCCGCGCCGCTCGAGCCGTTCGATCACCCCGTTCCAACTGGAGCCGTCCGCGAACGCCCCGTGCACCAGCACGATGGTGGGCTTCGCGCCGCTTGCGCCGCCGTCCGCGACGGCCGGGGCCGCTGCGACCGCACACAAGGCTGCGACCGCGCACCCCGCCGCCGCGACGCGGGAACGCCGCGTGCGGCGCCGTGAGCCATGGACCGGAGATGCCGTCATGCCGTTCTCGCTTTCCTTTGAGGCCTACGGCACATCAGCCTTCACGCATCGGCACCGCCGAGCCCGGCCACCCGGTCCAACCGGGTGAAACCGGCGCGGCATTGGGATGACAACGGGCGCGCCGTGCTGGTCGAGGACGGTGGCGCACGTCGTGCCCGCGCGCGCGATCACTTGCATTGCGGCCCACGGCTTGGGGGCTCGCCTCTGCGGCCCGGCGTGCCCGTGAGCCGCACGTGCTCGCCCGGAGGGCCGCGCCAGTGCCCCAGGCAGACGGTGCGGCAGCCGGCGCAGCGATTGAGCACAGGATGGCGCCGGCAAAGATGTCGGCCATTGAGAAAACCTCACTGGCCAGGACCCAGCTCAGGAACCGTCGGGGCGTGCGCAGCCAGGACCTCAGAGGATTCCAGCATCGGCCAGTAGTCCTCGATCGTCTCCGTGACCGGCTCGTCCGCGAATCCGGCGTAGGCACGGGTGCGGAAGGCCCCGGGCTCCACGGCGAGCACCTGGATGCCCAGCGGTGCCACTTCTTCGCGCAGCACGTGTGTGATGCCTTCGAGCGCGAACTTGGCGGCGCTGTAGTGACCGAAGCCAACGGTGCCCTTCAGGCCGGCTGCGGACGACATGTTGATGATCCATCCGCTGCGTTGGGCACGCATGCCGGGCAGTACGGCGCGGAGCACGGCGACCACGGCGAAGAAGTTCAGCTCGAAGGTCTCCCTGACGGCTGTGTCGTCCATCCCCTCCACGGAGCCGTGCCAGCCTCGTCCGGCGTTGTTGACCAGGACGTCGATGCCGCCGAAGCGCCTTTCGGCGGCCGCCACGGTCTCATTGATCTGCCGTGCATCCGTGACGTCGAACGGCAGGACCAGCACCTTGTCGCCGTGAGGCTTGGCCCACTCGCCCAGCAACTCCGGCTTGCGCGCGGTGAGTACGACGTTGTCGCCCCTTTCCAGGGCCACGTCGGCATAGGCCATGCCAAACCCACCGGGAGTGCCGCCGGTGATGAACCAGGTCTTCATGTCTTTCTTCCTTTGGGAAAGGGAGTCCGAGCGTCCGCTTGCGTGGAGATCCCGGGTATCAAGGTTCGATGAGGAGGCGATCGATGAGCCCGTCGCGCAGGGCGAAGTGGAAAAGTGCAGGTCGATGTCGATCTGCTCACCACCGCCCGCCGCGAGGTGCTCCTCACCAACCTCGCCTCGATCATGGTCGGCGTCAGCTTCTACGTCGTGACGCTGGTCCTGCCCCAGCTGCCCCAGCTGCCCCAGCTGCCCCAGCTGCCCCAGCTGTATAAAGATCACGATTCGTCCGTACGAATGATCGGGTTAACGAGTTCCCACCCACCGACGGGACAACCCGGACACATTGCGCCCGATGCGCGGCAAGCCGTACGGTCGAAATGCGAAGCTTGTCGTAGATCGTCGCGACAGATCCCACGGGGTCACATCGGTGTTGTCCCCGGTAAGGGGGTATTCGTGATACCGCGAGGGGTCTCGAACGAGACTACTGGTCTCAGCGAGCGCGCGGGGGTGACAAAACAACGCCTCGTCTATCCCAAGATGGGGCTGCTCTTCGTGCTCGTCATCGCCTGCTTCACGTCCTGGGGGATCGCGGCCGACCTGACCACGCCAATGGTCGCCGGCTTCAAGCACATCTTCGAAATGAGCACGTTCCAGGCCAGCCTGGTCCAGTTGGCCTACTTCGGCGCCTACTTCCTCCTCGCCCTGCCGGCGGCCTTGATCAACGAGCGGTTCGGGTACAAGGCGGGGCTGCTGACCGGCCTCGGCCTGGCCGCCCTCGGGGCGTTCCTGTTCTATCCCGCGAGTAAGATCCTGACCTACGAAGCATTCCTGGTCGCGCTGTTCGCGCTGGCCGCCGGGTGCTCCATCCTGGAGACCTCGGCCAACCCGTACGTGATCTCTCTGGGGCCGGAGAAGACGGCGACCCGGCGGCTGAACTTCGCGCAGGCGTTCAACCCGCTGGGCACCAACATCGGCGTGCTGATCGCCGCGACCCTGATCCTGCCGAAGCTGGAGTCCCCCGTGGACCTGACCTCGGCTACTCCGGAGCAAGTCCAGGTCATCCGTGCGGGGCAGCTCGGCGCCGTGATGGGGCCCTACCTTGGGCTCGGTCTGCTGCTCCTGGCCATCGGGATCGTGATCGCCACCCAGAAGGCACCGAAGATCATCGAGGAGTTCCCCGACGTCGGCGACACCAGCATGGGTGCGCTGGTCCGGATGCTGTGGAACAACAAGCGATACCGGTTCGGCGTGGTGGCCCAGTTCTTCAACGTCGCCGCGCAGGTCTGCACGTGGACCTACCTCCTGCAGTACGTCGAGCAGGCCATGAACGGCAGTCTCGAGCTCGGCGGCTATCTGCTGCAGATCAGCCTGATCGTCTTCCTGCTGTCCCGGTTCCTCATGACCTGGGTCATCGGGAAGATCCGCGCGACCAAGGTGCTGGCCGCCCTCGCCGTCCTCGCCGTGCTGCTGTGCGTCTACGCCATGGCCTTCCCCAACATCACAGGGGTCATCGCGCTGGTCGTGGTCTCATTCTGTCTGTCGCTCATGTTCCCCACCATCTACGGCGTGGCGCTGCACGGCCTCGGCCCCGCTACCAAGCTCGGCGCCGCCGGACTGGTCATGGCCATCGTCGGCGGCGCGATCATGCCGCTGATCCAGGGCGCGACGCTCGACGCCACCAGCCCGGCCGTCTCCTTCATCGTTCCGGCCGTGTGCTTCGCGGTGGTCGCGGCGTTCGCGTTCTATGACCTCCGGGCCCCGGAGCAGCCCGCGATCGCGACCAGCAAGGCGGATGCGGCATGAGACTCCGCGGGCTCCGCGTCGCCGCACTCGGGCTGGCGGTCGCGTGCGTGTTGGCCGCCTGCACGTCCAACCGGGGCTCGAGCCAGAACCCCACGAAGAATCTCGAGGTGGTCTCCTGGTGGACGTCAGGGTCCGAGCAGCAAGCCCTCACCGTACTGTTCGACACCTACCGGGCAACACACCCCGAGGTGACGGTGACCAACGGCGCCGTCGCCGGGGGCGGCGGCAGCAACGCCCAGGTCGTGCTCGCCCAGCGTCTGCTGTCCGGTGACCCGCCCGACGTGTGGCAGACCTTCCCTGCTGGATCGCTGCGGGCGTACGTCGGCCAGGGCCAGGTCGCCGACGTCAGCGACCTCTACCACCAGGGCGGCCTAGCGACGGCGATACCGAAGGTCATCCGCGACGGGCTTACCGTCGACGGCCATCAGTACGGGGTGCCGACCAGCGCCCACCGCGGCAACATGCTGTTCTACAACACCACCCTGCTGGCCAAGGCCGGCGTGGCCGTGCCGGCGGCCGGCTACTCGCCCTCGACCTTCCTCGACGACCTGACGAAGCTGGACAAGGCGGGCGTCACGCCTCTGTGCCTGGGAGCCAAGGACCCCTTCACCACCACCGCGCTATTCGAGAACACCCTGCTGAGCGTGGTCGGCGCCAACGGGTGGAGGCAGATCACCGCGGATCGATTCGACTGGAACTCCGCCTCCGTGGACGAGGCACTGCGCCGGTTCGGGCGGATCCTGGACTACGCGGACCCCCATGCGGCGGCGCTGTCATGGGACGCGGCCACCAAGAAGCTCTCGAAAGGCGGGTGCGCCTTCGAGACCCTCAACGACTCGGCATTCGGGGAGCTGGTCGACGCCGGGGCGGTCGACGGCAAGACCTTCGGCGAGGTGCCCTATCCCGGCACCGACGGGACATACGTCGCCGTGGTCGACACGTTCGTACGAGCCCGCCAGTCCGAGAACGCACGCAACGCATCCGATTTCCTCGCAGTCCTTGCGTCGCCGGACACGCAACTCGCCTTCAGTAAGGCCAAGGGCTCGGTGCCGATCCGGACCGACATCGACGTATCCTCGCTAACGCCCTACCAGCGCTCGGCCGCAAAGTCGCTGCGGAGCGACATCGTGCTGTGGTCGATCGTGCACGGCGAGGCAATGGGCCCGCAGTTCCAGCAAGGCTTCTACGACGCGGTCGCGACCTACGTCCGCAGCCGCGACGCCAAGGCGTTCCGCACGACACTCACCGACGCCATGCGTCGCCAGGCCCCACCCAAGTAGGCATCCCTCGCGGACGCCGATGTCCCATTTTCAGCAGGATCTAGCGAGGAACTCCAGGCCTTCAGGCCTGGGAGGAATCGCTTCCTGAGTCACGGCGGTGCGGAGCACCGCCGTATCACTGCGGTCGCTTCTGGTTCTCGATGTACTCCTTGATGATCGACAGCGGTGCGCCGCCGCACGATGCTGCGAAGTACGAGGGAGACCAGAAGCGATCCCCCCACCAGCTAGCTAGTGCCGTAGCAGGCAACGTTCGCCCTGTAGGTCATGACGCGCGTCGGTCGATGTCCGCAGCGGCCGGCGTAGTCGAGGGACATGGCTGCCCGGCCTGCCATCGGCTCCGCCGCCACGACGATGCGCTTCGCGCGTTGTGCTGTTGACTGCCGCGATTGGCGGCCCCGGAAAACGGTTCGACGGCTTTGCGGGGTCCTGACACAGTGGCGCACTATGGCGAACTTCGAGCTTGTGACCGCTGAGGACGTGCAGCTCATGCAGGGTCTGGCGCAGCGTGTCACCGCCACCCGCCCGGACCTGGTGAACAGCGACGCGTCGTTCGGCGAGCTGGCCTGGATCTGGGGCAAGGGGCACGCCGGCGACGGCGCAAGCTGGCCGCGTCGGCTGTGGTTCTCTGGCGGGGATCTGGTGGCGTGGAGCTGGGCCTATCTTCCGCACCAGGTGAGGCGGAGCGATGGGTCGGTGAAGGACGTCACCGGCGCCTATCTGGCGTATCAGGTCCATCCCGACCACGCCGGGCTGGTTGACGAGGTGATCGACTGGTACGACGGTACGGCGGCGGACATCGAGCGTACGGTGATGCCGAGCGCCGCCGACGAGTTCGCCCTGAAGCGATGGGCGGCGCACGGCTATGAGACCGACCCGGCCTCGCTCGGCGACGCCGGGTCCTGGACCCAGCTCAACGAGCGGGACCTCACCGACGTGGAACAGCCGGTACTGCCAGACGGATTCCGGTTCCGCACCGCCGACGAGGCCGGGCCGAAGGCCGCGGTTCAGGCCCATCTGGACGCCTGGGCTCCCTCGACGTACACGGCCGAGGGCTACCAGGGCGTCCGGCAGACGGCGACGTATCGCGGCGACCCGCAACATCCTGGTGGAGGCGCCGGACGGAACGATGGCATCCTCGACGATCATGTGGCTCGACGAAGCGAACAAGACCGCTGAGTTCGAGCCGGTCGGGACGCATCCGGACTACCGGCGTCTGGGGCTGGGAAGGGCGATGCTTCTGCAAGGGATGCATCTGGCGCGGGCGGCCGGGGCCACTCATATGACGGTCGCCTGCCTGGGTGCGCCGGGGCATCCCAAGGCGCGCGGGCTGTTCTACAGCGTCGGGTTCCGGGAGTTCACGCGGGACGCGCCGCTCATCAAAACCAAGACCGCGGGCTGAGGACTGGTCGTTCGGGTAGTCGCTGGTCAAGCCACGTTGGCTCGGGCGACGACCTGACGTAGGCGGGTGTCGTCGGCGTGGCGGTCTCGCCAGATGATGTAGCGGCGGATCATGCTGCCCTGGGCCTTGTGGCTTGGGTGGTCGGTGCCGTCCAGGGCGAAGTAGCGTAGTGCGGTGAACTGGGCCTCGATGCGGTCCAGCCAGGAGCTGTTGGTCGGGGTGTGTTGAAGTTCCCCCGTTGATCCTGCGATCCTCGCGATCGGTGCCGACCCGTACGGGCAAGGCCGTCCATTCGACGTGAACGATCTGTACGACCGCATCATGAGTCTTGACGACGGCTGGATCCGCTACAGCGTCCGCCCCCTCACCGAGCCGGAAGTTCTCATCACCGACCTGTCGTGGTACGCCCTGTAGGTGACTGGAAGCCTCACGAGTGCTCCGTCGCACGAGCGTCACCCGGAGCTGCTCTTCGCGCCCTGAGTTGGTACGGGGTACCAGGAGCGCAGCCTGTAAGACCCGCGAAACTTCCTGCTACCTGCCGCCCGCTCGCGTTCTCGGCGGCTGGTGTCAGACGGTACCGTTCTCCCACCACCACGCCTGGGCGCCGTACGCGTGCTCCACCCGGCTGTCCATGTGCTGCCAGGAGTTGGTGTACGCCTCCAGGCCGGAGAAGCCGCTCCGCTCGCCGATCTGGTACAGGGTCTTGGTGGCGACTCCGGAAACCGCGATGTCGGCGGCGATGCCGTACTGGTGCTGGGAGTTGGTCGCGTAGCCGTAGATGCTGGTGTTGTAGGCGACGCTGCGGAAACCGGAGTTCACGGTGATCGGCTTGTTGCCGACCTTCTCGCGGACGGCTTCGAGCTTGTACATCAGGCGGCGAACGTTCTCCTTGACGGTGGCCGAACCGACCTTGCCGCCCGAAAAGCCGGCTCCGTCGTGGCTGGTGAACTCGGAGAACTCGAAGTGCGCGGTCGAGCCATCGCTGCTTTCCAGCGCGTTGAGCGCGC
The DNA here is from genome assembly GCF_003999195.1 of Streptomyces soli. Taxonomy (GTDB): domain Bacteria; phylum Actinomycetota; class Actinomycetes; order Streptomycetales; family Streptomycetaceae; genus Actinacidiphila; species Actinacidiphila soli. Next base: position 15,089 of record NZ_RJVR01000217.1, read on the forward strand.
TGAACGTCTGCGGCCCAGCCACCCCGTCCGCGGAGAGCCCGTACGCCGACTGGAACCGGCGTACCGCCGCCGCGGTGCCGGCTCCGAAGTCGCCGTCGACCGCGACGTAACTGTGCGAGGCGGAGTCTGCCGCCCAGCCGGCCACCCGGATTTGCAGCTCGGTGACGGCCGCACCGGTGGAGCCCTGCTGGAGCACGCTGGGCCAGCCGTAGGCGGCGGCGGGTCGGGCGAAGGCGATGCCGGCCGCTGTGGCCAGCCCGGCGGCGATCGCGCCGGTGCCGTACCGCAGCACAGTCCGGCGGTCCGGCGTGCGGCCGGCGGCGAGGGCGGCGGGGGCGGCGGGGGCGGCGGGGGCGGCGGGGGCGGCGGGAAGAGTGTCTGTCACGGGAACTCCTCGGCGTCAGGGGCGGGTGATGAGCAGGGGAACCCTAGCCATTCTTGACGCGGACCGGTCATTCCATGCGGGTCCGGACGATGAACTTCCGACACGTGTAGAGCACCAGGGCGTCTCCCGGGGTGTACGGCAGACCCTGGCATTATCGGAAAGGGGTGTGTGGCGGGGCGGGCGCCCAGCGGTGGGTCGGTGGCCTGGTCCAGCAGCGTGCAGGATCCTTCGGCGTGCAGCAGGATCGGTGGCGGATGGCCGGCGCTGCTGTAGGTGATCAGGCGGCGTTCCCTGTCGATCAGGACATCGATGGCGGTGGTGGCCAGAGCACCGTCGACGCAGCGGGCGTACTGGCCAAGGACCTCCACGTGGAGGGCGCCGACGTAGGTGTCGTCCTCGCGCATGCGCTGGGAGAGCAGGGCGGCGCGGGCACCAGACCAGATGCCGGCGGCGAGCAGTTGGTCGGCTACCGTGTTGGAGCATGAGCGTGGACGGATGGTTGGCAGACACCCGGAGCTCCTACGACACAGTCGCGGTCAGTTATGCCGACCAACTCCGCGAGGCCCTGGCAGGGAAGCCGTACCTTCGGGCGGCGCTGGAGTTGTTCGCCGACATGGTTCACACAGCCGGCGGCGGGCCAGTGGCGGATGTGGGCTGCGGACCAGGGCACGTCACCGCCCACCTGCATGAGTTGGGCGTCGATGCATTCGGTATCGACCTTTCACCCGTGATGATCGACGTGGCTCGGCGTGACCACCCTGACCTGCGGTTCGAAGTGGGCTCGATGACGGATCTCAACCTCGCCGACGCGTCGGTCACTGCCCTGTTCGCCTTCTGGTCGTTGATTCACGTCCCTGACGATGCGATCCCTACGGTCTTCGGCCATTTCCGGCGGGTGTTGCGTCCTGGCGGACCGCTGCTGCTCGGCTTTCACATCGGCGACGAGTCGCGACTGAAGACGCAGGGCTACGGCGGTCACCCGATGAAGGTCTATGTCCACCACCGCCAGCCTGCCCAAGTGGCAGCCTGGCTGTGCGATGCCGGATTCACTGTCGAGGCTCAATTGCTGCTCGACCTCGACGAGCGCCTTCCAGGCGCTGTCCTTTTTGCGCGCCGCCAGTCCTAGCTCCGCCAGCAACCCGGTTGCGGCCTGGGGCTTCGGCGTAGTTGTCTGACGTCCGGTTCGTGACGGTCTGCCGGTGGACGGAGCCCGGGAAACGTGCCAGGCACGGCTTCCAAGACCATGGAGTTCCGACGCCTCGTGATCCCTGTGGAAGACCGTGCCTGCCTGCGCACCATCGCCGAGACGGAGGTCCGCGAAGCGGAGCAACAGGCCATGACCTAAACGTGCCCGATCCGTGCCCGATCCGGCGGGGCATTGCGGGGGAATCACGGGGAGCCGCACTACCAGCCGCACTCCGACCCAGGTCAGGGACCTTCCAGGTCAGCCGCCGTCCGCATACGGGATCTTCCAAACTGGTGCTTTTCGGCCCCTTCGCTCACGCGTAGGCGCTGCTTGACTGAGTCATTGAGAAGCCGCTGTCGTATCGCGAAGTTGGCCTGTGGGTCGAACGTGGGTTCCCGGTTGGGTGATCTTCCCGTAGTGAGGGCAGGAGGTAGGGCCTCCTGAAGTAGCTCGTGGGTGTCGAATCCATCCGAGCATCAGGAGGCCCTGTTGCGGCAGTCTTCCGTGTCAGTGGTGGTGGAGCCCAACTCGTCTGCGCTGTCGTGTGATTGCCTCGCGCACGTGTCAGGGAACGCGGCCGATCACGGGGAGCGTGTGCGGCGGTTTCCGTCGGACATGACCGGCGGAGAGTGGGCCGTGGTCCATGCCGTGCTGCCGGTGCCGGGCTGGCTGGAGGGCAGGGGCGGGCACCCGGAGGGCTACTTCCACCGGCAGATGATCGACGCCATCCGCTATCCGGTGGACAACGGCATGGTGTCACCGACTGGCCACCGCTGGTTGCCGTAGGAGCTGGTGGAGAGGGGTCCGGGTGCCCGACATTGTGTCGGGCACCCGGATCAAACAGCGGAAAGCTGCTGTGTGCTGATGGTGGGTTGGACTGTGCTGTGGCTACCAGCTGTGCTGTGGCTACCAGCCCCAGCCGCCCCAGCCCCAGCCGCCGCCCCAGCCCCAGCCGCCGCCCCAGCCCCAGCCGCCCCAGCCCCAGCCGCCCCAGCCCCAGCCGTCGCCCCAGCCGCCCCAGCTCGCCTTGTGCTGGGCTGTGACGACCGCGGTGGATGACGGGTGGGTGGTGGCCGCGCTGGCAACGCCAGCCGAGGCACCGATGGCGACGATGGGGGCCACGACAACAGCAGCGGCCAGTCGCCTGATCTTTGACGCGCGCATGATTCCTCTTCCCGGGGGTCGAGTATCGGTTTCTCACGCCGCAGTGACCGGCGCTTCGCGCCTCAGCCCTACACGCGGGTCTGGTGCGCCATGGTCCACCCATCGGCCCGGACGACTCACGGAGAGCCGCGGTAGCGGCCTGCCCTCAGATGGACCTCGACATTTACTATTGAAAGCGTCCCTATGGGACGAGACGCCCCGTATCAACAACCTACGAGTGACACCGGAG
>NZ_RJVR01000155.1 GCF_003999195.1 Streptomyces soli
GGACGAGGTCAGATCACGAGTTCCAGACCTGGAGCTCCGAGACCTGGCCGGCCGGCCAGCTCGAGTTGGCCGTGACGTTCACCCGGAAGTAGCGCTGGGTGGTCGCGGGGAAGGTGATGGTGACGGTGTTGTTGCTGGCCGGGTCGAAGCTGTAGGTCGCCGACGTCTTCACCGTGGTGAAGGTGGAGCCGTCGGTGCTCGCCAGCAGGGACAGCGTCTGGGTGCGGGCGCCCCAGCTGGCGGGCAGCTGGAGGACGACGCGGGACGCGCTCTGCGCGGAGCCGAGGTCCACCTGGATCCACTGCGGGAAGGCGTTGTTGGCGCTCTCCCAGTAAGTGGACTGGTTGCCGTCCGTTACGTTCGACGAGACGTACGTCTGCGTGTGGCTGGATTCGCTGGTGGCCTTGCCGGCGGCGAGGTTGGTGCTGGTGGTGCTGGCGCCGGTGCCCGACAGGGCAACGGTGGTGGGGCTGTTGGACGCGTTGCTGGTGATGGTGACGTTGCCGGTGCGGCTGCCCGACGCGGTCGGCGTGAAGGTGACGCTGACCGAGCAGGAGGCCCCGGCGGCGATGGACGTGCCGCAGGTGTTGGTCTGCGCAAAGTCACCGCTGGCCGCGATCGAGGAGACCGAGGCGGCGGCCGTACCGGAGTTGGTCACCGTGACGGTCTGCGCGGCGCTGGAGGTGTGCACCTCCTGGCTGGCGAAGGTCAGCGAGGCCGGCGAGAGCGAGAGGGTCGCCGCCGAGGGGCCACCGATCGCCGTCGCGAACGACAGGCTGTTGATGTTCCAGCCGCCGGCGTCCTGGTTGACGGTCAGGACCTGCTGGCCTGCCGGCAGCGTGACACTGACCGTGACCGTGGTCCAGGTCTGGAAGCTGCCGGTCGCCGGGATGGCGACGGCCCCGCTCAGGTTCGTGCCCGAAGCGTTGGAGATGTGCAGCGCGCCGCTCACCGCGCTGGGAGCCGCGAGCCGCAGGCTCACGGTGTACGTCCCGGCAGAGGCCGCGTTGACCGTGTAGCGGAACCACTGCCCGCTGCCGGTCCAGCCGAGGTTGTAGCCGCCACCGGTGTCGGACGTTGTCTCCAGGTTGACGCCGTCGGCCCGGTAGCTGTTGCCGGTGCCGTTGACCGAGGTGACGCTGTAGGCAAGACCTTGACCGCCGGTGTCGTAGTTCTCGGCCTGGACGGTGCCCGGAACCGCGGCCGCGGTTCCACCGAAGGGCGCCTCGACCGCGCCACTGCCCTGCCAACTGTTGTTGCTCAGCGTGGCGGTGAAGCCGCTGGAGTTGTTGGCGAACGCGGTGGCGCCGGCCTTCAGCCCGGAGACGGTGTTGCCGGTGATGTTCGCCGACCCCGTGGGCGCCGGGTAGAACGGCGGCGCGATCACGATGCCGTTGCGGCCGGGGGAGGTGATCGTGTTGTTCTGCAGCAGCGTGTTGGTCGAGGTGGAGAAGCCGATCGCGTCGTAGAGGGAGTCGGCCACGGTGTTGCCGGTCACGGTGACGTGGTCGACGGTGCCGGTGTTCTGGCCGTCGCCGCCGTTGCCGATGTGCAGTGCGGGCTGGCCCTGGCTGTAGGCGTTGCCGCCCGACCTGACGACGACGTTGTTGGACACGGTCGCGGACTGCAGGTCGTTGCCGTTGACGCCGAAGCGGCCGGCGCCCAGGCCGATGTACCGCGCGGTGTCGCTGATGTAGTTGTTGCTGACCTGGTGCCCGCTGCCGCCGTAGATCCCGATGCCCTTGCCGCCCCACGGCGCGACCGCGGTGTTGTTGGTCAGCGTGGTGTTGGACATCGGGTTGTAGTAGGTCGTCGTGCTGCCGCTGGTGTTGTAGTTGACCGAGTTGATCGCCATCGCGTCGTCACCCGTGCCGCGCACGAAGTTGTTGGTGGCGGTCAGGTTGTTTCCGGTGTTGGAGTTGAGCGAGACGTTGTTCAGGTTGATCCCGTCGGCCCAGATCGAGGTCAGGCGGCTGTTCTGCACTTTTCCGCCGGTGCCCGAGGCCCAGAAGCCGGACATGGTGTGCTGAGTCCAGATGCTGTCGGCCACCCAGTTGGTGCCGGTGGTGTCCATGGCCCCGCCGTCGCCGCCGATAGTGCTGCGGCTGACGGCGTTGGCGTCGATGTGGAAGTTCTGCACGGTGCACGAGGTCAGGGAGAACAGCGCTGCCAGGGGGGTGTTGTTGGGCACCGGCACGTCACGGTAGATCGTGGTGTACCACATCCCTGCCCCAGCGATGGTTATGCCCTGGGCCTGCAGGGCCGTGGTGCCCTTCACGTAGAAGGTGCCCTGCGGAATCCAGAGGATCTTGCTCTGGGACTGCGCCTGGTTGATGCAGTTCTGGATAGCGGCGGTGCTGTCCACCGACTGACTGTCGCCGGACCCGTTGGTCGGGTTGTTGTCGGACACCGCGCCGCAGCTGGTGATGGAGATCGAGTTGGCGGGCTGGGCGATCGGCGCCGGCGGGTTCTCCACGTCGATGGCGTCGACGTCGTAGAAGGACGCGTTGTTCGAGGAGTCCTTCTGCAGCGACAAGGTGCTGCCGGGGGCAATCGGCGTGCCGGTGACGAAGGTGTGCGACTCGTCGAAGAAGACGCGGGGGGAGCCGTCCGCCGGGTTCTGGTCGTCGCTGGTGTTGTAGTTGTTGTTGCCCTCGTACACCCAGGTCTGCTTGGAGTTGAGGTTCAACGCCTGCCGGAAGACGCCGTTGACGTACAGGTTCAGCGTGCCGGTGATGCCGCCGCCCGACGAGGAGTCAGGAACGCTGGCACGTAAGTTGATAAAGCTGATCGGCTGCCCCGTGTTGTTCGTCCACTGCACCGACTGGCCGGTGGCGCCGAGGTGGACGTACGCGTGCCCGGACGCCTCGAGTGCGGCGCTTGAGTACTGCGTCGTGGGCGCCGAAGTCAGCGACATCGTGCTGGCACCCCCGCCCGGGGTGCCGGCCTCGGCCTCATAGGTGGTGAACGGGGTGGTGGCGCCCGCCGCGGTGCTCGCGGCGGGCGCCGCGACGGCGGCCGACGCCGATTGGGCAGCCGCGGTGCGGGAGGCGGCGCTGGCCGGCGTGAAGGACATCCAAACCATGCCGAGCACGGCGACAAGGGCCACAGCCAGGCGCGGGACGAGCCCCGTGCCACGTAAGGGTCTTGGGATCTCACGCATGGGATGCTCCTTCAGGAACTTCAGTATTCGGCGCCCCGACCGTACAGAGCACGTTGGAGCACCGCAAGATTCCGATTCGGTAAAGAAAATATTGCACAGACTGTTGGAAGAGAGCGCGCGCACAGCTGACTTCGGGTGATGGATCCACTACCCGTCGTCGGTGATCCACGACGGCACCACCGACCAGGCAGTCACCTGGGAGGAATGACGTGGACACGCACTGGAGCACATCCGATATATCCGGCGTGACGCCGCACATACGACGCAACGACGCGCCCATGGAGGACCTGTGTCCGCTCCCCACCCGCTGCGCCGCTTGTTCGCCATGACGGCCGCCGGCGTACACGGTGCGGGGTAGGTGGCGGCTGATGAGGCGGTACGGTCACGCCCGCGCCGCCCCGCGCCACCGGACACCCCAAACGCATCAACGAGGCACTGACCCTGGAAGACCTCGCCCACGAGGCGTACGACAGCGCCCGCCACAACGCCCACTACCGCACCGGCGCCCTGGACAAGCCGAACAGCCGCGCCCTCACCAAGCACTACCAGCGGCGAGCCGCCGAGTACGGCGTGCCCACCGGGAAGCAGGCCACCACCGCGACCCTCCGCCACACCGCCGCCCTCGCCATCAGCAACGCCCACCGGGACGCCTGCAACGAGGGGAACAGCCTGCACCCCGTCATCTCCGTCACCTTCGCCGCCGGGCACTTCGGCGGCACCCCGCGTGGCTCCCCATCACCGGCGCCACCACCCGCGACGCCCACGGGACAGCCGGGACGACATCACGTACCCGATGCCCGCCCTGCCGCCCGCGTGATGCTCGTCCGGGCTGGTCTCAACCCGGCTGGTGCTGATCGTGTAAGAGCTGACGGACCGCCGGTCCGTAGCCAACGTGACTGAGCGACCGGGACAAGGACATCGAGATCCTCACGCTGCGCCAACAGCTGCTGGCCCTGCAGCGCCAGACCGGCAAGCCCGTGTTCACCGCCATCGACTCTCCTGGGAGTCGTGGCGTGAGCCTTCCGCCGTTGCGTTCGGCATAGTGGACGGCGTCCTGAGACCAACTGTCCCAACGGTGGTGCTGAGGTTAGACCGCGCCCCCGGCCGGGGCACGCTCCGGCTCGCCGCCACCCCCAAGGTTCTCCGAGCTCAGGTGCACGCCACCCCCTGGCTGGAGATTCCGGTCAGTGTCGCCAGGAGAGGGCCGCGGTCTGGACGCCTCCGGGCCATCGCGGGATCGGGCGGGCCGCTGTGCGAGACGCCGGGGTTGCGCCGCGTCGGCGTGAGCCGGCCGGTCGACGGTCACCGTGCGTTACCAGCAGCCCGCCAGTGGGGACCGCAACCGGCCGCCAGTGGTGACCGCCTGTGGGGGGTCGCTGGCCGTACATGGGGAGATGCTCTTGGTGCCGCTGTCACCCGTGACCGCGCACCGGGCGAAGCTGCCCTCCACCGCTTGCCCTCGACACCAGTGCGACCTTCGCGACCTTCGCCCAGGACCAACCTGCATGGATGGCATTTTCGGCACCCACAGGACTCTGTCGCCCGATTCGGGAAGGGCGCGAAGGCGATCACCGCGACCTGCACCTTTGCGCATCGCCGCTGGTGCCGGTCGACGCCTTCCGCTGGTCACCTGAATCGGGCGACAGAGTCCCACAGGGGTGGTGCTGGCCGATCGTGGGGAGCGGCTGCGCAAGGAGCTCGTCGAGATCGACGCGGAGGTGGCCCGGCACAGAAGCGGCTCGGTGGCGTGGTTCCGGCATTTTCTGGGGTCGCCCGCCGTAAAGGGGACATGTAATATCCCCTTTATGCGCATAGGTGAGGGAGTCGAGTGGGGTCTGCACTGCTGTCTGGTGCTGGCGTGGCTGGAGGATGAGGCTCCGGTGTCGACGGGCAGGCTGGCGGCGTTGTTCGAGTTGCCGCCGGTCTACTTGAAAAAGCGGCTGCAGGCGCTAGTTCGTGCGGGCATCTTGGCGTCGATACCCGGGGCTCAGGGCGGGTTCCGGCTGGCTCGGCCGCCGGAGAAGATCACACTAATGGGCGTCGTCGCGGCCGTCGAGGGACCGGACGAGGCATTCCGGTGCACCGAGATCCGCCAGCGCGGGGCTGGCACGGAAGCGGCCGAAGGCGAATTCACGCGCCCGTGTGGCATTGCCGCCGCGATGCGCCGGGCCGAGCTGGCCTGGCGTAGGGAACTGGCCGCACAGACGCTCGCCGACCTGATCGCCAACGCCCCCGCCGCAGTGCCTGGCCGGACGCGTCGTTTCTACGAGCGTCTTGGCGGCTGATCAATTGCCTGTCCGTCTGGAAGGGCATACGTGGAAGGAGAACCGGGATGTCCAATATCCCGATATTGATACGCGGGGGGCGGCAAAGAACCGCGCCAAGCCCCGGCAACGCGGGCTGGGCGCGAGGCTGGTGCTGGGGCTGGGCGCGTTCGCGGTCGGCACCGACGCCTTGGTGGTGGCGGGATTCCTACCCGACACCGCAGCCTCGCTGCACGTGTCCACCGCAACGGCCGGGCAGTCGGTCACGTCGGCTTCCTCTAGGCCCTGCTGTCCCCGATCCTGACAGCGGTGACCGCACGGGCGCCGCGCCGGGCCCTGCTGGCCACCGCGCTCCTCGTGCTACCTGCTGCCGGGCGTGGCCAACGCCCTGACCGACCGGATCGCCGAAGACCTCGGCTTCAACGCGGTGTACGTCACCGGTACCGGGGTGAGCAACACCTTCCTCGGGCCCCGACATCGGCCTGTTGTCCCGGACGCAGATGACCGCTCACGTCCACGCCATCACCGACAGCCTCAGCAGGCCACCGCGCGGTCATAAATGCGCCGGCGGCGAATTCGTTGCGCCCATGACGTGGCTTCGCGGCTGGCGCCCTGCAGCCCGACGTATACGCAATACAGGACGGCAGGCGATTCGCACCTCGTGATCGTCTCCTCGGGCGGCATCGTCAGCGCCCCCGGCCTGGCCTTCCATCCGCCCCTGAGCGCCGATGGCCACCCCTTCGAGACCACCGAGATCGACATACCTCCGGGTAGCATCCTGCTCCTGCACAGCGGCGGTACCGACGACCCGCACCCCGATCCACAGGCGACGACAGAACGGCTCCACGCGGTGTTGAGGCGATCCGGACCAGATGTGCAGGAGATCCTTGAGGGCGTCCGCCGTGGTGTGTCCCCCGGCCACGAGCCGGCCCTCCTCGCGGCCCGCACGCGGGCGTTGGACGCCGAGAACGTTGCGACCCAGACCCTGCCGCCTGTCGCCGCCGCCCGCACGTGGACCAGCCGGCAGTTGGCGGCATGGATGCTCGACGAACTCGCTTACACCACCACCTTGGTCGTCAGCGAACTGGTGACCAACGCCATCCACTACTCCACCGGGCCGGTGGAACTCCGTCTGATCAATGACGACCGCACACTCATCTGCGAGGTCTCCGACACCAGCAGTGCGGCTCCCCATCTGCGGAAGCCGAAGCTCAGCGATGAAGGCGGCCGCGGCCCGTCACCCAGCTCACACAGCAACAGGGGACGCGCTACACCGCTTCCGGCAAGACCGTCTGGACCGAACAGTCCCGCCCGGCATGAGCCCGCATCCCGAAAGCCGCCACCCCCTTCGGGGTCCCCTGGTGGCCGGCCACCGCGGGCGTCGAACTCGAACCGACCGCACAGGCCCGGCGGCACCTGCCCAGGCAACCCCGCGAAGCCCACCCTGACAGCCGACCTTGACTCCCGCCACGAACACGCAGCGTGTACGAGCCATCCCAACCTAAAGGAGCTAAAGACATGGGTATGCAGGTCAAGGAACCCATCGCATCCCGCAGCATCACCATTCGGTCGCTGCGGCAAGCGATCACCCCGAAGCGGCTCCCCCAGCAGATGCCGGAAGATCGGCGCCCGTTCGAGTTGGTGCTCCTTACCCCGCTGCTGGTGATCGCGCTGGCCACGGTGACGGAAATCCTCACCCCCCACCTGCAATTCATGCGATTGCTCGGGGCGGCGCCGGCACTGGCCGCCGCCATGTTTCCGGTGGCCGGCACGCTGGCCATCGGGCTGCTGGCCCTCATCGCCGCCGTCGGCCTCACCGCCGCCAACCACGACCTGGGCCAGACACCGGGCCTGTTCACCCTGCTGGCGATCACGGCCATCACCCTGGCCGCCGCCTACGCCAGCCGGGTACGGCAGCAGCGGGAGAGCACCCTCGCCGAGGTCCGCATCGTAGCGGAGGCCGCGCAGCAGGTGCTGCTACGTCCGCTACCGCAGCACCTCGGGTATCTCGACATCGAGCTGCTCTACCAGGCCGCTGCCGCACACGCCCGGATCGGGGGCGACTTCTACGAAGTGTTCCAGACCCCGCACGGGGTGCGGCTGATCATCGGCGACGTGCGCGGCAAGGGACTTCCGGCCGTCGAGGCTGCCTCCGTGATGCTCAGCTCGTTCCGGGTGAACGCGCGGGACGCACCTGATCTGCCCTATCTGGCAGGCCAGTTGGAGACCGGCATGAACCAATATTGTGAGTACCTCGCCGGTGATGACGCGATGGAGCTCTTCATCACCGTCCTGCTCGTCGAGATCCCTGCTGGGCAACCCATCGCGCGCCTGGTCAACTGCGGGCACCCGGCGCCGCTGCTGCTGCACGACGGAGAAGTGCGCGAGGTGGAACCCACCGCGCCGTCACCTCCCATCAACATGGCTGCCCTGCTCGGCGCCCACTACCAGGTCGACGCCGTCCCCTTCACCGTCGGCGATCGCTTGCTGCTCTATACCGACGGCGTCAGCGACAGTCGCGACCTCACCGGGACCTTCTACCCACTCACTCAACGCGTCCGCCGCTGGCCGTCGGCAGCCCCCCGCCAACTCCTCGACCACCTCCACCGTGACCTGCGCGCCTACGTCTCGGGCACCCGCGACGACGACCTCGCAGCCCTGGTCGCCCATCGCGTTGCACCGGGCGACTGGGAGCATCGTCAACTTGGCTGACGGGCCGCCCGCCTGTGGGATGAATCCCGAGTGCCCGTTCGCGGGAGAGGCCGGCGAGGGGACGGTCGGCGGCATGCCGGGGCCGCAAACGCTGGACCATGCGGTCGGAGCCTGTGAACCTCCTCGGCCTGAGGGCCGGGGCTTCTGTCTTGCGCTGACTGGTCAGGTGGCGTGGACGGGTGTCCGGCCAGCACCCGTGGGGGTGGTGGTGCCGTCTGTCTGGTCGGTGCTGTCTCCTCGTGGTGAGGGGACGACAGCTACGCCCGCGGTGGTGCTGCGGGTGGCCCGGTTCGGGGCGCTACGCCGTGTTTCCCTGCGCGCTTCCCGGCCGGCTCGTCCGAGGACGTTGTGGTGGTAGGCGTGCAGTGTCCGCTGGAGAGGGCTCCAGCCGGGTTGGGCTCGGCGATACATGACCTCCACGCGGAGGTCGGGGTCCGGGAGGAACTGCCCGTCGTTGACGGCAAGCGTCTGAAATGTTGACGCCGCCCACCGCGTCCCGGTGAAGCCGGAACCCGCAGATGGTGTTCTTGCAGACGTACTCGCGGCCGCGGACCTTTGTCCGGTGGTTGCACGCCGGGCACGTCTGTGAGGAGTACGCCTCACTGATGTGCCCGAGTACCACCCCGGTTTAGGCGGTCTCCCGCCAGGGTGCGACCGCTGAGGAGACCGAGCTGATGCGGCAGGCCGGCGATGCTCTGCTGCGTCTGCGACGCGGCGTGGGTGCACCGGCTCCGGTCTCCCAGCCCCGGCAGCCCCCCACGGTGGTCCGATCTCCGCAAAGCCAAGGTCCAAGGTACCGGCGTTGCCGGATCCCGTACGGCAGCAAAGGCTGTGAGGGAACTTCTTGTCACCCTCGATCGGCTCAGCGGCCGGAAGTCCGTGCAGGAGACCAAGCAGTTGGTGGAGAGCGAGCCTGACCACACAGGCCGAGGCAGCGGGAGCATGGCTGACCATTTCGCCGTCGCGGCGCCGGTGGGCGTGGCGCCGGTCGTCAGCAGGTACCCGGCCGCCATGGCCAGGGCGTACCGCGACAGGCATCGAGAACGCACGTGGGACGGCGTCCATCCTCCGGTTGCCGGGGCTCCCACGTTCAGATTGATGTGCGTCCTGCCGGCTGTCAAAAGGACGGCGCGCCGAGCCACGGCCACGTTGCGCTTCCGATCGCCCGCGAGAAAACCTGCGCCGGTCCTCCCGTTCGTCCTTCGCCGGGTCGGCACCTGCCGCATCGGCACTGACTCCGACGCGACCGTTGGCGCCGTGCAAAGCGCGGTGCCCACCTGCTCCTGCCGCCGGCTGACCACGCAAGGACGCCGGGGGCGCACCTGATCGGATCAGCGCCGTGGGCCGTGCCTCCTTGCGGGCCCCGTCATGGCCCGGCAAGGGCCCGGTTGATGCGCCGCAGCACCGTCTTGTGCGTGACGCGCCTGCGCAGGCTCTCCAACTCGGTTCGCGCTGCCCGGTTCCCGGCGCGCGCCAACGCGACCACCCCCGCTTCGGCGACCCTCACCGGGTGGAGACCGGAATCCGGCAGACCCCTCAGCGCGGTCTCGACCAGGCGGGCCAGCGCGTCGCACGTGTCGTCCCGGGCAGGCAGCAGCGAGAGCAGCCAGGCCAGTCCGCGCAGTGCGTGCACGTTGAACGGGTCGTATGAGCGCCGGCCGTGCGAGCCGCGCAGCGGTACGGTCCGCTCGCGGCCCACCAGTTCGAACCACTGCTGGACACGGAGCCGGACTATCTCCGGCTCCGCGGCGTCCAGCAGCTCCCGGCCGGTGCGTACCCACTTCACCGACGGGGCGCCGGCGGTCGCCGGAGCGGCATGGGCGAGCAGAGCGTGCCAGACCTCGCCGCCGACGGCCGCGTCGGCGAGGGCTTGATCGGCCCAGGCTTCTCCGGGGTTGAGCGGCGGGCCCGCGAAGCGGGTGAGAAGCGCCCGCAGGCCGGGCTCGGAGTGGTAGTCGAGCAGGGTGCGCCGGAAGGCCGCCAGCACCGGGGGGCCGGGTATCCGCTCGGCGGCGATTTCCGCCTCGGCCAGCTCCCAGTCCCGGTGCCCGGAGACGACGTACTCGCCGGCCACCTCTGAGAGCCGGGCCTGCCGCTCGATGAGCAGCAGCTCCGGGTCGAGATCGCGCGCGACGCCCGTCGCGACCACGAGCAGCTCGCCGCGGAGGTAGCTCGTGCCCCTCACGAATTCCTCGACGCTCCACACCTGCTCCACGCGGGAGTGCCAGGACGCCCAGGTCCGGGCCAACTCCAGCCGGTCGGCGGCCGGCAGTCCTCTCAGCCAGTGCATGGCCTCGACGCCGGGCCCCGTCATGGAGCCGTTGTGGCACGCGGCTAGCATCACCGCCCGGGCCAGACCTGCCAGGTCTCCGCGACCGGCGAGCTCCCGGTATTGGGCCGCCTGTTCCACCAGTACCTCAGGGTTCCGCAACCATCTGCTCATGATCGGGAGCGTATGAGGCAGGGCTGACAGTCCGGCTCCGCACGCGGTCCTGTTCCCGCGGAGCCGGTCGCCGAGGTCGCCACCCGGCCCCCAGCGATCGCCATATCGCAGCGACGCGCGGGAGCACTGCGCACGGAACTCGTCGCTGTCCCACCCACCAATTGCGCGGCCTCTTACACGTCCGGCGCGTAGTGCTTGGGGTCGCCGCGGCGCTCAAGCGGAGGCAGGTTCCGCCGTGGCGTCTCTACCGGCGGTACGGACAGCCCGCGGGCGCGTTGCCAGGCGGCCCGGGCGCGCGGGTGGTAACGCCGCTCGAACGGCACCAGGTGCCAGCCGAGTGCGACCGCGCGGCCCAGCAGCCACAGCGCGAGCGCGCTCCGCCGCGACCAGCGGTAGCCCAACCTGGCCCGCACCGCCGGCGGGTACATCCCGACGGTCAGCCACACGAAGGACCGCGTCAGCGGGACGCGGATCACGCACCATATGGCGTCCGGCAGCCAGCCCAGCGCGGGCGGCTTGCCGATGCGCCGGAGGTTCAGCACGGCGCGCGTCGCCCAGTTGTCTTCCAGCACCTCAACGCACACCCGGTCGAAGTACGCACAGAAGCCGCGCCAGTCCGCCGCGGCCGGACGGTCGCTCACCCCGTAAAGCCGGTACCATTGCAGGCCCTCGGCGTAGAGCTGCTCCTTCTGCTCCTCCGTCAGCGGGCGGCCGAAGTGCTGGCAGACAAGCACCGGAACCATGACGAAGGTCGCGTGAGCCCAGAAGAAGGTGTCCGGGTCGAGCGCGTGGTACGGGCGGCCCTGGCGGTCCATGCCCTTGATGCCGAGGTGGTAGTCGCGCACCTCGCGCGCGGTACGGGCCGCGTGCGGGCCGTCGTACAAAACCCCGGCGATCGGGTAGAGCGAACGGAACAGCCGCTCCCAGCGCTCGTCGAAGAATCGCGAGTGCTCCTCCACCCCGGCGCCAAGACCGGGATGCATGTTCTGCATCGACCCGGCCCACAGGCCCACCAGCATGCCCCGCCAGTCGCTGAAGTACCGCCAGGCCAGCGACGACGGGCCGAGCGGCTCGGGCGTCGACCGATCGCTACGCATGGGCATGGGCGTGCTCCGCCACCGATCCGGGCGATGGCACGGCCTCGCGTCTGCATGTTGGACATCGATGTGTCACGTTCCCCCCAAGGCTGGTGCGCGGTCAGCCCTGATGGGCAAGTGACCGATGCACACGGCTCGACGGAAATTCTACGCAGCGAGCCTGGCGTGTGGCTCGTTTCGTGCGCATGCGCGGGGAACACCGCTTTGAGTTCGATCCAGCGTCCCAGGAACCGGCGGGAACGCTGCTCGTGCGCGGCGCCCGCCGTACTCCTGTAACCGCGGCGGTCCGTTCGCCGCCGTTGATGTCAGGAACTGATGTCATACTTAAGGCCGCTTCGCGGATGCAGGACCATACATAGCCCCCAACTCGTCGATGTCCACGGCTGCCCGCTGGTGATGGTCCGGCGATCAGCCAGATGACGGCGATGGTGGTCTTGGCTTCGATGACGCGGCCGGTACCCCATCCCCGTTCTCGCCGCCACTGCCGTCCTGGGCGGACTTGCGGCGGCAGTCGCGGACCGCACGATCATGGGGCCGCTGCTGC
>NZ_RJVR01000202.1 GCF_003999195.1 Streptomyces soli
TGGACCAGTGCGTGGCGCCCTTGGGCGTCGTCTCCAAGGTCCGCACGATCACGTCCTCGACCTGCTCGTCGGTCACCGTGCGCGCGGGGCCGGGACGCGTCGATGCCGCCTGCGAACTGGTGGAGTACCTCGCGGCGCTCGCTGACGAGGTGGTCGCCGCGGAGCCATTGTGCCCATACCCGGTCCGGCGGGACGTGGCGGTGGGGTTCGAGTTCGTAGAACTCGGCGTCGATCGAGGATGCCGGCAGTTCGGCCGCGTCTTCCAGGGCCTGGTCCGTGACTTCGGCTGCGTACAGGTCGGCGGCCGTCTCCGGGAGCCTGGCTGCGAAGGCGGCGGCTTCTTCGACGCGGTGGTGGAAGGTCATGACGGTGTGGAGGTTGTGGGCGGCGGCGTGTTCCAGGAGCGCGGTTTGCAGGAGGGCGAGGCGTCGGCCCCGCAGTGCCTCTTCCCAGAGTCCTAGGAACAGGTCGGGGTCCTGGATCTCCAGGACGTCGATCTCGAAGCCCGCCAAAATTCCGCGCTCGATGCTCTCTGACAGCCCGAGTTCGTAGATCCATTCTCCGTAGGTGCCGTCCGCGTCGCTGGTCATGGAGGCGATTTCCAGCTCTTGGCCGTGCTTGCCGCGGGGCGGTCGGGGTGTGGCGAGGATACGGGGGGTGGCGGTGAGGTAGAGCCGGAAAGCCGCCGGGATGCGGTTCTGGTCGTGGATGGCGGCCCAGGGCCGGCCGAGGTCGCCGGCGGTTGTGTGGGCTTCGTCAATGACAGCGAGGTCGAAGGGGTCCATTCGCTGCCCGCACAGGCGCTCGCCGCCGGCCAGGGCGGCTTCCAGGGGCCCGCGGACGCGTCCCTGCCCTGTGGGGTCCTCGGGGTCGTCCCGGTCGACCAGCGATGCGTACGTGGCGAACACGATGACCGGCCCGCTGCCGGCCCACAGCGCCAGCTGGATCGGGTTCGTGGTCGTGCGCACGCCCAACTGCTCCAGGACGGCGTCGTTGTCCAGTGAGCACACCGCGACCATGGGGAAGCGGTGGCCGATGGTGCGCCAGGCTTGGGCGGTCTGTACGAGCAGGTCGAGGGTGGGGACCATGACCAGGATCCGGCCGTCCCGGAACAGGTTCAGCGCGGCCGCGGCGGCTGTGTAGGTCTTCCCTGATCCGGTTGCGGACACCATCGTGGCCCGGGCCCCGTGTTCCGGTACAAGGTCGTTGGAAGGGAATCCGACCCACTGACGGATACGCGCATTCGCGTCCACCTGGTAGAGCGGTAGTCACCGATGGGTAACGTGCCGGAGACGGTCCGTCCCCTGAGTGCGGGGAGCGCGCTGACGTCGGCGCCCAGCAGCGCCTGCAGGCAGCGCGCCGAGCTGTCGCGTCCATGTGTCAACTATCCCGGAAGGCCACAGCGACCAGTGCTGTGAGTCCTTCGTGCAGCCACTTGTCGTAGCGGCGTGAGAGTGTGAGCGTACGGTGTGTCACCGGTGATGGAGGAGGGTCTGGAGTGGTGGAGCAAGCGGCGAGGACGTTGTGGGGTTAACCCGGATGCACCGGATCTTGGCCGGTGTGGTGGTGACGGGGGCGGTGGTGACACGCGGTTGCGGCCAGAGCTCCGCGTTCGGTGTCCTGGGCCGTGCGGAACTGCTCGGCCGTGTCGATGCCAAGGTCGCGCAGAGCTGTCGCCGCCTGCTGGACCGCTGCGCCCTTGAGTGCGGCGCCGGGCTGGGTGGAGACCCGGTGGCGTGTCCCGATGCGGTCAATGAACCCCTCGGCCCCGCCGAGCGATGCGTATGAGCGGAGGAGGTCGGTCACCGTGTCGTGTGCTGCGTCGTCGCCGGTCATCCTTCGGTACGCGGTGTACCGCGCGACGACGCCTTCGGTGGTGGTGTAGCGGATACCGACGGACCAGATGGCGTCGATGACCGCGAGCGCGAGACTGCCCGGGTAGCCGGGAAAAGCGGACCAAGCGGTGGGTGGTGGCAGCTTGTCAGTGCAGGCGGCCATGACTTTGTCCAGGCCGGCGTCGTTGCCTGCCGGGTCTTGCGTGACTGGATCGTTCATCGGCAGCACTCCTGGGCCAGCGTCGAAGGGACACGTTATCGAGGGCTGTGGAGTGTGGGGCGGTCCTTCCAGCCTCTGCGGGCGGAGTGGCTGGCTTGGGCTGACGCTCGCTCAGGGCCGAGTGTGGTGGTGGATCCAGGTGTACGTCCAGCAGTCCGAAACGTCGGACGAGAAGGAGGTTCGATATAATTCGGGCGACAAGTTTAGGGCAGCCTCGTCGGTCAATAGGTGACTCTCGGCTCGTCGCGCTACGGCAGGTGAGGCGCCCGGGTCGGCAGAGTCTCAATGGCGGAGTCGCCGAGGTGCCTCGGGGAGCGACGACGCGCACGCTTTCCAAGTCTGTTGGCGGGCTGCTGGGTGTCGTCCAGGCCCGTTCACCTGCATACACGCCGGGTCGGTGCGAATGGCGCACTGGCCCCCGCGTACTGCCCTGGACGGCCTCGAACGGCAGGCTGCGCAGCCGGTCACCATGCTGCTCAGGCGCGACGGCCGCTTTTCTGTCCACTGGTAGTCCTCGGCCTGGGCGCCGACGGGACGTCACCTCACGGCACCATCCAGGACAGCACCGAGGTGGACTGCAGCCAGGCGAACACGCAGAACACAGCCAGCAGGACCAGGCTCCAAGGGAGGACTTTGCGCAGGATGTCGCCCTCGCGGCCGGACATCCCCACCGCGCTGGTGCCGATGGCCAGGTTCTGCATGGCTGCCGCCTTGCCCTGCACCCCGCCGGTGCTGTTGGTCGCGGACATCAGCAGCGGGGAGATCCCCACGCGGTGGGCGGCGGCGACCTGCATGGCTCCGAACAGTGTGTTGGAGGAGGTGTCGGAGCCGGTCAGGGCGACACCGAACCAGCCGAGGAATCCGGACAGCAGCGCGAAGGCGCTGCCGAGGCCGGCCAGCCAGGTTCCGAGCGAGATGGCCATGCCGGACAGGTTCATCACGTACGACAGTGCGAGCACGCAACTGATGGTCACGATCGCCCAGCGGATCTGGAGGAACGCCTGCGCGTAACATCGCAGCGCCCGCCCGGCGGGGACCCGCAGGATGAGCGCGGTCAGCACGCCGGTGAACAGCAGCATCGTACCCGGCGCGCTGAGCCATCCGAAGTCGAAGGTGCCGATACTGAGTGGCTTGCCCTGACCAGTGACCACGTGCAGCCCCGGCCAGGCGAAGGAGATGTCCTGAGCGCTTAGGAACCGCTGGGTCGGTCCAGGGACAGAAGCCAGCCCGAACAGCACGGTGAGCAGAGCGTACGGGGCGAATGCCTTCAGGACCTCAGAACGGGAGTCGCGCTCGACCGGGGCGGCTGTCGCGGTGACCGGGTCGTGGTCCGCTTTCCCGCTCCGCCGGCCGCCCGACGAATCGTTCGAGGGGCCGCCCGCACCGACCGGCTGCTTGTGAGCCGCGGTGACGGGCAGCGACCGCGGCGCGTCGGCCAGGAACGCGAGCGGGGCGTCCCCGGCCAGGGTTACTGCCGCGGCCGGGCGCAGGTGTATGCCGTCGAGGTTGAGGTGGCGTCCCGGCGACCAGAACCGCAGCAGCGCGATGACTGTGGCGGTGGCAATGACGCCCCCCGCGAGGTCGCTGAGTTGGTAGGCGAAGAAGTTCGAGCACAGGTACTGGCCGACGCCGAACCCCACGCCGGCGGCCAGCGCGGCCGGCCATGTCTCCCGCAGTCCCCGGCGGCCGTCGAGCATCAGCAGGAGGGCGAACGGCACCAGGAACCCAATTACCGCCGACTGGCGGCCGACCGTGGAGGCGAGGTCGGCCTGGGGGTACGCGGTGACCTTGGCCAGCGCCTGGATGGGATTGCCGACCGAGCCGAAGGCCGCCGGTGCGGTGTTGGCGAAGGTGGCGACCGCGGCCGCCTTGAGCGGCTTGAATCCCAGGCTGATCAGCATGATGGAGGTGATGGCGATCGGGGTTCCGAACCCGGACAGCGACTCGATCATGGAGCCGAAACAGTAGGCGATGAGGAGGGCTTGGACCCTGCGGTCGCTCGACAGGGACGAGAAAGCCCGCCCGACGATGTCGAAGTGCCCCGAGGAGCGCTGCAGTTTGTTCACCCATACCGCGTTGAGGATGATCCACACAATGGGGAACACACCGAACGCCGCCCCCTCGGCCGCGCCGCTGACAGCCTGGCCGAGCGGCATTCGGTAGACCGCGACGGCGAGCAGGACGGCAGCGACCAGGCCGACGACGCCGGCCACGTGCGACTTCATGCGAACGACGCCGAGCAGAACCAGCAGGAGAAGGAGCGGCAGGGCCGCAGCGAGTGCTGTGAGGGCGGGGGAACCCAGCGGATCCACGACTTGGCGGTACACGGATGAGCCTCGATTCCTTCGGTCGGCGGTGATTGTGGAGCCTCGGGGTCTATGGGTGGCGCGCTTCGTCAAGTCGTCCGGGTACGCGGTGGGCGCCCGGGGCCCCATAGGGGCGATCTCGTATGACGAAACAGGGATTCCATGTTGCGGAAGCTAGTGCCTAGTATGTCCTAATACTTCATGCATCAGTATAAAAATTCTGTTGTATGGATAAATCTGGCGGTAGGCCATGAAAGGAGCATCATGTCACAGGCGAGCGGTCGGCACTTCCTGCAGATCCCCGGTCCGACAAACGTGCCTGACCAGGTACTTCGCGCCATATCGAGTCCCACGATCGATCACCGTGGCCCGGACTTCGCCGAGCTCACCCACCAACTGCTGGATGCGATCAAGCCGGTGTTCGGCACCGCCGGGCCGGTCATGATCTATCCCTCATCCGGCACAGGGGCCTGGGAAGCCGCCCTGGTGAACACCCTGAGCCCCGGTGACCGAGTGCTGTGCTTCGAGACGGGACAATTCGCGACACTGTGGCAGGAGATGGCACGCAGCCTCGGACTGCAGGTCGACTTCGTGCCGGGCGACGGGCGGCACGGTGTCGATCCCGGGCTGGTCGCGGAGAAGCTTGCAGCCGATACCGCCCGGTCAATCAAAGCGGTGTGCGTGGTCCACAACGAGACGTCGACCGGCGTGACCAGCCGCCTTCCGGAGATCAGGCAGGCGATCGACACCACGGGGCACTCCGCGCTGCTGCTCGTCGACGCCATCTCCTCGCTCGGCTCGGCCGACTACCGGCACGACGAGTGGGGCGTGGACGTAACGGTGGCCGGGTCGCAGAAGGGGCTGATGCTGCCGCCCGGGCTCGGCTTCAACGCCATCAGTGACAAGGCGCTGGAGGCGTCCCGCACCGCGGGCCTGCCCAGGTCCTACTGGGACTGGAAGCCGATCATCGAGGCGAACCAGCGCGGTTCCTTCCCCTATACCCCGGCCACCAACCTGCTCTACGGGCTGCGGGAAGCGCTGCGGATGCTCGACGCCGAGGGCCTGCCGGCGGTCTTCGCCCGCCACGCTCGCCACGCCAGGGCCGCCCGGGCCGCAGTGCGCGGCTGGGGCCTGGAGGTGATGTGCCTAGACGAGCGTGAGCACTCCGGCTCGGTTACCGCCGTGCTGGTGCCCCAGGACCAGGACGCCGACAAGATCCGGCAGATCATCCTGGAGCGGTTCGACATGTCCCTGGGCGCCGGTCTCGGCAAGTTCACCGGCCGCATCTTCCGGATCGGCCACCTCGGCCACTTCAACGACCTGACCCTGGCGGGCACCCTCGCCGGCGTCCAGATGGGACTCCAGTTGGCCGGCCTGGACATCGACCCGGGCGGCGTCGACGCCGCGCTGGATGTACTGCGGTCCGAGTGAGGACCGGCGAGCGTACGAACCGCCTGCTTGCGAAGGGAAGAGAGGCGCCCGCGTCCGAAGCGCGTCTCACCGTGAAGGCGCCTCAGTTGGCCTGTACGAATGCGCCGAACGTCCGCGCGGGGCGTCCGGTGACGGTGCGGATGGTCAACATCGGCACGCAATACAGCGTCCCAGCGTGCGGCGGTGCTTGCCCTTCAGCACGCAGGTGGCCTTCACGACCTTGCGCACGGTCTCGAATACCCGGTCGGGGGGGTGGAACGGGCCAGGTGGCGGGGAAGGAGGGTCAGAAGCTACGGGTCGAAGGCCATGTCGTGCAGGCCCAGCCCGCAAGCGGCCTTCCACCGCAGGTCGCCCCGTAGTTCCTGGACCGTCTCGAAGTCCGACAGGCTTTGCAGGGCCTGCAGCGTGATCGCCGCCGCGAGGATCTGCGGCGGCATGCTCGGCCGCCCGTTCGCCGACGCGCTGTTCGGTGGGGTTTGTGCTCGCGGTGCTGGGGGCCGGCCGGGGGGACGGAGGCGGCGGGGCGTCCGGTGGAGCTCGGCCCGCATCCTGGCCTCGCTCCACTCGGCGTACCGCTGGTGCGCCGTGGGTCCCGAAGGGCGGGTTGCCCCGTGGCGGCACGTCGCCAGGGGCAACCCGGGCGGGCCACGGGCCAGTCCGCCGCGTCGTACCCGTCCGTCATGGCGAGCTGGTCGATGCGGTCGCCGAGCGGAGCCCCACCCGCCGTCCAGGCGAACCAGACACGAACGCTGTCGTCCGGCCGGAGCCGCTTCTTGGGTGCGCGGAGCCGGCCCGGCATCCGCCCGGGTGTGGGGCCAGATCGCTTCCACGCCCTCGCTCAGGTCCGCCTCACCCTGAGGATTGCTCCGGGTGGCTCTCAGCGGAGGTCGGCGAGGTAGCGGTCGAGTTTGTCGGTGATGTCGGCCCAGGCGGTGGCGGCACCGTTCCGGATGCCGCGGCTGGGGAGTCGCTCGTGGGTGATGGTCATCTCGGTGGCGTCGCCGTCGGGATGGAGGGTGACGGTGACCTGGGTGGCCTGGCCGTCGGTGCTGCCCGCGGTCCAGGTGAAGACGAGGCGGTGGGGCGGTTCGACGACCAGGTATTCGCCGGTGACCTCGTCCGCCCCGGCTTCGAAGATCTTAACGATCCGGTAGCGCCCGCCGACCACCGGGTCGCAGACGGCCTCGGCGACGATCCCGGGGTCGGGACAGAGCCACTGCTGAAGTCGGTCCGCGTTGGTCCAGGCGTCGTAGACGGCTTGCGGTGAGGCCTTGAGGGTGCGGGTGACCCGGACGACGTCGCTCATGCCTGCCCCTCGGCCGCGGGGTTCTCCGGATAGGTCTCGAGGTGTGCGGCCAGGGCGTCGGCGCGGCGTTCCCAGAAGCCCGTGTACTCGGCGATCCACCGCTCCGCCTCGGTGAGCCGCGCCGGCTCGGCTCGCAGGAAATGGTCCCGCCCGCGGATCTCCCGCTGGACCAGGCCCGCGCGTTCGAGTACCGCGATGTGCTTGGACACCGCGTTCAGCGACATCGGCAGCGGCCGGGCGATGTCGGTGACGCGGGCCTCGGCGCGCCGGAGCCGCTGAAGGATGTCGCGCCGGGTCGGGTCGGCGAGTGCCGCATACGTCAGGTCGAGGACCGAGGGCGAACGTTCAACCATGTTGCTAAATATTAGTCGATCGCGTACGTTCCACCAAGTGGTTGAATGTTTTTCTTGGAGGTGCCCACATGGCAACCGAAGTGATCGAGAGGTCTTCCCGTCGGGGGTGGACACTGGTACTGGCCTCGTTGGGGGTGTTCCTCACCTCCCTCGACGTGGTGGTCGTCGCGACCGCCCTGCCGGCACTGCGGTCCGACCTCGGCGCGAGCCTGTCGGATCTCGAATGGACGATCAACGCCTACAACCTGGCACTGGCCTGCCTCATCCTCACCGGGTCCGCGCTGGGGACCGGTTCGGCCGCCGCCGCATGTACGTCATCGGGCTGAGCGTCTTCACCGCGGCATCGGCGGCCGCAGCCCTGTCGTCCAGCGCCGAGGCGCTCATCGTGGCGCGCGTGGTCCAAGGCGCCGGCGCCGCCACGGTGCTGCCCCTGACCCTGACGTTGATCAGCGACGCCTTCCCCGCCGGCAAGCGCGGCGCGGCGATCGGGATGTGGGGCGGTCTCTCGGGTCTCGGGGTGGCGGCCGGCCCGCTCCTGGGCGGCGCGATCATCGAGGGCATCTCCTGGCAGTGGATCTTCTGGATCAACGTGCCCGTCGGGCTGGTCCTCATCCCGCTGTCCGCACTCCGGCTCCGGGAGAGCCGCGGGCCGCGGCCCCAGCTGGACCTCGCGGGGCTCGGCCTGATCGCCGCCGGGCTGTTCGCCCTGACCTGGGCCCCGGTGCGGGCCCCGGTGACCGGCTGGGGGAGCGTCGAAGTCGTCGCCTGGCTCATTGCCGGCGCGCTGTTCACGGCCGCCTTCGTGGCCTGGGAGCGGCGGGCGCCGCACCCGATGCTGCCACTGTCCTACTTCCGCCGACGCGGGTTCTCCACCGCCAACGGCGTGGTCTTCTGCCAATTCCTGTCGCTGCTCGGCGCGCTGTTCCTGATCACCCAGCTGTTCCAGACCGGACTGGGCGACTCCCCCCTGGAGGCGGGCCTGCGCATCCTGCCCTGGACCGGTATGCCGATGCTGGTGGCGCCGATCGCCGGTGTACTCGCCGACCGGTTCGGTAACCGCCCCTTCATGGTCCTCGGGCTGACCCTCCAGGCGGCCGGTCTCGCCTGGGTCGCGGCCGTCACCGAGCCGGGCGCGGCGTACGGAGACCTGGTCGGTGGCCTGATCGTCGCCGGGATCGGCATCGCGATGTGCTTCCCCACGGTCGCGGGCGCCGTGGTCGCCTCGGTACCGGCGGCCGACACGGGTGTGGCCGCGGGCGCCAACAACGCGCTCCGTGAGGTCGGCGGCGTCTTCGGCATCGCCATCGTTGCCGCAGTGTTCGCCGGCAACGGAAGCTACGCCTCGCCATCCTCGTTCATCGACGGTTTCAAACCGGCCCTGTACGTCTCGGCGGCACTGGCCGCCGCAGGCATTGTCGCCGGGCTCCTCGCACCGGGTCGTCCGCGTACGGAAGCCGCCACCACGATCGCCGCCCCGGACCTGGTGGCGGCCAGGGAGCCGAAGTGATCGACATGAACCACACCGCACTGGTGACCGGTGCCAGCCGCGGCTTCGGCCGCGCCATCGCCACCGCGCTCGCCACCGCCGGCGCGCACGTCGTCGGAGTCGCCCGCGACCACGCCCAACTGGAGAAGGTCGAAGCCGAACTCGGCGACTCCTTCACCCCCATCGTCGCCGACGCGGCCGAACCCGCCACCGCCGAACGGCTCCTGGCCCAGCACCGGCCCCGCATCCTGGTACTCAACGCGGGAGCGGCCCCGCTCTCGGTACCTCTCCAGCAGCACACCTGGGAGACCTTCAGCCGAAACTGGCAGGTCGACGTCCGGCAGGCGTTCCACTGGACGCGCCAGGCCCTGTCGCTCCCCCTCGCCCCCGGCAGCACGGTGGTCACACTGTCCAGCGGCGCGGCACTTCGCGGCTCCCCACTCAGCGGCGGTTATGCCGGGGCCAAGGCCACCATCAGATTCCTGGCCTCGTATGCCGCCGACGAGTCCGAGCGCGGCGGGCTCGGCATACGCTTCGTCTCCCTGCTCCCCCAACTGACCCCGGCCACAGAACTGGGACTCGGCGGAGCCGCCGCCTACGCCGCCCGGGACGGCGTGGACCTCGAGACCTTCCTGGCCCGACGAGGCCCGGCACTCACCCCCGACCAAGTCGGCGCATCCGTCCTCCAGTTGATCACCACCACCGACCACGACCACGCCGCCTACCTTCTGGGGCCCACCGGCCTCACCCCGGTCGAATGACGCCCCCCGCCCCAGCGGCTTGACCGCAGGCTTGGCAGAGGTGGCCCCGCCCGCCGTCGCGGGCGGGGCCACCTTCTGTCAGGCGGTCTGTCCGCCACCCGTCCCGAAACCGGTCGATTCTTGAGCGAGCCCAGGCACCGCTTGATGCTTCGCCGTGATTTCGTGTGAGCTGCGTCAGACCAGCGGTCCGCGCTCGGGTGTTGGATCCGTATCGGCGCGCTGTGCCGTACCACTGAGGCTCAGAGGCGGGCGCTTGAACCGGAGTCTCGGGAGGATGGCGGCGGGGATGAAGCTGATGAGCGTGAAGGTCAGCATCCATCAGAAGGTGTTGCCGTAGCCGCTCGCGACGTGCCCGGTTCCGGGCGACGTCGACGTATTCGGGAGCTGGGCAGCCAGGATGACGGCGATCACGGCGGTGCCGAACGACGCGCCGAGCCGTTGGACGACGCTGATCATGCCGGTCGCTCTGGCGATGGCTGTCGCCGAGATGTCGCGGTATGCCCCGGCGGTGATGGCCACCCCGACGAATCCGAGGCCGAGACCTCGTACGAGCAATGAGACGCTGAGCAGGATGTCATCCGGTGCGGCGGAGAGCTGGGTGAAGAGCACGGTTCCGAGAGCGGTGACGGCCGTGCCCCACAGCACCAGTGGGCGCGATCCGTAGCGGTCGGCCAGCACGCCGGCGAACGTGATCGCCAGCAGGGTTCCCAGTCCTTGTGGTGCGAGCAGCCATCCGATAGTGCCGGCGTCGTAGCCGCGGGTGCGGGCGTAGTCGATGTCAAGCAGCGCGGCGGATACTTCTCCGCCATCACGCAGGCCCAGTTCCCCCTGCGCCTGGGCAACGAGTACGCGGGCGTCGTCGACCAGCTCGGGGACGGGGTCGAAGGCATCGCGGTCGGCGACGAGGTGCTCGGCTCGGCCACCGGCCAGTGCTACGCGGACTGGGTCGTCATCGAGGCCGCGGACGCCGCCGCGAAACCGGCGTCGATGGGCTGGGACGTCGCCGGGGGAGTCGCGACCGTCGGCCAGACCGCGTACACCGCGCTAACACAGCTCGGCAGTGTGAAGGACGGCGACACGCTGCTCGTGCACGCTGCCGCGGGCGGGGTCGGCACAATGGCGGTACAGATCGCCAGGCTGTGGGGCCGCCACCGTCATCGGCACGGCGAGTGAGCGCAACCACGACTACCTGCGCTCCCTCGGCGCGATCCCGGTTACCTACGGACCCGGACTCGTTGAACGTGTGCGCAAGATCGCACCGCAAGGGGTCGACGCCGCGCTCGACGCGATCGGCGGAACGCTTCAATGTCCTGCGCCGATGACAGCAACCCCCGCAATGGCGGCGCCCGCATCGGAAGCCGATGCGGGCGCCATTGCACAAAGCTCTACTCTTCCCCGGCGTTCGCGTCACGCAGCGGCCGTAGGGCCCCGTCACCGTGCGAGCGGACGATCGGATATCTCCCGTGGAAATTGATGTGCTCATGCACTAGGGGGGAGAGGCGGGAGGGGATCTCCGGGGAGATCGTGAGCCCGGCGGCCTCCAACTCCCGTACCGCGGCGTCGATATCGAGGGTGTTCCAGAGCGTATCCGGGGCAATCAGATGAAAGAGCGCCGTTTGTGCAGGTGGATCGGTTGCGGTCGCGTCTGCAAGAGCGTCGTTCGAAAATAGTAGCTATGTACTCAATACCTATGTACTGTATCTGCCATGAGTGCAGCATCCGCGGGTTCGACGCCCGGCTTCCTGGTTTGGCGCCTGTCGATGAAGTGGCGGGTAGCCGTCGACCGGGCCGTCGGGCCGCTGGGCCTGACCCATGCGCAGTACTCACTGCTGGGGTCGCTGCTCGACATGGAGCGGTCCGGGCTGCGGCCCAGCCAGCGCCAACTCGCCGACCACACCGGCCTCGAACCGCTCTACGTCTCGAAGCTGGCCCGCGCCCTGGAGGCGGCCGGTCTCATCGAGCGCGTCCGGGACCCGGCCGACACGCGAGCGGTCCAGCTGTCGCTCACCGCCCACGGACGCGAGGCCACCCGCCGCGCGATCGCGGTCGTCCATAAGCTCCTCGACCAGCTCCTGGAGCCCTTGGGCGGCCTGGACGGCCAGCGAACCGAGGCGTTCTCCCGCGAACTCGCAGCCCTTCTCGACGCACCACCCGATTCCCCGACCAAGGAGTAGCCATGTCCACCACCCCGACTGTCAACGGCCAGGTCATCGGCCAGGCCCACTACGCCACCCGGGCTGTCCTGGAGCTCCTGCTGGCCCGTACCGGCACCACGTTCCATCAGTCGGTGGCGCTCAACGCCACCGCCGACAGCGGTGCTGCCATCTACCGCGACCAGCTGATCGCGCGGATGACCGACACCTTGAAGATCGACGATTCGACGGCGCTGGCGGCGATCGCCGAGCTGACCGGCTCGGAACTGATGGAGACCGTGCCCGGTGACGAGTCCGGTCTCCGGCTCACGGATACGGGCCAGGCGCTGAACCGCGAAATCCGCACCGCCATCAGCGAGATCACCGCTCGGCTGTACTGCGACTTCTCCGCCGACGACCTGGCCACCGCGGGCCGCCTACTGACCGTCATCACAGCCCGGGCCAACGCCGAGCTGGCCGGCGTTTAGAGAGCCGGAATCGCGCTGGTCAGGAGGCCCTCAGTTCGACGGTGTGCCGGGGGCCCAGGCGTCGTCGCAGTTCGAGGTTCTCGCTCTGGGCGGCTTCGAGCGCTTTCCGCAAGGCGTGGACCTCGTCGCGGTGACGTTGCTTGAGGTCGGCGAGCTGGGCCGTGAGGGTGCGCACGACACTGCTGGGCGAGCCGTCGGGCGATTCCGCGACCGGCCGGGGCGGGTGGTTTTGCTGCTGGGACCGGGGTTGTTCGACGCGCCGGCGGATCTCGGTGCACCGGTAGAGGAAGTCGAGAGAGACATCGGCGGTCTGGGCGAGGCCGCGGGAGGTGATGGGCTTTCCGTGCCGAATCATCTCTCGCAGGCCCTTCTCGGGCACTGTCACATTGGCTGACAGGGTGGGACGATCTTCGGGTTGATCGTGGTGGAGGGGGATCGTCCGTGGAGGGCATGTCGCTGTCGTACAGGGGTCACCGGTACCCGGTCGAGGTGATCTCTCACTGCGTGTGGCTGTACTTCCGCTTCCCTCTGTCGTTCCGCGAGGTGGAGGAGCTGATGCTCCAGCGCGGCGTGATCGTCTCGTATGAGACGGTGCGGCGGTGGTGTCTGAAGTTCGGGCAGGCCTACGCCGACGGACTGCGCCGCCGCGGCCCCGGCCCGGCGACACATGGCATCTGGACGAGGTCTTCATCAAGGTCAACGGAGAGCTGAAGTACCTGTGGCGGGCTGTCGACCAGGACGGCAACGTACTCGAATTCCTCGTGCAGAGCCGCCGGGACAAGGCCGCGGCCAGGCGCTTCTTCCGCAGGCTGATGAAGAAGACCCGGGCGGTGCCGCGAGTGATCGTCACCGACAAGCTCCGCTCCTACGGCGCCGCTTACCGCGAGGTCACGCCCTCCGTGGAGCACCGCTCCCACAAGGGACTGAACAACCGGGCCGAGAACAGCCACCAGCCCACCGGGCAGCGTGAACGCGCGATGAAGGGCTTCCGCTCCGTCGGCGCGGCCCAGCGGTTCCTGTCCGCGTTCAGCGGCATCTCACCCCACTTCCGCCCCCACCGCCACCTGATGACCGCCACCCAACACCGCGCCGAAATGACCACTGGCTTCGCCATCTGGGACCCGATCACCGGCGTCACCAGCCAGCCCACCGCAGCCTGAGCACAGGCCGGCCCCCCGGGCCCTGTCACGCCATCAGACACCCACACACCCAACAACGTGACAACGCCGAGGCAACATCTGCGCCGGACGAATGCCGGTGGCGCGGCATCGCTGAACGGCATGGACATGGTTGCCGTGACCCTGCCCGCGACAGCGACCTGGTTCCATGTGGTGGCTTTCCCCTTTCGCCGTCCTCGTCGTGGCGGCCCTGGGCATGGCTGTACTTCACTCGCTGAACACGGCTGGAACCACGGCCGCCGTTGGGCGCCCACTATCCAGGCGCTGCGCAAGGTGGGGTCTCTGCGGCCCCGGGCCCGCATGATCGGCCCGGCGACGACGCTTGTCCTGCAGGGCCACCGCCTCGGCCTCGCGTGAGGTACCTCGATGGGTTTCGCGTCCTACGTTGGCCGCGAGTGCGAACCCCAGTTGCCGAAGCCCTTCATCGAGTGCGGCAGCCGCCGCGAGCCGTCCGGCATCGGCTCCCACTCATCGACCTCGCGGTCCTCGGTCAGCGAGTGCCGCTCCCCGTCCTGGTGCCCCGGACCATGGTCAGCCGGAATTTCCCGCCCTTGCTCATCCAGCTTCTGCCACGCCCCGGCGCGGGGCTGCGGCCTCTGCTCCGGAGGCGGCTCCTTGGACCGGGCCCACAGACCCAGCGATACGGCGCCGATCAGAATCCCGACGAGGAAAATTCCCACCACCAGTGGCGCTATCCCCACTAGGTAATCGTGCGGGACGGCCAGGTGGACCTGTTCCATTGCACTCATGTCCTATTTGTACCCCCAGGCAGGCCCGGCCAACATATCCCTGGCGGGCCAGGCCGTGCCCTCGGCCGCGCGGATTCGGGGTCGATGACGGCGGCCTGGGCGGCGAGGGCGAGCAGCCGGTCGCCGAAGTCGGGAGCGTCAGGGAGATGGACGTCGAGCCCGGCCGCCCGGACCCGCCCGGACCCGCCCGAAGAGCCTTGGCGGCGAGTGCCAGCGCGGGCTGGCCGAGCGGGACCTCTTCGGTGACGGAGCCGCGCCTGCTCCCGGGGTTCCACAGATGGTCGCGGGCAAGGTAGAAGCAGCGCTGCCACTCCACGGGCCGGCTCGGGGACCGGGACGGGTGGAGTTCCGCCAGCGCCTCCATACCCTGCTGCGACAGCGCTCGGCCGGCGACTTCCACGGGTAGGTCCTCCGTGCGCCGCTGCTCGATCTGACGGGCCTTCCTGGCGGCCTGGCGGCCGTTCTTCACCCCCATACCCCCTGCCGAGCCGTTCCAGGTCGCCTCGACCGGCGGGGCATCGCTCCCCGGGCTCCCAGCCCGTCACCTTGTCCACGGCGGTGCCCGAGATGTCGAGGATCATCAGGACCGTAGCGGCCGTGTGGCGGGCGTCGTGCAACCGGCCGTCGCCGGCCGTTGGGGAAGACACCGGATGGTGGGGTAGGGCCATGGGCGGTGCGACCGCGGCAGGTTGGGTCGGCCGGTAGGCGCCGGTCAGGGCTGTCCGGAGTCGCTGTAGCGGCTGCCGTTGGCGTTGTTCCAGATCTGCCGGTTGCTCATCTCCGAGATGTAGTCGACGTGTGCCTGCAGCGGCCAGGTGATGTTCTTCCAGTCACCGATGACGTACGTCATGTTGTAGGGCCCCTCAGCGGGTGTTTTAAGGTAAGTGGGTGCCACCTGCTTGAAGTAGGCGTCGACCGCTGGGGGGAGCTTGTCCGCGCGGTCGGTCAGGATCAGCGGGGAGTGGAAGCCGAGGTGGGACAGCGGCGCCGAGGCCACCGCGCCCTGCCAGTCGTCCCGCCTGACGAGTGTGAAGCCGTGTCCCGGCCCCCTGATGCCCCAGCCCATCTCGCCAGCCGGGTCCCACATCTTGGCGAACGCAAGAGCGCTGCTCGTCACGGTGTTCTTCGGCCGGGTGTTGAACGCGACGGCGTCGTCGTTGTCGATGCGCGACACGGAACCGTACGCGGTCAGCTTCTTGGCCACCTGCGGGGAAATCTGCTCAGGTCCGCCCATCAGGTAGATCTGAGCGTGGCCCTGGCGGCGCTGGAGCGCGGCGACGGTCTCGTCAGGGATGCTGTCCTTGTGGACCCACTGCAGTGCGGCGGGCATGTGGGAGGAGAAGTGGGTGGCGGGCAGGGCGTACTGCCAGTCCTTCCCGTCCATGGGCCCGATCATCACGACCATCATCCCGTTGCCCGTACTGCTGGCGCTGGTGCCCATCTGCGGGACGCCGGTGTCCGGGTTCTGGATGCCGCCGAACACCTTGTCGACGGCGTTGGCGAGCCCGGGGATGCTCGGCGCGGTGACGCTCTGGAAGGTCATGCCGATGGCCTTCAGCTGCGCCCGGACACCGCGATTCGCCGCTGCGCCCACCAGGAACGCGTCGATGTTGCGGTTGCGGACGATGCCTGTGTCACCCAGCCGCTTGAGCTCGTTGAGGGTGACCTGGGGGATGCCGGTCTTGGTGACGTAGAGGATGGGCGCGTCGTCCGGGAAGTGGATGAGCGGGATGGCGGTGATGGCGGTCAGCGGGTCGTCGGGGGTCACCAAGGTCACGCCCCACGGCCGGTCGGGGACGTTGTCGGTCTCCCCGGGGGCGTTCGCCGGGATCGCGGCAGGCCACACGTGCTGGGTGACCGACACCGCCTTCTGAAAGGCGTCGGTGCCGTAGAGCCGCTGCGTGGTCTTGGTGCCGATGGTGGGCACCAGCGTCGGCGCCTCGGGCGGGGCGGGGACCTGGAAGTCGCCGTTCCCGGTGGGCGGGCCGAAGGGGAAGAGGTTCTTGTCGGCTCCGCGGGCTGCGGGCGTGGCTGGTCCACCGCCCGTCGCTCCGGGGGATGCGGGCGGCGGTCCACCGCCCGCAGCCGCGCCGTGGCCGACGGACCGGGCGGTGTCGCTGTCGGCGAGGCCCAAAGCAGCCGCGGACACCAGTGCGGTGGCTACTGCGATGGCGCCACCAGCCAGCGCCGCCCTCTTCCGTATCCGCATCCGTATCCGCTCGGGGCGTATTCGGCTCGACCGCGCACCGTTTGTCTGCATAGGAACAGTTCTCCCTCTCGCTGCAGGGGCTTGGCTGGCTCCGGTGGCTCACCGGCAGTGCGGCGGCGCTGTTCCCGTGAGACCCCCGCCCGGCCGAACAAACCGCGCGAGGGGCTGGCACCACATCCTCGCTGCGCACTCCGGCTCTTCGATGAGCAGCGCACCGCACCTCTGCCAGTCCCAGCATCGGCGGACCACTGCCCCCCGTCGCTCCCAAGCGGGCATAGGAGTGAGACGGGGTCAGTGTCCGCTGGAGTGGTGTATCGACGGCCACTCGGTGATCCATTTCAGGCTATGCGGTGAGTTCTGTGGGGATGGCTGGGTCGGTGTTCTCGGCGGTCCGGATGTCGTTGCGCGCGGCCTGCCTCGGTGAGGTGGTGGCGGGCCGGCCCACCATGCGGCCGGTGAGTACGGCTGTGCGTGCTGTCCGGACGGCTGTGGCTGGCGCTCGGCGAACACGACCTCGTCCTCGCCGCCGGGGAAGTCGCCGAGTTCGACACCCGCACCCCTCACGGAGTCGCCAACGCCGGACTCGGCGGACCAGCCGAATACGTTTTCGCTGGGGATGACGAACCGGGCGGTGAGCTGTCCGGTGTCCAGCTGGTGGCCGGGGCGGTAGCCGGCCATGCGGCGGTCGGTGCGGGCGAGGCGCTCCCACAGGGCGACGGGGCCGTGATCAACGAGGCCGGCGGCGAGGGCTTGGGGGGAGTGGAAGGGCCTCCCTCACCGCCCGCTTCGTGCCTGGCGACGCCGTGCGTGCCGCGAGCTATGCGTTCCTGTCGGCCTGGCTGGGCCCTGCGGGCATCCACGCCACCGCCGCTCACCCGCACCGCCACGGCCACCTGCAACTCCTGCCAGACTGGCACCACAACACCGTGGCGATGGCCGTCCTGAGCGCCGTTGCTGGCTTAGCGCTCGCTTACGCCTTCCACAACGCGTGCGCGCTGCCCACCCGCCTGGCCCACGCCGCCGCCGAACGCGTCCACGTGTGGGTCGCGCGCCTGCTGAACGCCATCGGGCTGCGCATGCCCCGACCAGCCGACCACATCCCAACCCCGGGATCTTCGCGCGGCGTTCCCACCCGCACTGAAGGCTCCGGCGACGCTTCTGCACCACGTCCATCGCTGCGGTCCATAGGCAGCCCGCACTGCCGCGACCACCCAACCTCCGCGTTGCCCAGTCGCGGCGCCACCGTTACCGACGCCTTCGGAGTGTCCGCTGTGCCTTCGCACCTTCTACCGGTGTGCTGGGCAGGCTCGGCCTGCCCAGCCTCCCTCACCCACCTCGACTCGACCGCATCCGCCCACCCGTCCCTGTCGTTCCTTCCGAGCCCGGCGCCCACGATGGTGGCGTGTCGGCCGCTCTGTCCTCCGCCTCCACGATCGCCCTCCTCGCCGTCGTTGCCATGCTGGCCTTTCTGCTCGCCGAACACGTATGGCGGAATCGGCGCCGCGGGCCACCGGCGAACGAGTAGCCAGCCTCGCCGGGCCCATGACGGGGTGCGCCGGCTCCGGCGGTTTCAGGTCCGCCTCGGCGGTCCCGCCTTGCAACCGTGCGGTCGTGTCGCTCGAAGCCGGGCGCCGCTGGGGCGCCCTCCCTCTTCAACGAGCCGTGATGGCGCAGCGGTAATCGCCGCGGACGCGCTGGGTAGTGGGTCGCCTCCCGGCGAACCTCAAACTCTCATGTCCGGCCGCAGGACGAGGGGTACGCCGGGGCGATCCCGGCGTACCCCTGGTCCGGCAGGGTCTCAGTCGGCGTGGATGAGCCGTACTGGTTGGGTGTTGTGCCGCTCCGCCCACGCGGTCAGCGCGGTGCCGCAGGCGTGGTCCAGGTGGCGCAGCCCGAGCAGGTCCACTTCGATGGGTCGGTCTATTGGCAGGGCCTCCAGGGTGTCGAGCATTTTCGGCAGACGCAGGAAGGTGGCGTTGCCGGTGAGCGTGACGCGGACCGGGCCGTGGCCGCGGTCGAAGACCTCCACCTGGATGTGCGAGGTCTCCCAGGCCGTCTTGACGACCGCGAGACCGAGGCCGATCAGGACGCCCTCGAACATGTTGACAGCCACGATCGCCGACGCGGTGGCCGCCAGGATGACCGCCTCGCCCCGGCGCTCGTGCCACAGCGAGACCAGCCTCTTGACGGGGAGCAGCTTGAAACCGGCATGGACCAGGACTCCCGCGAGTGCCGCGACGGGGATGACGCCGAGCACGGCGGGCAGCAGCGCGGCGAACAGCAGCAGCCACACGCCGTGCAGCACCCGGGATGTCTTGGTCTTGGCGCCGGCCTGGACGTTCGCGGCGCTGCGTACGATGACCGCGGTCATGGGCAGCGCCCCCAGCAGCCCGCACAGCGTGTTGCCGGCGCCCTGGGCCATGAGCTCCTTGTCGTAGTCGGTCCGGGGGCCGTCGTGCAGCCGGTCCACCGCCGCAGCGCTGAACAGGCTCTCCGCCGAGGCGATCAGCACGAACGCGAGCACGGTGCCGAGAACCCCGGCCTCCACGAGCCGCCCGACCTCGGCCGGTCCCGGGGGCTGGATCGCCCCGAGCAGACCCTTCACCTGGACCTTGGCCACTGGCATCCCGGACAGCGCTGTGACGGTAGTAGCCAGGGCGACAGCGACCAACGCGCCCGGCACCATCCGTGCCCTGGTCGGCATCCGGGCCCACAGCACCATCACCGCGATGCTGCCTACACCGATGGCGAACGCGGACAACGCCGCAGCCGAGGAGGCGAGTTCGGCGGCGAGGCCAGGTAGACCGGAGACCTTGCCGAGCCCGCTCGCCGGGGCCTTGACACCGGCCATGGTGTACAGCTGCCCGCCGATGATGACCAGCCCGATCCCGGCGAGCATCCCCTCCACCACGGCGACCGAGATGGCCCGGAACCAGCGCCCCAGCTTCATGGCGCCGAGTGCGAGTTGTGTCAGCCCGGCGGTCAGGACGATGACACCGAGGACGGCGAGGCCGTAGGCATCCACGGCCTCGTAGACCAGGACGGTCAGGCCGGCGGCCGGTCCACTGACCTGGAGGCTGCTACCGGGCAACGAGCCGGCGACCAAGCCGCCGACGATGCCGGTGATCAGGCCGAGTTCGGCCGGCACACCGGAGGCGACGGCCACGCCCACGCACAGCGGCAGGGCGACGAGGAAGACCACGACGGAGGCGGGCACGTCACGGCGCATGACGTCCCTGATGGCGGCCGTGGGCCTTGTCCGGTCCGGAGCCGTCGGGTGGGCTGCGCGGCGGGTCGGCCCGGTGGGCCGGGGGCGGGCGCTCACAGCGGGAGGAAGGAGTCGGGGCGCTGCTGGTGAGCCAGCACCCGGCCGGTGGGCAGGTCGTAGAACCAGCCGTGCAGCCGCACGTCGTCGGGCCCGGTCCGGTCGCGGATACAGGGGTATTCACGCAGCCGGTCCATCTGGGTCAGGACGTGCCGTTGGACGGCCTCGGCCAGGTCCGGGTCGCCGCGATCGGGAAGCCCGGGCTGGACGGCTTGGCGCAGCCAGTCGCGGACGGCCGGGGCGTGGCCCAGCGGGGCGCCGTCGATACGGGCACGGACGGCGCCACAGTACGAGTGGCCGACGACGATGTCACGGACGCCAAGGACCTGGACCGCGTATTCGATGGTCGCGGCCTCGCCGCTCGGCCTGACGGCGCGATACCGGGGTACGGCCTGCCCTGCAGTGCGCAACTCGAACAGTTCTCCAGGCCGGGCGCCGGTGATCAGCGAGGGGACGACGCGCGAGTCGGAACACGTGATGAACAGGGCCTGCGGCCGCTGCCCGTCCGCCAGGCGGGTGAACTCCTCAGGGCGCTCGGCGGCGTGTTGGTGGAAGGAACGGGCGTGGCGAATCAATGCCTGCATGGTGCGTACCTCCAGTGCCCCGGGCGCAGGCGTGCACCCGGGGGCACGGATCGTCACGGAGTAATCGGGAACGTGGAGGAGCGGGCCGACTCAGCAGCGCAGGATCGTAGGGGTGCCCGGGGAACACGCGGGAGCGGCCATGTCAGGGATGGTCGCGGGCGCGGCAACGGGTGGAAGCTGGGCAGCGACGCCGGCTGCTGCGACGACGTCGGGGCGGGGGTCCTTGCGCGGCGGATGGTCGTCGTGGTCGGGAAGGAAGAGGTGCGAGGAGCCCCACACAGCGCCGTTCTCGCCGTCGCCGTCGGCAGCCACCGCCAGGAAGGCGGGCGCTGATTCCCGCACCAGCCCGGTACCCGCGGTATGCGGCACCAAGAGCAGGTGGGCGAGCACCAGCAGTACCAGGGCGAGGACCGGCGCGAGGCGCGTCCGCGCGATGGCCCATTGCGGCAGCGGCACCGTCATCCTCCTCCCTCAAGGCACAGCAACAGACGGCGATCTCGTCCTGCGTACGCGGGGGCGCCTGTGGATGGTTCCCGCAGCGGCTGCGGTGACTGAATCTCACCGCAGCCGCGACCGGAACCTGTCAGTCCTCTTCTGTCGGGCCCTGCGAGGCCGAGGGGACCTGTTCCGGTTCTGCCGGCCTGTCCTGCCGACCCGTCGCGCAGGGCGCCGGGGCGTTGTGGGATCGGGGCAGAGGGCGGGGCTGGGCGCGAAGGTAGGCGCCGAGGGCAGCGACGGGGTCGATGGGCATGAGGGAACACTCCTGCGGCACGAAGGGGTGAGGTGAGCGGGGCGTGACCGCGCCGGCGAGGTGAGGCCGGTCGCGGGGCGCGGCTCAGCAGCGCAGGATGCTGTGGGTGACCGGGTTCGCTGGACCCGCGCACGGGGCAAGGAACGTCGCGTTCGCCCGGAGCGGTGCGAGGGAGATGGTCTCGAGTACCGGAACCACCGGTTGGGGGTGCGAAGGCTTGCGGGGCGGGTGACCCGGATGCCCGACCTCGTACGAACCCCCAGACGCCGGACGGAAGGCGTCAACCTCCGACAGCCCCGACGGCTCTGTGGGCGCCACCGACGCAGGGGTCACAAGCCCGAGGGCGTGCACGTGCCGCGTCTCGGCCCCGACGCTGTCGTGGGACCCCGCGCCCAGATGTAGCAAGACGGACAGCGCCAAGGCCATGCCCACGACCGCCGCATATCGCGGCCGGGAACCCCGGAACCACCACACCGTCATGCACTCACTGTATGCAACCAATCACCAATAGTGCTCGCCGAAGCTGTGCAGCCACGGATGCGTGCGACCTGTTAGGCCTGCCGGTCGGCGCGGGTTGCTCTACACCTTCACCGTCAACCAGCCCGGCATCGTGGAACACGCCCTCCGGCGCTTCGGGCCCCACGCCACCTGCCTCGGGAGCCGGCGGCGACAGCACCGCGAGCAGCTGACCAGACCACCACTGCACACCCATGGATTGACCATGCTGAGTGTTTCTGCGACATCCCGTTCTCGAACAGCTGCGGCCAGGTGGCGAGTCGCTCTGAATAACCGCCCACCCGCCCGTGTCGGGCGATGGTGGGAGGTGATCAGTCGTCGAGCTCGTGCCGGACGCGGCGCGAGGGGGTGAAGGCGTAAAGGTCGAGGATGTCGGGCGGGTCGCCCAGTCCCGGGCCGCCGTTCTTCACCCAAGTGGTGATGTCGGTGGCGGCGTCGGGGTCGTTGACGGCGCCTAGCCAGACAGGTGGGCCGCCGGCCTGGCGTCCTTCGGCGGAGGGCTGGATGACGATGACGTTGGCGCGTTCGCAGGCGTCCAGGCAGTCGGTACGTCGCACCATCGCCACCCCGGCCAGTACGGTGCGCATGTCGGTGAGCTGGGGTGCCGCAGCAGCAGCCGCGGCAGACGGTGACGGTGGGCCGGGCCGCCCCCGGGGCGGCCCGGCGTCGCGCAGCAGGCGCAGGCCGTTGAGGCCGACGATGACGGTGGAGCCTTCGTGGCCCAGCACGCCCAGTGGCAGGGGCAGGTTGCCGGCCAGGTCCCAGATGACCAGGCCGGTGATGAACACTGCGGCGATGACCAGGTTCTGGACCACCAGGCGGCGGGCCGCACGGGACAGGGCCACAATCTTGGGGACGGTGGCGAGTTCGTCGCGGACGATGACGGCGTCGGTGGTTTCCAGGGCGAGGTCGGAGCCGGCGCGGCCCATGGCGATGCCGGTGTGGGCGGCGGCTAGGGCGGGGGCGTCGTTGACGCCGTCGCCGATGACCAGCACCTTGCGCCCTGCCTTCTCCTGCTCCTGGACGGCGGTGACCTTGTCCTGGGGCAGCAGTCCGGCGCGAACGTCGCTGATGCCGACCTCTTCGGCGAGGCGGGTGGCGGCGCGCGGGTTGTCGCCGGTCAGCAGCATCGGCGTGGTGCCGGTCAGGGTGGTGAGGGAGGCGACGGTGGTGGCGGCGTCGGGGCGCAGGCGGTCGGCGATGCCGAGCACGCCGACCGGGGTGCCGTCGCGCTGGACGAGGACGGCGGTGCGGCCGCTGTTCTCCAGCTCACCCGCCACCACGGCGGCGCGGGCCGAGGCTGCGTCGTCGGCGCCATGCAGCAGGCGGGCCGGGGCGCCGACCGCGATCGTGTGGCCGTCGACGGTGGAGGTGACTCCGGTGCCTGTGGGCGCCTTCGGCGTCGCTGCCGCGATGCGCTTCGCTCGCCCTGGATGGTCCGAGTCGGATCAGCAGGTGTCGGTGTACGTCGTGACGCGCTCGGCGGTGGGGTTGAGCAGTGCGAAGCTGACGGCCTGGCGGGTGGCGTGGGCGGTGAAGTTGGGCATGGTGGGGGTCCTGCTGTTGGTGGCCTGGCGGGCGGGCCGGCGGGGCGCTGCTACTCCTGGCCGGCCGTCCCGGGCTGGGATGGGCCCGTGTGCGGGCCGTGGTGGGGTTCGGGTTGCTGGGTCTCGGTGTCGCCCTCCTGGGCCGCGCAGGAGGGCGACAGGGTGCTCGAGTGCGCAGGGAGCCGTCGCCTTGCTGCTCGCGCTCGGCGTTGTCGGCGGTGCGGATGTTGTTGCGGACGGTGCGGCCTGCCTGGGTGAGGAGTGGCGGGCAACGGCTGGGGCTGGTGGCGCTGCGCTCGGTGCGGGCCTCGGCCAGGCCGAGCCGGACCAGCGCGGCGAGGGTGTTGGGGCGGGCCTCGACCGGTGCGCCGGTCGTGGTGGTGATCGCGAGTGGCTGGGCTCGGGGTTCTCCTGGGCGGTCAGCGCTCGGCGCGGTGGACGGTCAGGGCGAGCATCCGGACGCGTTCGGGCCAGGTGAGCCGGTACAGGGAGGGGTACTCCTGGGGCTGGCCGTCGACGGTGACCGTCCAGGGGTCCGCGCTCGAACTGGCCTGGGCGTGTGCAACGTGAAGCTGTACAACCGCCAGCTGCGCGACCTGATCATCGCCGGTCGGGCCAAGCCGAGCTTCGTCGTCTCGCACGAACTGCCGCTGGATC
>NZ_RJVR01000132.1 GCF_003999195.1 Streptomyces soli
GGAGTTGCGCCGCTATCTGGACCAGGCCGCCGCGCACCCCCTGCCCCAGACCGTCACCATCCTGCTCGACGACGCTGCCCGCCGTATCGGCAGGCTCCGTGACACAGGACAGGTCCATCTCCTCGAATGCGCCGACGACGTATTGGCAGCCCTCATCGCCAGCGACCGCCGTCTGGGCACGAGGGCGGGGTCAGCGGCCCCTGTGCACCCCACTCGGCGACCGCCACCTCGCCGTCCCCCACAACCACCTGCCGGCGTTCCGCAAGGCCGCCCTCACCCTGGGCTACCCCGTGGCCTGACGTCGCGAGCAGCGCCACTTCGGCTGCGCCGTCCTTTGCGACTGCCGCGAGGCGGCAATCTCGCGGGCAGGGCCGGGGTGCAAGCCGACTACGCGACCGCCAGCGGTCGAGAGCACCAGTCCGTCTCAGCCAACACTGCGGGTGCGGATTAATCATCCGCCCTGTTCAGGCGGCAGGTTGGTACTCGTGGAGAGTTCCGCCGAGTCGAACTCGGCGGCGGATCATCACGTGCTTGATCTGTCTTGGTTCGGTGATCGGTTCGGGCAGCCGGCGGAGCGGACCGATCCTTGGGCTGTCGGAAGAGACGCTGCGCGGCCGGCGTCGGGCGCTGCTCCAGACCGCACTCCTGGAGCACGCGGCCGCCCACAACCTGCGCACCGTCATGACGTTCCACCAGCGGGCCGAGGAGACAGCCGATCAGCGTCCCCGCCGGGCCCGGCAAGGCCCGGCGGGGAGACCCCGCACCACACCGCCGGCACCAGGGCAGCCCCCGCCGGCCTCCAACCCACCAGGAAGGCACCACCATGTCCCAGGCCACCGCCGAGCAGTCCGCCGACACCCCCGCCGCCGAAGCCCCCGCGCACTTCAGCGCCAGCCACCGCGAACTCACCGACGCCCTGAACCTCGCCGCCCTCGCCGCCCCGCCCCGGCCCCCCGTCCCCACCATGGGCGGCATCGTGATCCACGCCCAGGGCCGCGGCGTGACGCTGAGCGCGTACGACTACGAAGTCGGGGTGTCGGTCACCGTCCCCGCGGACGCGGGCGCGACCGGGCGCAGCGTGCTGGACTACGGCGAACTCACCGAGACGCTCGCCGCCGCCGTCGCGGGTGAGAGCAAGGCCGCCGCCGCCGGGACCGTCGTCACCGTCGACAGCGACCATCGGCTACGATCCGCTCCGTGATAGGGCGCCTGCGGCCCGTACCGCCAATCACGGGGCCGATCGCCCAGTGCACACCCCAGGGGTATTCGCCGAGGTATTCTCTGGTGCATACTTGGGGTATGGCTGACACCACCGTCAAGATCGACACCGAGACCCGCGACCGGTTCGCGGCGCTGGCCGAGGAGCGGGGGCTGAGCGTGCGCGCCTACCTCGCGGAGCTTTCCATCGCCGAGGAGAACCAGGTCCACCTCAGGCGAGCCGCCAACGCCTTCCGCACGGCAGTCAATCGCCCGGGCTTCGCGGACGCCTTCGACCGCGACTTCGGCGGCGCACCGGCGCCGTCCCGCACCTCCCACCAGACGGCCTGAGTCTTGGACCTGCTGATCGACCACCGCTGGCTGCTGGATCGCCAGGAAGATCTGCTCGGCAAGAACCTCGCGGTCCAGGACTACTCGGCGCTGGTCGCCGCAGTCGCCCGGCACCGGGTGAACACCCCCAGCCTCGAGGTGGACAACCCCGACGCCTACTGGCGGGCCGCCGCGCTGCTCGACACGATCGTGCTGCAGCGGCCACTGCCTGCCCGCAACGAGCTCTACGGATACGGCGTCGCCGTCGCCTACATCGAAGCATCCGGCCGCACCATGGACGCCCCCTACGAACAATGGCGCGACCTCATCAACGACATCCGCGCCCTGCGCAACACTGTCTTCGACACCGCCGACCGCCTCCGCTCCTGGCAGACGCCACAACCGAGCTGAAACCCGGCACGGGCAGGTCGCCGACAATGGCAACGAACTCGGCGCCCAGGATGGGGCCCATGCCGGGCATCGATTCGATGATCTCAGCGCGTGGGTCGGTGTGGAAGGTCTCGCGGATCTCCCGGTCGTTGTCCTTGATCCGTTCGTCCAGGGACAGAAGCTGGTGGGCAAGGTCGCAGATGAGTTTGGCGGCTCGCTTCTCTCCGGGCAGCGCGGTCATCTGGGACTGGGCGGCCTCCACCGCCCTGGCCGCGACGTCGTCGGCATTGCGGACCTTGCGTCGTTGCAGCCAGGCCGTCAGCCGCTTGACACCGATCCGGCGCAGGGCGGCCGGGGTCTGGTACTCGGTCAGCAGGACGACCGGTCCCTTGGCCGCGGAGTAGTCGAAGGCCCGCTCCAGGGCGGGGCAGATGTCCACCAGCAGGTCGCGGAGCCGGTTGATCAGCCGGACCCGGTCGGCGATCAGGTCAGCCCGGTAGTTCGTCAGCACCTGGAGGGTGGAGACCAACTCCGGCGGCGTGTCCAGCGGCGTGAAGTCCCGGCGCATACGGGCCTGGTCGGCGATGACCCGCGCGTCCTTGGCGTCGGTCTTGCCCTCACCCCGGTAGGCAGCGGACACGCGGTTGACCGTGCGTCCGGGCACGTAGACCACCTGCTGACCGTGCGCGACCAGCAGGGCCAGCAGGGCCAGCAACAAGGCCGAAGCCCGGCCGGAAATGTCCACTGCCCAGCGCACCTCCTCGGCCTTCTCGCGGGCCACAGCGAGGAACCCAGCCATACCCAACTTCACCGCATACGCCGCGAGCAAGGCCGTCATCTTCGCTCTGCTCAACCCCACCGGGGAGCGCGTCAACGACGTGCGCCGACACCTGCTGATCCTCGGTCCCGACGCCACCGCCGCACGGCACCTGGACATCGTGGAGACTGACGCCGCCCTGGGAGGCCGCGCACGAGGCCGCCACCGCCGCACGGGACTTGACCGGCGTCGCCCGCAACCTCGCCGTCGCCGCCGCCGAGAAGCAGCGTGCGATGACTGCATACGTTCACCGGGTTTGATCGTGCGGCTCTTGGCGCAACCCCTCCTGAGGCCAGGCGGCACCCCTGGCGCAGGACGGCGTTCGTTTCCGTTAACTGGTCGGTGCCGCCCTGCACCGGGTGCCGGCTCAGCCGTGCTGCTCCGCGTGGGCGCCCAAGCGCACCAGGAACCGGCCCCAGTCGACGTTGCACAGCTCGAAGCACTCCAAAGTGGGGACCAGGCCGTGGTGGGTGAAGTCCAGACGGCAGCCGTCCTCGGTCGTCGCCATCGTGAACGTCGGTCGGGTGCCCTCCCAGTCGGGGATCAGCGGGCTGGACGTGACCTCCCAGACCACTACGACGGGGCGGTGGGCGGCCAGCACCCGCATCACCGTCGGCCGCTCCTCGGTGCCGAAGGTGATCTGCAGCTCGCCCCCGGTCTCCCCGGAGCCGGTCGTGGACTTGGCGCTCCACCAGGCGGTGACCTGATCCGGGTCAGTCAGCGCCGCAAAGACCTCCTCGCAGGTCGCGGCGAGGGCGAGGGTTTTGGTGTAGCTGTCGTCGCTGGTCATGGTCGGGCTCCTGTTCTGGCGACCGGTCGCGGCCGGTTGTGTGCTCAGTCGTCTGATGGGTCGTCGGGGAGGATGCTGGGTAGCCCGAAGGGGCGCATCGTGCTGGTCTCGAAGCGGGTCAGGCCGGTGATCCGTTCACTGTTCAGGGTCAGGACGAGCAGCCCGCCCGCGCGCCACAGCCCGTCCGCGGCGTCGTGCATGTAGACGGCGAGGGCGGGCTGCCCATTGGCGCGGGTCTGGACGAAGCGGGCGCGCGGCACCAGCCGGAACGCCACCTCCGCCAGGAACGCCGCCGCCCGGTCGCGGCCCTGCCAGACGGCGGGCAGCGGCGGCATCGCGATCCGCACGTCCTCGGCGAGCAGGCGTACCACGGCGTCGACGTCGTGGGCGGTCAGCGCCTGGGTGAGCAGCCGCACCAGCCGCGCCTCGCCAGCAGTGCCGGCAGTGCTGCCCGTGGTAGCGCGCGCCGGACCATGCTCGCGCAGCGCTGCGCGCGCCCGGCTCAGCGTCATCGCGACCGCCTGCGGCGTAGAGTCGAGGGTCTCGGCCACTTCGGCGGCACTGAACCCCAGCACGTCGCGTAGTACGAGTACGGCCCGGGCGCGCGGCGACAGCAGTTGCAGCGCGGTGACGAACGCCAGCGACACCGCCTCCACCCGTTCGATTCGGGCTTGCGGGGCGGCCTCGGGGTCTGGCAGTTCATCCAACAGCAGGTCGGGATATGGCTGGAGCCAGGTGACCTCGGTCGATCCGGTCGGTGCCGGTGCCAAGGCGGGCAGCTGGTCGGCCATCTGTGGCTTCCGGGAGGCGTTACGGATCAGGTTCAGGCAGGTGTTGGAGGCGACCTTGTACAGCCAGGTGCGCACCGAGGCGCGGCCCTGAAAGGAGGCCAGGCCGCGCCAGGCCGCCAGCAACGTCTCCTGCACCGCGTCCTCGGCGTCGTCGAACGAACCGAGCATCCGGTAGCAGTGCACGTGCAACTCCCGCCGGTACGGGGCGACCAGGCCGGCGAAGGCCACCTCATCACCGCAGCAGGCCGCCTGCAGCAGGTCGGTCTCGGCCATGACTCCTCATCTCCCTTCCTGGGCGGCGGCTCCGCCGCCCCAGCGGTCCCACGGTGTCAGGCGGCGGCGAAGTACTCCGTCAGCGGGGTGAGGTAGAAGGTCGGCCAGTTCGCAGCGATGTGGTCGTGCCAGTCATCAGGCTCACCGTGCTGGTCGACGGCCAGGAGGGTGCCGCCGTCCACGGCCACGAGAGTGAAGGTAACCAGGGAGTACCGTCCCGGCTCCCAGCCAGGGAACCGCCACGCCTGCACGATCCGGGCGCCGGGAACCAACTCGATCTGCCGCCCGGTCACGTTCCCGTCGAAGGCGGCGAACTCCTCCCCCGCAGTCCACGCCACCTTGCCGCCCATCCCCGACAGCGCCGACAGCGCCTCCGCGTCGGCGAGCACCTGGTAGACACGCCGCGGGTCGGCGGAAATGGTCGCCTGCTGGTGAATGCTCATCGATCCCTCCACGTTCGAGTCATCTCGGTTCCACCCATACAGACACCCGCGGCACGCGGAACCTAACATCGCCCCGAAACTCTTCTGACAGCGCCCACGAGTCTTGACACGGCCGCCGTCAGGGTCACCGAGCCGCATCAGCGACGACAGACCGCTCTGGCCCACGTGGCTGTCTCAAACAACGGGCGCGCCAACGTGACACGGCTACACGACCACGACCCCACAAACCACCCGGCCAGCACACACAACATCCACTGCAACCCAAACGCCAACCCACTGAAGAAAAACCGCCGAACAACAGTTCGGACTCCGCCGCCCACTCCGTCCCATACATCGCCCGGTGAGCAGGCAAGACCCCCAAGGACGTCGCCGAAACCATCAAGACCGCCGGAAACCAGGTCATGACCGCCGCAAAGACCACCCTTGCCGCCATCACCCCGGCCGACCACACCGACGACGCCACGGACGTCCGGGGTGAGCGCACCGGTGGCCGCCGACCCGATCAGGGGGCGCAGGAAGTCACGGCACCTCGTGGATCTTGAAGCGTAGAGAACTCCATGATCCATCGGCGCAGTGCTCGGTCCATGTCCGGGGCGCCAACGCGCACACCGCCCCCGACCCCCGGTCAAACCGGGTCAAAGATCAAACACTCCGGGGCCCTGCCGCCTCGGTGACTCCTCCCCCCGGATAAATCCGGGGGGAGGAGTCACCGATGGTTGGACAGCGCCAATGTTCGAGGATAGCTGGATCGCGAGGCAAGGGACCAACCAGGGCGAGACCGGATGTCCCGTCTCACGGAACTTCAGGACGCGCCGCTACCCGTCGGGCTGCACTGGAACCCTTGCTACCGGAAATGCATCCCACAGTACGTGACGCAAGCAATACGGATCTCTG
This sequence comes from Streptomyces soli, assembly GCF_003999195.1. Lineage (GTDB taxonomy): Bacteria > Actinomycetota > Actinomycetes > Streptomycetales > Streptomycetaceae > Actinacidiphila > Actinacidiphila soli. The sequence continues at coordinate 5,926 of NZ_RJVR01000132.1, forward strand.
TTGAGAAGACACAGGCTCGCCTGAACCAAACTCGCAAGCGGGTTCGCGAGGCGTTCGATGGAACACCGCGGGAGCAAGTTCCAGCTGGTGGAGGGCGCCGCCTACCGGCTCTTTCTCGCACTGCGGCCGGCGGATCGGGCGCGGCAGAGGCTCTGCGCGGGACGACGTCTGATTGGCGGCGGCCGGTGAGTGGGCGCACGCGGCTTTCTCGATGCCTGCAGGCCGAGGTGGCCGTGTTCGTGCTCGCGTTCATCGTGCGGATTTCCGTTGTGTTGACGAGCAACGGTCTGCGTGGGAACTTCGGCTATGACGCCAGCGTGTATTACTCGGCCGCCGATGCGTTGACGTTCGGCCGCCTGCCGTATCGCGACTTCGTCTTGTTGCACCCGCCCGGGCTGATGCTCGTGCTGACGCCGTTCGCCGTGCTCGGACGGATGAGCACCGATCACACCGGTTTCGTCGCCGGGAATCTCGCATTCACCGCGCTGGGTGCGGCGAACGCCGTACTTGTCATGCGCGTTGCCCGGGCAATGAAACTCGACCGGCGAGCCGCGATTGTCGGCGGAGGGTTCTACGCGGTCTGGTTGGGATCGGTGCACTCGGAATACTTGAGCCGTCTCGAGCCGCTCGGCAATTTCGCTCTCTTGTGTGGATTGCTTACCTACTTCGGCGCCCGCCGATCCGCGAGTCGCTATCTACCGCTGGTATGTGGACTGGCGTTCGGAGCGGCGGCGAGCGTCAAGATCTGGTGGGCCGTCCCGCTGCTCATCGTGTTGGCCTGGCACGTCCCGGCCGACCGGCGACGTGATCTACCCAAGGTCGCGGCCGGCGCAGCCGTCGCGCTCCTCGCCATCGACGGGCCGTTCTTCATGGCCGCACCGAGCCAGATGTGGCACATGGTCGTCACCGAACAACTCGGCCGTAACCGAAGCAGCATTTCGTCAGTAACCCGTCTGAGTCAGCTGACCGGCGTGCAGGGGGTCGTGTCTCGTCTGGGTCATCCTGCCGCCGTGGCGATCTCGGTCCTGCTCATCGTCGTGGTCTTCTGCATCATGGCGCTCGCGTGGCGGATGAGAGCCGCCAGAGTCGTGGTTGTCCTCGGGGCCGTGCAGGGCGCCCTGCTCATGACCGCTCCGTCATGGTTTTCCTTCTACTCCGACTACCTCGCGCCGGCGGCGGCGCTGGTCCTTGCCGCGGCCGTCAGCCGGACAGTGTTGCCAACGACGGCCCGGCCCGGCGCGATCCTGCGAACGCGCGTGATCAGCTGGGTGTCCGTCCTCGCCGCAGCGGCGGGTACCTACGCGTATCTGAGCGGACCCCATCAGCCGGTTAGCACATTCCCCAGCACCCGGCTGGCCAGCGCCGTGCGCCACACTCGGTGCGTGATGTCCGATTCGCCTATGGGGTTGATCCTGCTGGACACGCTGAGCAAAGACCTCGGCGACGGCTGCCCCAATTGGATCGACGTCACCGGCCGCACCTACGGCGCGGATGCGGGAACCCTTCCCGGCGGAAAGCCCCTCTCTCGCGTCGCCAACCCAACGTGGCAACGCGACCTGCTCAACTACCTACGCAGCGGCGATGCGGTGATGCTCATCCGTACAGCGGGGACCGGCGTCAGCCACCAAACCCAAACCGCGCTACGCCGCGGCGGAATACTGGCCACCGCCGGCGGCCACACCATCTACCACACCCCACACTGACCCGCCCCGGTCAGCACAACGAGACTGGGGAAACGGTGTCTCCCTCGGGGGGCGGGATGCCCGTAGCGCTACCAGTTCGCACCGCGCGGGCCGTGCTGAGCCAGGCCAGGCGGGCAGGATGGTGGCCGGGATCGGTATCGCGTCGCTGTAGTCGATGTGGTGGTCGCCTCGCTCCCGGCATCGTCAAGCGCATCCGGCGGGCCTACCGCCTGCGCAGCCACCCCCAGCGTCTCGCCGACCAGGGCATGCTCAGCCTGAACGAGATCGCCCGCCGGCTGGGCATCGGCCTGAAAACGGTCAAGCACTGGCGCGACCACGGCCTGCTGACCGGCCGCTTGCCCGGATGGCGAGCAAGCCGGCGAACGTGGCAAACTCGCTGGTCAGCCTGCCCTTGCCGACCCCGGCCTCGTTGTCCCACACGAGTGCCTTGGGGACCGCTTCCCAGCCGTCGGCCCAGGCGCCAGTGGCCGTCGATCAGGTCGCCGGTTTGCCGCGAGGGCAGCATCCGGGCGGTGATCACCCGCGAGTACCCGCGAACGATGACCAGCACCGGCGGGCGCCCCGACTGGCCGTAGCCGAGCGGGATGTCCACCGGCGGGAACCAGCGGATGGCGGGCTCGACCGCGTCGACCGCCGACCCCTTCAGCGGGCGCTGGTAGACCGGCGGCCGGTCGGTGGCCAGGGCCCGTTTCACCGTGTTCTTCGAGTGCCCAAGTGACGGGCGATCGCCCGGATCGGCAGGTGCTCGGCCCGGTGCAGCCGACGGATCTCAGCCCAGTCCTCCACGGAAATCACCCTCTCCTCCTGATCCTCAGTGAAGATCAGGATGATCAGACGATCGCGAGGTGGGTCACCGTTGATCCGCCGTTCAGCGGTCAGTTTTCAGGTTCTGGATCACTTTCCGTGCCCGGACCACGGAGGGTCACCGAAGACGCGATCATGAACGGCCGTGGGCGATGTGTTCCTGGCCGACCTGTGGTGCCACCAGGTCGAAGGTGTGCTGATCGAAGACGTACTGCTGGACGGCGAGTTCGTGGTCGTACGAGCTCGCGCCGTAGCGGAGTGGGCCGGATGTCCGGGGTGCGGAGTGGTGTCGAGCCGTGTGCACAGCCGGTACGTGCGAAGGCTCGCTGAAAGCGCGGCCGGTGGCCGCCGCGTGGTCATCGAGTTACGGGTCCGCCGGTTCCATTGCCGAGAGCCCGAGTGCGCGCGGACGACGTTCGTCGAGCAGGTCACCGGGCTGACCTTCCGCTACGGTCGGCGAAGCGTCGCGTTGCAGGCGGTGCTGGAGAAGGTGGCGTTGATGCTGGCGGGCCGGGCCGGTGCCCGCTTGGCGGACGTGCTGGCAGTGGCGGCGAGCCGGTCGACGCTGTTGCGGCTGATACGTGCGCTGCCCGAGCCGGTCACGGCCACGCCCAGAGTGCTCGGGGTCGATGAGTTCGCGCTGCGCAAGGGGCATGTCTACGCCACGGTCCTGGTGGACATCGAGACCCGCCGCCCCGTCGATCTTCTGCCTGACAGGTCCGTTTCCACGGTGGCCGAGTGGCTCACCGGCCATCCCGGTGTTGAAATGATCTGCCGCGACCGCTCCTTCGCCTACGCCGAGGCCGGGCGGATCGGGGCGCCCGACGCCGTCCACGTCGCGGACCGCTGGCACATCTGGAAGAACCTCGCCGAGGCTGTCGAGAAGACCGTCGTCCGCCACCGCGCGCTGCTGCGCGAGCCACACTTCCAGACACCGGCCCCTGTCCTGGAGCCCCTGGACACCACCCGGCTCCAGGCCGGCCCGTCAGCCGGGCAGCCGCGCCGGTCAGGCCGGCACTCGGACCGGATCCGCGAACAGCACGCGGCCGTCCACGCCCTGCTCGACCAGGGGCTCGGACTGCGGCCCATCGCCCGCCAACTGGGCCTGGCCCGCAACACCGTGCGCCGTCTCGCGCGTGTCGCGAGCGCCGATGACCTGCTGGTCGGCAGGTGGACCGGCCGCACCAGCATCCTCGACCCCTACAAGCCCTACCTCCACCACCGGTGGCAGGAGGGCTGCACCACCGCCGCCGCCTGTTCGAAGAACTCCGCGAACGCGGCTACCGCGGTGGCGAGAGCATCGTCAAACGCTACGTTCGGCAACTGCGGGATGCGTTCCCGCACGATGACCCGCCCCGCAAGGAGCCGTCCGTGCGGGATGTGACCGGCTGGATCACCCGCCGCCCCGACAAACTCAACGCCGACCAGGCCCAGCGGCTCAAGGAGGTCCTCGCTCGTTGCCCTGAACTCGATCGGACCACGCACCACGTTCGCGCCTTTGCCGAGCTGATGAACAACCGCCAGGGCCGCCTGCTCGACCAGTGGATCGCCGCTGTCCAGGCTGATGACCTGCCCGCCCTGCACACGTTCGTCTCCGGCCTGGGCCAGGACCTCGATGCCGTCGTCGCCGGACTCAGCCTGCCCTACAGCTCCGGTGCCGTCGAAGGCCACAACAAGATCAAGATGCTGAAGCGCCAGATGTTCGGCCGCGCCAACTTCGATCTCCTGCGCAAACGGGTTCTGCTGGCCGCGTGAGGCCGTTCATGATCGCGTCTTCGGTGACCCTCCGTGGTCCGGGCACGGAAAGTGATCCAGATCCAGTTTTCACCCGACGCCGACACTGCTTGTGCGCTCCAGTCGGACCACGATCCCCTTCGACGTGGGCTGGTTACTGAAGTCGGCCACGCTGTCCAGCGGAACCAGGACATTTGTCTCGGGGTAGTACGCGGCGGCGCAGCCGATTGCGCTCGG
>NZ_RJVR01000115.1 GCF_003999195.1 Streptomyces soli
TGGGCGGCTCCGCCGGTCAGTGCCGCGTACGGCGCGGTTTGAGCGGCCATCGTCGCGGTGTCGGCGGGCTCGTAGTCGTCGCCGATCCCGTCCGCGACTGCCCAGGCCAGGCGCCCGAAGTGGTGGGCCGCGTCGGCCATATGGCGGCTGCCCCCGGCCGACCCTCGACCCCGACGCGATCGCCCGCCTCCGGCTGGCGATCGCCCGGCTCAACCGGCAGATGGTGCAGGCCTCCAGCCGCCGCGACCTCACCTTCGCGCAGCTGTCCGCCCTCGCCCGCATCGAGCAGTACGACCCCCTGCGGCTGGGCGAACTCGCGACGCGCGAACGGGTCACGGCGCCGTCCGTCATCCGTACGATCGCCCCGCTCGCCGAGGACGGTCTCATCGCCCGGGAGCCGGACCCGGCCGACCGCCGCTCCCAGCTGCTGCTCATCACCGACCACGGCCACAAGGTCATCGACCGCATCCGCCGCGAACGCTCCGAACTCATCGCTTCCCGCACCGCCCGCCTCACCGACGACCAGTCGGCGGTCCTGGCCGCCGCCGTCCCGGTCCTCGAGCTGCTGGCCGAGGAGCCACCGCTGCCGCCGCTACGAGGCGACTGACGCGAGCAGGGCCCAGGGCCCCGCTCCCAGGGGCGGAAGCCGTCGCCGGCGCTCCCGGCTTCCGCCCCTGGCCGGTCTCGCCGCCGCCCCCGCCCTGGCCGGGTTCTGCGTCTGGCGGATCCGCCGCATGTCGTGACGGCGGGGAAGCGGACACGGCTGCAAGGCGCTCAGGGAGAAGGCTTCGAACTCGCGGGGCGCGCGGGGGAGATGGCTCTGGTTCCAGATCGTGGTGCGGTCGAGGTGCTCGCGGAGAGAAGAAAGCAGCCCCGGGTGAAACATCCCGCCGCCCCCACTGCATCTAAATGATGTAGGCGACGAGGCCAGAGAGAGGGCGGCGAATGAGACGGTCCCAGGAGAGCGGCTTCCGGGAGTTCGCGGAGGCCCGCATGGGGCATCTCTTCCGGTCGGCGTGCCTGTTGACCAGCGGCGATACCCATCTCGCCGAGGATCTGGTGCAGGAGACGCTCGGGCGGATGTATGTGGTGTGGGGCCGGTCGTCGAAGATCGGCAATCCGGCGGCGTACGCGCAGACCGTTCTTGTGCGTGTCTTTCTGGCGCACCAGCGGCGGCGTTCGGCGGGAGAGCGGCCGAGCGACGAGATGCCCGAGGCCTCGGAGACAGCCGCGCAGGGTGACGCCTCACTGCGGCTCACGTTCCTGGACGCGCTGCGGAAGCTGTCGGCGAAGGACCGGGCCGTGGTCGTGCTGCGGTACTGGGAGGACTGGTCCGTCACGGAGACCGCTGACGTCCTCAACGTCAGCTCCGCAGCCGTACGTACCCGCAGCACCCGTGCGCTCGCCCGGCTGGGGGTGCAACTGGGCGACAGCATTGGTGAGTTCGCCGCGTACTGATCGATCCGACTGACTTGCAGGAGAAATGGTGGTGGTTTGGCATGTCTGGAACGCAGGAAGACCTGGACGCCTTGGAAGGCGGGCTCGGTGACGCGATGCGCCGCATCGGGGAGAACTTCTCCGTTGAGGGGCGCTCGCTGGTGGACGGCGGCGTCGTGCGCGGCCGGCGGGGGCTGCGGCGCAGGCGGGTCGCGGCCGTGACCGGCAGCGTCGCGGCGCTCGCCGTGGTGGGGTTCGGGGCGTCGTACGCCACAGCGGCGTTCGGCGACGGCTCGGGGCAGGGTGGCGCGGGTGTGGCCGCGCAGCCGAAGGTGCAGGAGACCGGCCCCGCGACGACGTCGTCCCCCGGCAAGGGGCCGCAGCTCTCGGCGCAGCAGGTGATCGAGAGGCTGGAGGGGCTGCTGCCGGAGGGGAAGGTCAGCGGGCAGGTAGGGCGCGGCACGGCCGACCGTCGCGGGCCGTACGCGTACCTCGTCTTCGACGACGGCAAGGGCAAGGCCGCGATCGGCGTGAGCGTCGGCGCCATCGACCCGCACGGCACGGAGGCGAAGCAGCAGCTCGAATGCCCCGACAAGTCCTTCGTGCCGTACGACTCCTGCCAGAATGAGACGCTTGCCGGCGGTTCGCGCCTGATGGTGATGCGCGGGTACGAGTACCCGGACAAGCGTGTGGACACCAAGTGGTGGCACGCCTATCTCGTGACCCCCGACGGCTACATGGTCGATGCCAGCGAGTGGAACGCGCCCGCAGAGAAGGACGCTGCCGTTTCACGGGCCGAGCCACCGCTCACTGTCGGGCAGTTGAAAGGACTCGTCACCTCCGACAAGTGGCGGCCCGTGATGAACGCTCTGGGCAAGGCGGCACCGGAGCCGGTACAGCAGCCGCCGGCGCAGGGGCAGGACGGCAAGGCGATCCTGAGCAAGCTCAAGTCGCTGCTGCCCGCGTCCGCGAAGGTGGCCTCGGAGCACGGTGACGACGGATACGCGTCGTCGTGGATGACGGCAAGGGCGCGAGCCTGGTGCAGATCAACGTGCAGCCGAACATGTCCGACGTAGAGCGGGAGCTGTTCGGGTCCGGAGCGGAGGTGCTGCCGGACGGGACGAAGGTCGTCACGCATCAGGGCCCGGGCGAGAAGGGTGGTGCGGGCGTGGTGATGTGGACCGCCGACACCATCCGCACGGACGGCCTCCGGGTCGTGGTGTCCGCGTTCAACTCGGGGTCCCAGAACGCGGCGGCCACGCGGCAGACACCCGCGCTGACCATTGGGCAGCTGAAGGCGATCGCCACGAGCGGGAAGTGGGCGGGGAAGTAGGGCCGTAGGCGAGGCACCTGCTCGTACCGGCAGTTCGGGAGGCGGATCACCCTTCGGGGTGCCCGCCTCCCTCAACGCCCAAGGAACTGGAGGTCGTGGCCTGGGCCGAATGGCGCATCGGCGGAGACCTCGAGCCGGCGCTGGAACTTTCGCCGGTACGCCTGGTAGAGCATCTCGGCCTTGTAGGTGGCCATGTCCACCCCGGTCGGGCAGTCCACTGAACAGCCCTTGCACGACAGGCACAGATC
>NZ_RJVR01000327.1 GCF_003999195.1 Streptomyces soli
CTCCTCACCGCCGGCCTCCGTGCCCCCTCCGGCGACGGCGACGTCCACATCTGGCCCTACGACCCCGGCCACACCATGATCGAACTGCGCGGGCGAGAAGGCATCGCCCTCATCGACCTCGTCACGGCCGACCTCCACACCTTCCTCTCCCGCGCCTACGAAGCCGTCCCCGCCGGCCAGGAGGTCCACCACCTCGACGTCGACGCCGCGCTCGCCGCACTGCTGGATCGGTGAAGCACCGTCAAGACTGCGATCTGCCGGTTCCGTATCAGCGAGGTGCTGTCAGTAATCACTGCATAAATTTATATGTCTATAAATCATGTTATCTTCGGACGATGTTCTCTGACCTCGTGCTGTCGACCGATCGGCTCGACCGCATGACCGACGCGAACGACGCGCCACCGGCTGTCCGCAACCCACCTCGAAGGAGGGAGGGCCGTGGTGAGCAGCCCTGAGTCGGTGCCCGACGCGGTGCAGGGGTCGGTGGGGCCGGCCGGCGCGGCGATAGCCGTGCTCGACGCGGAAGGGGCGGTGGTCGGGTGGTCGCAGGCCGCCGAGCGGCTGGTCGGCTACTCGGCTGCGGAGGTGGTGGGCCGACCGGCCGCGGTCATGCTGCTCTTTGCCGGGGACGTGGCGGGGGCGTCGGCGTTCGCGGAGCGGTGCCGTGCCCGGGGTGGCTGGTCAGGTCTTGCGGCGCTGCGCCACCGCGACGGCCGCAGGCTCGATGTCAGCCTGCGGGTCTCCCGCTTGTCGGGCCAGGACGGCAGGGCTCATTGGCTGATCTCGGCGACCGACATGGCCGCGGTCCCCTCGTGGGCGGCGAACGGACTGGTGCTGGAGTCGCTGCTCACCCAGGCACCGATCGGGATCATTGTCCGCGACCTGGACCTGCGCTGCACCTGGGTGAACGACACCCTGGAGCGGCAGGACGGCATCCCCCGTGAACAGCGGCTGGGGCGCCGGCTGACGGAGACACTGCCGGGCGTCGCCGAGGCCGAAGCGGCCGAGAGGGTGATGCGGCAGGTTCTGAACAGCGGCACCCCGGCGATCGACCTCGAGTTCCGGGCATGGCTGCCGGCGGGCCGGCGCAGGGAAAGTGCGTTCTCGGTCTCCTCCTTCCGCCTCGAGGACGCGGACGGCCACCCGCTGGGCGTGTGCAGCATGTGGGTGGACATCACCGGCAGAGAGCGGGCGCGTGAGCGCCTGGCGATCCTGAGTGAGGCCAGCACGCGGATCGGCAGCACCCTGGACGTCATGCGGACCGGGCAGGAGCTGGCCGACCTCGCGGTGCCGCTCCTGGCCGACTTCGTCGCCGTCGACCTGGCGGAGTCGGTCCCGCTCGGCGAGGAGCCCCTGGCCCGGCTGGGGCCGATGGGCGAGCGCATCCCGGTCTTCCGCCGCGCGGGCCTGGCATCGATCCACCCCGGGGCCCCGGAGGCCGTGTGCGCACGGGGGGAGGCGGTCTTCGTCCCGCCGGCCTCGCCCTACGCCCGTGTCCTGTTCTCCGGGAAGTCCTACCTGGAACCGGTCCTGGACACCTCCCCCGGCACATGGCTCGATCAGGACCCGGCACGGGCGCAGAAGTTCCACGCGACCGGGATCCACTCATGGATGATCGTGCCGATCCACGCGCGCGGCACGGTGCTGGGCGTGGCGGTCTTCGTCCGCACCGAGGACCCGGTGCCTTTCGAGCAGGACGATCTGGTCCTCGCGGAGGAACTCGTCTCCCGGGCCGCGCTGTCTCTGGACAACGCCAACCGGTACACGCGCGAGCGCACCGCGGCCCTTGCCCTGCAGCGCAACCTGCTCCCACAGCGCCTGTCGGGTGGGTCCGCGGTCGAGGTGGCCTCGCGCTACCTGCCGGCCGACATCCACCGCGGCGTCGGGGGTGACTGGTTCGACGTGATTCCGCTGTCCGGGGCACGGGTGGCCCTGGTCGTCGGCGACGTGGTCGGGCACGGCATCAACGCCGCGGCGACCATGGGCAGGCTCCGCACCGCCGTGCGCACCCTCGCGGACATGGACCTGCCCCCCGACGAACTGCTGGCCCACCTGGACGACCTGATCATCCGCCTCATCGAGGAGGACACCGACGCGAAGGGCCTTGCCACCGCGGTGGTGGGTGCCACCTGCCTGTACGCCGTCTACGACCCGGTCACCCGGCGCTGCACGATGGCACGGGCCGGCCATCCCCCGCCCGCGATCATCGACCCGCACGGCCAGGTCACCTTCCCCGACCTGCCCGCCGGAACCCCGCTCGGCCTCGGGCTGGCCCCCTTCGCCTTCCAGGCTGTCGAGCTGGAACTACCCGAGGGAAGCGTGCTCGCCTTCTACACCGACGGCCTGGTCGAGACCCGCGACCAGGACATCGACGCCGGGATGCACTGCCTGGCCACCGTCCTGGCCCACCCGCGCCTCCCGCTGGAAGACCTCGGCTCGACTGTGGTCGACACGCTGCCGACCCGGGCGCCGTCCGATGACGTCACCCTGCTCCTCGCCCGCACCCGCACCCTCAGCCCGGACCAGGTGGTCTCCTGGGACCTGCCCAGCGACCCGGCCGTCGTCAGCACCGCCCGGTCCCTGGCCATCCGCCAACTCACCAAGTGGGGACTTGAGGACCTGGCCACCACCACCGAGCTGATCGTCAGCGAACTGGTCACCAACGCCGTCCGCCACGGCACCGGCCCCGTCCGTCTGCGCCTGATCCGGCACCAGGTCCTGACCTGCGAAGTCTCCGACACCAGCAACAGCCTCCCCCGCCTGCGCCACGCCCGGACCACCGACGAGGGCGGCCGCGGCCTCTTCCTCGTCGCCCAGCTGTCCCACCGACGAGGCACCCGCTACACACCGGACGGCAAAACCGTATGGGCCGAACAGGAACTCACACCCCCGGTACAGCAGTGAAGTACAACAACCCCCATGACCGCTGCAGGTGGAGGTGGAGGTGGAGGTGGCGACGCCCATCTGCCACGGCCTGGAAGAGGTGGCAGGTCATCTGCTGCGATTGCGCCATGCGGCGGGACTCGCCGCCGAGAAGTCGGGCTGCCGTATCGCCGCTTGTGGAACAGCTCCGCTGACGTGCGTCGCTCCCGTGCCGGTGACTGACACGCCGCGATACCGGGCCCTGCACGCGGCAGCCCCGCGCTGGGTCGAGGAACATCTGATCAACGGAATGCACGTGCACGTCGGCGTGCCCGACCGCACTGCTGGGCTCGCCGCCATGAACCGGCTGCGGTGCTGGCTCCCGGTACTCATCGGCATGTCAGCGAACTCGCCCTTCTGGCGAGGTGCGCACGGTACCGGGGCGCCGTCGGCGTACTCGGACATCCCGAGCGGCACCCACGGGTCGGGCGGATCGAGCCAGGTCACGGTGCTCGCATCCACCCGCTCCGCGACCCGGGCCAGGCTGCGCTCGTCGTACGCCGCCTCCCGGAAGGAGCCCAGCGTCACCCCCGCCGTCTGTACCCCGTCCAGCCCCTTGCCGCAGACGTCGCCGACCAGAGCCCGTACTCCGTGCGGGGTCACCCGGCCCTGGCTGTGTAGATGCCTGCCCCATGCCCCCAGAGCGAGGAGTGGATCGCAAAGGGTTGGCGGGACCTCGTACAGCACGCCTGACCCGACGCGACTCTAGCCGAGCGCGCGGTCGAGATCGAAGGCCGCACTGATCAGGGCCAGGTGAGTGAAGGCCTGTGGGAAGTTCCCGCACTGCTCCCCGGTGTGGCCGATCTCCTCGGCGTACAGGCCGAGGTGGTTGGCATACGTGAGCATCTTCTCGAACGCGAGTCGGGCCTCGTCCAGGCGGCCGGCGCGGGTCAGCGCCTCGACGTACCAGAACGAGCAGATCGAGAACGTGCCCTCCTCGCCCCGCAATCCGTCCGGGCTGGCCTGCGGGTCATAGCGGTAGACCAGCGAGTCGGACACCAGGTCCTCGCCCAGCGCGTCCAGCGTGGCGAGCCACTTCGGGTCGGTGGGCGAGATGAACTTCGCCAGCGGCATCATCAGCAAGGACGCGTCGAGGACGTTGCTGTCCTCGTGCTGGACGAAGGCGTGCCGCTCGGCGGACCAGCCATTGCGCATGATCCGGCGGTAGATCGCGTCCCGGGACCGCCCCCAGCGCACGACGTCGGCGGGCAGCCCGCGATGCTGGGCCAACCGCATGGCCCGTTCGATCGCCACCCAGCACATCAGTCGCGAGTAGAGGAAGTTCTTGCGCCCGCCGCGGGTCTCCCAGACCCCCTCGTCGGGCTGGTCCCAGTGGTCACACACCCAGTCCACCAGCTCGCTGATGCTGTCCCAGTGCGCACTGGAGATGGGCTGCCCCCACTTGTCGTAGAGGTAGAGGGAGTCGACGAGCGCCCCGTAGATATCCAGCTGCAGTTGGCTGACGGCGTCATTGCCGACGCGTACGGGGGCCGAGCCCCGGTAGCCCTCGAGATGGGGCAGCTCACGTTCGGGCAACTCACGGCGTCCGTCGATGCCGTACATGATCTGCAGCGGGCCGGTGGGGCCGGGCGCCTTGGTTGCGTCAAGTTGTACACGCTCGGAAAGGAAGCCCATGAAGGCTTCGGCCTCATCGGTGAACCCGAGTCTGAGCAGCGCATAGACACAGAACGCGGCGTCACGGATCCAGACGTAGCGGTAGTCCCAGTTGCGCTCGCCGCCGATCTGTTCGGGCAGGCTGGTGGTCGGCGCGGCGATGATGGCGCCGGTCGGGGCGTAGGTGAGCAGCTTCAGGGTGAGGGCGGAGCGGTGCACCATCTCCCGCCAGCGACCGCGGTAGCGCGACCGGGACAGCCATCGCCGCCAGAAGCGCACGGTGGCGTTGAACTGCTGCTCCGCCTCGGACAGCGGGCAGAAACGCGGTGCCACGTCGCCGCCGACCTGGTCCAGGGCGAAGACGGCGGACTCGCTCTCGTGCAGCTTGAATAGCGACCACACGTCCGGGCCGGCAACCTCAATCGGCACACTCGACGTCAGCGCGAGGGAGAGCGAGGGCGACTCGAAGACCGCCTGGCCGTGCTGCAGGTGCTGCCCGTGCACCGTATGCGGCTGCGCCCCGTACTCGAAGCGGGGGGCCACCCGGGCGCGGAACGGCAGCGATCCGCGAACGCACACCACGCGCCGGATCAGCCGATGTCGGTCGGCCTCGCGCGAGTCGCCGACAATCGGCATGAAGTCCTGAATCTCGCCGACGCCGTCGTCCGCGAAGAAGCGGGTGATCAGCACATTGGTGTCGGGGAAGTAGAACTGCTTTGTGCGGGTCGGGACATCCGCGGCAAGCTCGAAGCACCCACCCCGTTCGGCGTCCAGGATTGAGGCGAAGACGCTGGGTGCGTCGAAGCGCGGGCAGCAGTACCAGTCGATGGTGCCGTTGGTGCCCACCAGCGCCGCGCTGCGCAGATCGCCGATCAGGCCGTGCTCGGCGACCGGCAGATAGCGGGGCGTGTCGGCGCCGCCGAATGCGCCGAAAGCGCTGAACGCCCCAGCGGTCACTTTGGTCTCAATGGTCACACCGGACCTCCCTGCGCCGACCCCACTCTTCAGACTAACCAGTCGTCGACGTGCAGGCCTCTGGGAGTGGGCGCGACGCGTAGCCTGCCCGGTGACCAGAGGGCGGGTACTCCGCGACCGACCGCGCCGCTCATTCGAGTCCTGGTGGTGGGCGCACCGCGCGCCCCGCACCCGGCTGCCCGAGAGTCAGTCATCTGATCGTTGGTGCCGTGGAAGGGTGCCTGCCCGAAGGACCGGAGGCACCGCCAGGGCCGGTTCGCCACGCGGGCCCAAGACCGAAGAGGGTCAGCGGGCGGTGAGCACCATGCGGAAGCGGGCGGCGCCGGAGAGCATCTTCCGGTACGCCTCATCGGCCCGGTCCAGCGGCATGATCTCGGTCATCGGGCGGATCCCGTGCAGCGCGCTGAACGCCATGGTGTCCTGCACGTCCTGCGCGGTGCCGGACGGGTGGCCGCGCACCATCCTGCCTTGCAGGAGAATCTGGAGCGGGCTGATTTCCATCGGCTCGGGGGTCGCACCGACGACCACCAGCTCGCCACGGTGGGACAGCCCGTCGACGGTCGCCGTGATGGCGTCGGAGTTGGCGGCGGTGGCCAGAACCACCTTGGCGCCGCCGAGGGACTGCAGCGCGTCTGCGACGGAGGTGTCCGCCGTGCTGTCAATGTAGTGGTGAGCGCCGAGCTGCTTGGCGAAGTCGGCCTTGGCGGCTCCGCGGGCGATGGCCACGGTCTCGAAGCCCATCGCGGCCGCGTACTTCACTGCCAGGTGGCCGAGGCCGCCGATGCCGAGTACGGCGACCAGGTCGCCCGGCCGTGCGGAGCTGCGCCGCAGCCCGTTGTACGTGGTCACCCCCGCACAGCCCAAGGGCCCCGCATCCGTCGCCGCCAGCCCGTCGGGGATCCGCGCCAGGGCGTCCACCGGGGCGATCACCGTCTCCGCGAAACCGCCGTCGTACGTCCATCCGGGGACCTTCAGGTTCACACACACGATGAAGTCGCCCTGTCGGCAGGGCGTGCAGTGGCCACAACTTCCGCCGAACCAGCCCACTCCCACCCGGTCGCCCACCCGCCAACCGTGGCTTTGCGTTCCCTCGCCGAGCTCGTCGATGCGCCCAGCGATCTCATGCCCAGGGACCAGCGGAAACCGGACGCCCGGGAACACGGCATCGACGAATCCGACGTCGCTGTGGCAGATCCCGCAGGCCTCTACGGCAATCCGTACATGGCCGGGGCCAGGCTTGCGTTCTTCACGCTCGACGATCTCGAACGGCCCGCCGGCGGCGGCTACTTGCGCGGCTCGATACGTACTCATCTCGACCTCTCCCGGGCGCTGATAGGAACGGTCTCCGGAACCATCAGAACATTTCCGGCCCTGTCGCGCGCGTCGGCCAGCCAGGCGACCCCGGAATCAGACGTCGGTTCGGTGGTGAGGGGCTGGGACAGGGCGGCCTTGACCTGCCTGGTGTCCTCGTCGGCGGGGACTTCGACCCAGCCGTTGGCCAGGGCTTGCATGGTCTGCTCGGCCACGCTGGCCGCGCTGATCTTCGGTGCGCCCGTCCAGGCACTGAGGTCCGTATTCACAAAAACGGCGTGCATCGGCCGGACGCCGCCAGCTCGCCGAGGCGCAGGGCTTCGGTGTCGGCGAGCTGCCGCAGGAGCGCCACGGCGGCACGGTCCAGTGAGAGGCCGGCCAGCGCCATGAAGCGGTCGTGCTGCCGGACCCGGTTGGACAGATACGTGATGCGGGTGAGCGCTCGTAAACGTCGAGCGGGGATTCCAGCCGCCCCCGCCGGTGGCGGCCTACCGCTCGCTCAGGACGATGCCATCGGGATCCAGAGGGTGAACGTCGCTCCCTTGCCCGGTCCCGGTGATGACGCGGTGACGTCTCCGCCGTGGGCGCGGGCGATGCCCCGGGCGATGGTGAGGCCGATGCCGCTGCCGCCGGCCGGGGCGGGCCGCCCCGGATGCTCAAGGCGCTCGAACCGGCTGAAGATGCGGTTCAGGTCGTTATCGGCGAGGCCGACGCCGTCGTCCGTGACGCGGACGATGATGCGGGGTGACGGCTCGGGCTCGCTGTGGACGGAGATGGTTACGTGCCCGTCCTGATCACACGCGATCAGCGCGTTGCCGAGCAGGTTCACCAGGACCTGGGTGACCCGGTCGGGGTCGCAGAAGGTGATGATCGGGGTGTCCGCCGCGATGGTGAGGGCCACCCGCAGGTCGTCGTACTGGGGGCGCAGCCGCTCTGCGGTGGCCCGGGCCAGCTCGGCGATGTCGGCGGGTTTCCGGTGGAGGGCGAAGGCTCCCTCCTCGATCCGGGACAGGCTGGAGAGGTCGGCGGCCAGTCGCCGCAGCCGGTCCAGATCGTCGGCGAGGGAGGCGAACATGGCATCGTCCGGCGTGAAGATGCCGTCGGCCATGCCCTCGATCTGGCCGCGCAGGATGGTGATGGGGGTCTTCATCTCATGGGCGATCTCGGAGACCAGCCGGGCGCGGCGGCGCTCGGTGTCGGCGAGTGCCGCCGCCAGGGTGTTCACGTCCTCGACCAGCGCGGCAAGGCCCGGCTCGCTGGGCAGGTCGAGGACGTCGTCGTAACGCCCTTCGGCGAGCCGGTGGGTTGCCGTACGTACGGTGTCCAGCGGGCGCAGCAGGAACCGGGACAGGGCGACGGCGGCGAGGACGGCCGCGGCAGCCCCGATCCAGAAGCCGATCACGTCGGGGTCGACGCGGCGGTGTCCTGGGCCGTTGATCAGCTCTTTGGTCGCCGACATCGACCCCCAGGCGACGAGCAGGACCATGACATGGGAGAGCACCAGACGGTTGCGCAGCGACATGCGGGCGCGGAACCGACGCAGCCGGGGGCGTCGGCTGCCGGGGGCAGCAGGGCCGAAGGGCCGCATAGGGTGTGTCCTTCCTACCGCTACGGCCTGTACTGCGGATCCGGGTCGGGGACGCTCTGGACGGGACGGCCGACGAAACGGTAGCCGACGGTGCGGACGGTGCCCACGAACCGGGGCGCGCTGGCGTCGTCGCGCAGCGCGCGGCGCAGCGTACGGATGTGCACGTCCACGACTCGTTCGTCACCGAAGAAGTCCTCGCCCCACACCTGGGTCAGCAGTCCGCGCCGGGTGAAGACCCGTCCAGGGGCGCTAGCCATGGCGATCAGCAGGTCGAAGTCGAGGGCGGACAGGTCCGCCGGATTGCCGTCGACCAGGACCGTCCGCGCGCCCGGATCGATGGTCAGGCCGGCGAAGCCCAGCGTGCCGTCGTCCTCGCTCGCTCCCGGTGCGCTGTCGGTGCGCCGCAGGATGGCCCGTACGCGCAGCGCCAGCTCGCGCGGGCTGAACGGTTTGGTGACGTAGTCGTCACTGCCGGTGGTGAAGCCGATGAGCCGGTCCACCTCCTCGTCCCTGGCGGTGAGCATGATCACGGGGACCTGGCTGGACTGCCGGATCCGGCGCAGTACCTGAAAACCGTCGAGCCCCGGCAGCATCACGTCCAGCACCACCAGGTCCGGCCGGTCGCGGGTGACTGCCTGCAGGCCGGACGGTCCGTCCGGGGCCTCGAGGACCTGGAAGCCGTCCGCCTCGAGGTAGCCGCGTACGGTCATCCGGATCTTGGGCTCGTCGTCAACGACCAGAACGCGCTGCGTACTCATCGTGCTCGCCTTCGGTCAGAGTCGTGGCGCGTGGGCTGGCGGCGGCGGCCGCAGGGCGTCCGGCGGCCTGGAGGTACAGGTCCTCGAATGTGGACAGCGTACGGCGGATGTCGTGCTCGGCGACGATCTTCCGGCTGGCCTGTCCCATCCGCCGGCGGGCGGAGGGGGCGTCGAGGAGGGTGGTGAGGAAGGTGGCGAGGGCGCGGACGTCGCCCGGCGGGAAGAGGTAGCCGTTGCGGCCCGGGTGGACCAGGTGCGGCAGTGCCATCGCGTCGGCCGCGACGACGGGCTTGCCGGCCGCCATGGCCTCCATAGTGGCCAGGCTCTGCAGTTCGGCGGTGCCGGGCATGCAGAAGACGTCGCAGCGGGCGTAGGCGGCCAGCACCTCCTGGTCGGCGGCCAGGCCGTGGAAGGTGACGCGGTCCTGGATGCCGAGGTCGCGTGCCAGTGCCTCCAGGGCGGGGCGGCAGGAGCCGTCACCGACGATCTCGGCCCGGACGGGTCGTTGCTCGGCCAGCAGTGCCAGGGCGCGCAGGAGTTCGTGGACGTTCTTCTCCTTGTCGAGGCGGCCCACGAACAGCACGCGTGGTTCCGTGTCGCCGCCGTCCGCGGTGGGCTGGGAGAAGCGGTCCAGGTCCAGGCCGCACGACACCGGACGGGCCGGGACGTCCAGGCCGTTTTCGTGCAGCAGCCGCACTGCCCTGGGGGTGGGCGCGGTGACGGCGTGGGCGCGGCGGAAGACGCGTACGAGGTCGCGCCAGGCGAACCGGCAGGCCGCGTCGGCGACCCGGGCGGGAAGCCGGGTGAAGCCGAGGAGGTTCTCCGGCATGAAGTGGTTGGTGGCCACCACGGGTATCCGGCGCCGGTGCGCGGCGGCGGCCAGCGTCCGGCAGACGGAGAAGTGGGACTGGATGTGCACCACGTCGGGGGTGATCCGCTCCAGCAGCCGGGCCGCGGGCCGGGCGGTCTGCCAGGGCAGGCTGACGCGGAAGGTGGGGTGGAACGGGGTGCGGTGGGAAGGCAGCCGGTGCACGGTGATCCCCCTCTCCACGGTGGTACCCGGACCGGCCTCCGTCGCGGGGCAGATGATGTGGACCTCGTGTCCCCGGCCGCGGAGTCCCTCGGCGAGCCGCTGGGCGAAGTTCGCCGCCCCGTTGACGTCCGGCGGGTAGGTGTCGGCGCCGATGACGACGCGTTGCGGTTGGTCCGGGGGACCTTGCATGGCGTACTCCTGCGGTGGTGAGGGCCGGCTGTCGGGCGGAAGGCCCGGGGTGAGGTGGGGGAAGGGGGTGGTACGGGTGATGTGGAGCACGCCCGAGAAGGCGAGTCCCCAGCAGGCCAGTCCAGCGGCGGCGGTGACCGGCGAGAGCCCCGGGGCCTCGCCGAGCAGACCGATCCCGATCACGACGGCGGTGAACGGGTCGGCCAGGGTCAGACAGGCGACCGTGACCTCCGGCGGTCCCGCTGCCTGGGCGCTCTGGACGAGCAGGAAACCGGCGAGCACCGTGAGCGCCAGAGCGGCGAGCGTGCCGCACAGCACAAGGCTGACGCCGGACGACGTGAACTCCTCCCCCGCCGCCCGCACCAGTACCGACATGCAGCCGTACGCGCTTCCCGCGCCGATGGCCAGGGCCAGGCACCGTCCCGGGCCAGGCAGCAACCTGGCGACCACGACGCAGCAGACCAGGGCCGACAGGACCAGCAGCCCGGCCCACAGCTGGGCCGACGCCGTGACGGAGGTGGCCACGGTGACGTGTGCGGCGAGCGCCGCGAACCCTCCGGCGCCGACGACCACCGCCAGCAGAGCGATCCCGGTGCCCGGGCCGAGGGGGGCGCGGCGGGCCCACAGCCCCCACAGCACACTCATCACGACGGCGCTCACGCCCAGCGGCTGCACGACTGTCACGGGCGCCAGCTGCAGGGCGACGAAGTGCAACGCCCCACCCGAGACCTGCAGCACCAGCCCCGCCACCCAGCGCGGTCGCCGGGCGAGCGCCGCCAGTGTGGCGGGCTTCCCCGGCACCGGGCCGGCGGACGCCGTGTGCGTGGCCTGGTGCTGGAGCCGTGCGCCCACCGTGTAACAGAAAGCGTCGAACAGGGCCAGGGCGATGGCGAGTACGGTCATCACCGGCTCCGGCCACCGCGCAGCGCGTCGGCCATCGCGAACAGCAACGCGACCTCAAGCCCGAGCGTCACCCGCTCCGCCAGCCCGAGCAGCCCGGCGGCCCGTACGGCCGCAGGAGACACCGGCCGCGTCACGCTGACGTGCGTACCGAGGAAGAGTAGCGCGGCCGCCGAACTCGCCCAGGACAGGCGGCGTATCCGTCGCGCCCGCGCGCTCACCGGAAGGTGGCGGCGCAGCCGGCCGGCCAGCAGGAGACCGGCGACGGGCAGCGCGGCCACCGAAGCCCCCGCCGCATGGCGGTGCACCAGTCCGCTCACGGACGGGACGCCGCCCGCCGGGTCGGTGGGAAAGAGCGCACAGAGCGACAGCCCGGCGCACCCCACCCCCAACGCGGTCGGCGCGATCGTCCCGACGGGCAGCCGGCTGTGCAGCAGACCGGCGAGCACCACCGCAGACCCTGCTGCGGCGGATCCGACACAGGCCGTGAACAGCTTCGCGGCACCGTCGTGCAGTGCGTAGTCGCTGAGCGTCTGCGCGACCGGATCCACCTGCTCGGCCCACCCCAGGTGAAGCATCGCGGCCAGAGCGACCGAACCGGCGAGGGCGGTCCGGGCCGCCGACGTGAGCTGCTCCGTATCAGGGTGACCAGCAGCGGTCGGCGGTGAGAGAAAAGGGTGCATGCCTGCCACACAACGGGTGCTGGATAAGGCGCCTACCACTCGTCGTGTGAAGCTTCCATGAAGCGGATCTCCTCCCCGCGCGAGCCGGTCGCCGGAAACCCGCGCGCCCACCAGCTCCCCCGACGGGGCTGGTGGGTGCGGCAGGATTGGTCAGGCACGCCGGACGGCTGGAAGGTGAGCGCCGTCGACGCCCTCTGAACGGCGGCGCGCTGAACAGCCGCAACACCGCGTCGAGGGTCTTCTGCCGGCGGCCCGCCTTCGCACTGCGGACCCGTTGACTGCTATGCGTCGACCCTGGCCTGCGCGTTTCGCTTCGCGCCTGAGTCCAGTTCTTGAGCGCCACCTCCGGCTCCGGGCCTAATTCACACGACATGGCGCAACGGATCTGGAACGCTTCCGGGCCGGGACGCGAACGACCTGGGCGCGGGCGGACGGAGTATGGGATCGATGAGTTTCAAGCTTGAGGGGCCGGTCCTCGAAGGCGCGCTCGTGCGTCTGGAGCCACTGGATCACCGTCATGCGGCGGATCTGGCCGTGGCGGCGGAAGAGGACCGCAGCTCGTACCGATTCACCTGGGTGCCCAGGGCGGCGGAGGTCGAGCAGTACATCGATGCGCAGCTCGCCCGGGCCGCGACCGGGAAGCTCGCCCCGTACGCGCAGGTGGCGAAGTCGTCGGGGCGAGCAGTCGGGGCTACGGCCTACTGGGAGCCACGGTCGTGGCTGGCGGAAGACGATTTGAGCGCGATCGAGATCGGTTTCACCTGGCTTGCACACTCGGCTCAGGGCACGGGAGTGAACGTCGAGTCCAAGCTCCTCCTCTTCCGCCATGCGTTTGAAAGCTGGGGCGTGGCCCGAGTCGATCTGAAGACGGACGCACGCAACAGCCGCTCCCGGGCCGCGATCGAGGGGGTGGGTGCTCGGTTCGAAGGTGTGCTACGAAACTGGTCCCGGTCATGGGCGCCGGGCGAGGACGGCCGGCTCCGCGACTCCGCGATTTTCTCGATCACCGCTACGGAGTGGCCGGACTGTCGGTCTCGGCTGGAGAAGCGGTTGGCCGGTGGCCAGGTCGGGGCACAGCGGCGGGCGCTACGCGACCGGCGGCTGTTCGGCGATCCGGACGGCGCCTGACGGACAGAGGTTGCCGGCTTCGCGGGCGGCGGGCTGGTCGGCAGCTTCGGGGTCGGGCTCGAGGACGGTGACGAGGCCGTCGTCGTCCTGGTCGAAGGTGCCGGGGGCGGTCAGGGCGCACAGGCCGGCGCCGACGCATACGTCCCGGTCGGCGGTGACGTGCATGGACACTTCCACTCCTTTCGCTGCGGTCACCAGGTGACCGGGAGTTCGTTGACGCCCTGGATCGTCGTGCCGGGGCGCAGCGTCAGTTGCTCGACGGGGACGGCCAGACGCAGCGTGGGAATGCGGTCGAGCAGGGCGGTGAGGATCACTTCGAGTTCCAGGCGGGCCAGGTTCTGGCCGAGGCACTGGTGCACTCCGTAGCCGAAGGCGATGTGGTGGCGGGGCGAGCGGTGGACGTCGAAGGTGTCGGGGTCCTCGAACACCGCCCCGTCGCGGTTGGCGATGGAGTTGGTGACGATCACGCCCTCACCGGCCC
Source organism: Streptomyces soli (assembly GCF_003999195.1). Taxonomy (GTDB): domain Bacteria; phylum Actinomycetota; class Actinomycetes; order Streptomycetales; family Streptomycetaceae; genus Actinacidiphila; species Actinacidiphila soli. Next base: position 13,583 of record NZ_RJVR01000327.1, read on the forward strand.
GGATGAGCTGGCCGTCGATCTCGATGTCGGCCTTGGCGAGGCGACCGCCGGCGACGTCGGCGATGGCCAGATAGCGCAGCAGTTCCTCGACGGCGCCGGGAATGAGGCCGGGGTCGGCGCGCAGGGCGGCGAGCTGGTCGGGGTGCTCCAACAAGGTGATCACGCTGAGGGAGGTCATCGAGGCCGTGGTCTCGTGGCCGGCGACGAGCAGCAGCAGTGCGGTCGCGACCAGCTCCTCGCGATCGATCTCGCCGTTGGCCAGTTGCTCGGCGACGAGGCTGCCGAGCATGCCCTGGCCCGCGCCGCCGCCGGGCTCGGCCTCCAACTTGGTGATCAACCCGCCGAGGTAGCGATCGAGGTCGTCGCGCGCGGCGACCGTATCGGCCGCGTCCGTGGACTGCACCAGACGCCTGCTCGCGTCCTGGAAGAAGGCGTGGTCGGCGTAGGGCACGCCGAGCATTTGGCAGATCACCATGGAGGGCACCGGCAATGCGAACTGGCTGACCAGGTCGGCGAGCGGCCCTGCGGCGAGCATCTCGTCGATGAAGCCGTGCACGATCCGCTCGATGTCCGTACGCATGCCCTTGATGCGCTTCACGGTGAAGTCGCTGATCAGCATCCGCCGCCGGGTGCCGTGCTCCGGCGGGTCGAGGCTGATGAAGGCGGGGCGGCGGTCCCGCAGGCCCTGGAAGCGCGGCGAGGTGGCGGGAAAGTCGTCGTGGGTGCGGTCCGAGGACAGCCGGGGGTCGGACAGCAGCTTTCGCGCCGTCTCGTGCTTGGTCACCACCCACGCCTGGCGGCCGTCGTAGAGGGTCACCCGGCGCAGGGGTTCTTTTTCGTCCCGCAGCCTGGTGTACCCCTCGGGCAGCCGGTACGGGCAGGTGCGGTCGTTCGGGAAGGCGAGGGCGTCTTCGGTGGGGGGCAGTTCGGTAGGGGCGGTTTCGGTCTGGTGCGTCGCAGCAGTCTCGGTCATCGATCCCCTCGAATCTCCGACGGTTAAAGAACTGTCAGTTCTCTAATAGAGAGGCTAAAGTGCTGCCACAGGGAACGCAACGGCACCTCGGTAAACACTCAGGAGTCACGCTGTCACTGAACGTCAACCCAACCGTCGAATCGGCCGTCGAATCCGCCGTAGACCACCGTAAAGGGCCCCGCCGCCGCGGCGAGGAACTGGAACGCGCCATTCTGACGGCCGCCCTCGAGGAGCTCACCGAGGTGGGCTACGCCGGGCTGACCATGGAACGGGTGGCCGCCCGCGCCCGCACCAGCAAGGCCGTCCTCTATCGCCGCTGGCCCGGCCGCGCCGAGCTGGTCGTCGACGCGTGCAAGCTGCGCGCCGTCTCCGACGTCGACGTCCCTGACACCGGCGCACTCCGTACGGACGTGATCTCCCTGCTGCAGCAGGTGTCCGCGAAAATGGCCAGCGCGCTCGGCGGCATCCTGCGCGGTCTGATCGCCGAGATGACCCGCGATCCCGACTTCGCCAGAATGATCCGGGAACGGGTCCACACCGTCGGCCCCGCGACGATCCACATCATCCTGGAGCGGGCCGTCGAGCGCGGCGAGGTCGAGCCGTGGATCCTCGAATCCCGGCGGGCCACGGTCGCGATCGATCTGCTGCGCAATCAGTTCCTGCTCTATGGAGCACCCGTCGAGGACGAGGTCATCAGGGACATCGTCGACGACGTGTATCTGCCGCTGGTCCTGAGCCCGGCCCCGAACCGGCAGGCTGAGCGCGCGCTGTGCGACGGCCTCAGCTCGTGACGGCTCCTGGCCGTTGCATGACGTTCCAGATCCGGGTCGCCACATGCAGGTTCAGCCTGCTGTCCACGTCGGCGAGATCGGTGCCGCTGATCTCGCGGATCCGCTGGAGCCGGTAGCGGAGCGTGCTGCGGTGGATGGCCAGCGCCTCGGCTGTCTCGTCGTAGTTCCCGCCACACTCGAAGTACTGGGACAGGGTCTCCACGAGGGCGGTGCAGTGGAGCGCGTCGTAGTCCAGGAGGCGGCCGAGCCAATGCCGGGCGAACTCCTGGACCTCCTGGTAGTCGTTGCGGGGGCCGAGGAGGCGGTAGAGGCCGAGGTCGTCGAAGGACGTGGTGCCGTACGTTTCGCGGGACCGCCGGCGGACCTCCAGCGCCCGCAGGGCCTGCTGGTAGGAGCGAGGCATGTCGCCCGGGGCATCGCAGCGGCCCCCGACGCCGATCGCGCCGGCCGCGGTCCCGGCCTCCCGGGTCAGGGCCGAGTACAGGGCGCCGTCCTGGGGGCTCCCCTGGGTCACCAGCACCACCATGTTCGAGCGGCGGGTCAGCAGCGACCGTATGCCGAGGCCCGATGCCGACCGGTCGACGGCACGGACGAAGGAGTCGTCCGCCGTCCGGTCCAGCCACTGGACGGCGACCACGTGGTGGGGCCCGTGGAGGTCGTGGCCGACCGCCTCGGAGCGGGCGTAGGCGCTCGCGTCGTCCGTGCCGGCCAGCAGATCGTCGACCAGGTCGCGCCTCAGTCGTAGCTCGACCTCGGCCAGATTCCGTAGATGCGTCAGCTCAAGGGCGAGCGAGGTCGCGGCGTGCTGCAGCGCGAAGACGGTGTGCTCGTCGGCTGTGCCGTCGGGGTCCACGAGGGCGAGCACCCCGAGCACCTCGCCGCGCGGCTGGGCCAGAGCGATCAGCCGCTCCCTGACCCGCACGGGCTCGAGCCGACGGGCGACCTGCTGCAGCATCTCCTCGCGGCGCGCCGGGTCCGCCTTGGGATACGGATCGGGGCGGCCGGGGCCCGCCCAGGCCTTGAGATTGCCGAAACGGTCCTCGATCACCGCGGGGAGGCCGGTGATCACGTGCAGGGCCCGGGCGATGCCGCTCTCGCCGCCCTCGAGGGCGGCGACCTGGGCGAGAGCGTCATGGACGCCCCGCTGGCGTTCCAGATCGGACACCGACGTACTCAGCTGCTCCCGCTTGACCGCCAGCTCGTCCCCCAGACGGCGCAGCTCCACGGCGTCCGCACGCTCCCGGCGGCGCGCGGCCACACCGGCCAGGGCCGCGGCGGCCTGCTGTACGAGCACCGTGAGCAGGAAGGTCTCCTCCTTGCTCGGCCGGGACCGCGCGCCCACGACGAGATAGCCGCAGAGCCCGCCCAGGCCGCGCAGGGCGAACGCCCAGCCCCAGGCCGAGCCGGAAAGCGCCACAGGCCCGTCCTGTTCGACCAGCTCCCGTACCTGCCGGTCTACGGCGGCAGTGGCACCGGGCGAGTCGGCAGGGCTGCGGGTCAGGTGCTGATCGACCAGGAGATAGCCGGCCTCGGCGCTGCACGGGCTCACGGAAGCCACCCGGGCCATCGCCAGGTGGAGGATCTCGCTCTCCTCCTCGCAGCCGGACATGGCGCCGGAGAGTGTGAGCAGGCTGTCCCAGGACCGCACCACCTGTCGATCCAGGTCGAGAGCGGGCTGGGCTTGTTGCACGTCCCGGTTGGTGTCCGCTGCGATCACCTCGTCGCTGCACCGCATCCTCGGAGAAAGATCGTGCCTCCAGTATCCATCCGCCCGCCTGACCCGGCAGGCGGAGCCGGTAGCGGGTTTTTGATCCCACAGGGGCAGGCGCGCACTGCCCGGCCTCGTCACCCTGGATGCCGGTGCAGTCCGGCAGGAAAGGCCCCGGCAAGGAAGGACAGGGAACGACATGGTCGTGATCGACAAGGCTGAACGGGCCATCGCCTCTCGACGTACGCCGACGCGGAACGCGCTGTCGACTACCTCTCCGACCAGGGGGTTTCCCGTCGAGAAGGTAGCGATCGTCGGCCACGACGTGCGTCTGGTGGAGCAGGTGATCGGCCGGATGGACTACGGCACCGCGGCACTGCACGGCGCGGCGGCCGGTGCCGTCCCCGGCGCCCTCATCGGCTGGATCTTCCGCCTTCTGAACTGGCTCAACCCCGTCGTTTCGGGGTTGCTACTGGCCCTCTACGGACTGATCTTCGGGGCCATCGTGGGTGCCCTGCTCGGGCTTCTCACGTACGCCCTCCAGGGCGGCCGCAGGGACTTCGCCTCGGTGAGCGCGATACAGCCCAGCCGGTACGAGGTCGTGGCCGAGGAGGACGTCGCCGACGAGGCGGCCCGGCTGCTGGCAGGACTGCAGGGGACGACAGGCGACGCTTCCGCCGCGTGGGACGACGGCGGGGCGAAATCCGTCGGGAAATGGTGAAATGGTGATGCCGATGGTCACCCAGACCGATCCGCACCTCGCACTGATAGGCCCGGTGACCCCGCGTACCCCGGAAGGGTGCGAGGAGTGCCTGATCCTGGGTACCCCCTGGGTGCACCTGAGACTCTGCCTGACCTGCGGGCACGTCGGCTGCTGCGACTCCTCGCCGGGCAGGCACGCGCGCCGTCATGCCGGTGCCGTGGGTCACCCCATAGTGGCGTCCATGGAGCCGGGCGAGAACTGGCGCTGGTGCTTCGTCCACGAGGCCATGGTCTGATGGCCGCGGAAGGAGGGCCCGCCGAGAACGTCCCCTTCGAGACCCCCGACCTCTACGGGGCCTACCCCCGGCTGACGGACGAGCAGATCGACCGTCTGGCCGCTCACGGAGACCGGTTCCCTTTCGAGCCCGGCCAGGTGCTGATCCGGGAAGGGGAGCCGTGCGAGCAGTTCTTCGTCGTCCTGAACGGCTCCGTCGCGATCGTCGAGCACTACGGAACGCCGGACGAGCGGATCCTCCAGGTGCACGGCCCGGGGCGCTTCCTCGGGGAGATTGGGCTGCTCCAGGGCCAGGTGGGCTTCTACACCGCGGTCGGCCACGACCCGGGAGAAGTCCTCGCCGTGCCCGTCGACCGGCTGCGTGCCCTGGTGGCCCGGGACGCCGTCCTCGGCGACCTCGTCCTTCGCGCCTGCCTGGGCCGCCGCGCCCTGCTGGCAGGGCTCGGCGCGGGATTCCGTATCCTCGGCTCGCGCTACTCGGCCGACACGCGGCGGCTGCGCGAGTTCGCCGCGCGCAACCGGCTGCCGCACCGCTGGATCGACCTGGAGACGGACGAGGAAGCCGAGGCCCTGCTGCGCCGTTTCTCCATCGGCCCCGAGGACACGCCGATCGTCATCTGGCAGGGCCACCAGCTGCTGCGCAACCCCAGCAACGCCGAACTGGCCCGGCTCATCGGCCTGCCCGCGCCTTCCTTTGACGAGAGCCCCAGCGACGTGCTCATCATCGGCTCCGGCCCCGCCGGACTGGCCGCAGCGGTCTATGCCGCCTCCGAGGGACTGAGCACCACCGTCGTGGAGGCGATCGCCACGGGCGGCCAGGCCAGCACGTCATCACGCATCGACAACCTGCTCGGCTTCCCTTCGGGGATATCCGGTGCCGAGCTGGCCGAGCGCGCCGTGTTCCAGGTGCAGAAGTTCGGCGCCCTGATCAGCGTCCCGGCGGAAGCGACCGCGCTGAAGCCGCGTGACGACCACTACGCCGTCACATTCGCCGACGGCGGCACAGCCACCGGCCGTACGGTCATTCTGGCCACCGGCGCCCGGTACCGCAGGCTCGTGGTCCCCGGGATAGAACGGCTGGAAGGGACGAGCGTCTACTACGCGGCGACCCTGTACGAGGCCCAGCAGTGCCGGACGGATCCGGTCGCCGTGGTCGGGGGCGGCAACTCGGCAGGCCAGGCCGTGCTCTTCCTCGCCGACCAGGTGCCCCGGGCGTACCTGCTGGTACGCGGCGGAGATCTTGGCAGCCATATGTCGCGCTACCTGATCGACCAGATCGAACGCCATCCGCGCATAGAGGTGCTGCTGCACACCGAGGTGAGCGAGGTCATCGGCGATCCCGTCCTGGAGTCCCTCGTGATAGTGGACAACCGCACCGGAGAGCGCCGCGAACTTGACGCCCGCGCCCTGTTCGTCTTCACCGGCGCCGACCCCAGCACGGACTGGCTCACCGGCTCGCTCGCCCTCGACGAACATGGCTTCGTCCTGACCGGTGCCGAGGCGCAGGCTGACACGGCCCCCGGCACCTGGGAGAGCCGGGACCGGAACTGCATGATCCTCGAGACCACCCTGCCGGGCGTCTTCGCAGCGGGCGATGTCCGCAGCGGCTCAGTGAAGCGGGTGGCCTCCGCGGTCGGCGAGGGGGCGATGGCCGTCCACCTCGTCCATGAGCACCTCGGCCACAAGGCCACCAGCGGTACGAGATGAGCGGGCCGGGGCGACTGCGCTCGTGCTCTCCGGTCGAGCGGCGGCGGAGGCTTTCGTCCCCGCAGGCGCAGGTCCGAACCCGGGCCCACTTGCCACACTTGACCCAAGCGTCAGCCCGGCAGCGAGGCCCCCACGGGAGAAGCCCATGACGACCATCGCCGGCTCCGAACTCGGCACCGTCACGACTAGGGTGCCCGCCAGACTCGACCGACTGCCGTGGTCCCGATTCCACTGGCGCATTGTGATCGGCCTCGGGACCGTCTGGATCCTCGACGGCCTCGAAGTGACCATCGTCGGGGCCGTGGCCTCCCGGATGACCGAGCCGGGCAGCGGCATTCACCTCACCAGCGCCGACATCGGCACGGCCGCCGCGATCTACGTGGCGGGAGCCTGCTTCGGCGCTCTTCTCTTCGGCCACCTCACGGACCGCTTCGGACGCAAGAAGCTGTTCATGGTCACGCTGGCCATCTACGTCCTCGCGACCGTCGCCACCGCGTTCTCCCGCGAGCCCTGGTACTTCTTCCTCGCGCGGTTCATCACCGGCATGGGCATCGGCGGCGAGTACGCCGCTATCAACTCGGCCATCGACGAACTGATCCCGGCCCGCAACCGCGGACAGGTGGACCTGGCCATCAACGGCAGCTACTGGGTGGGCGCCGCCGTCGGCAGTCTGGCCGCCCTGCTGCTCCTCGACACCTCGATCTTCGCCGCCGACCTGGGCTGGCGGCTGGCCTTCGGCATCGGCGGCGTCCTCGGCATCGCGATCATGCTGGTGCGGCGCAGCGTCCCCGAGAGCCCCCGATGGCTGTTCATCCACGGGCACGAGGAGGAGGCGGAACGCATCGTCGACCAGATCGAGGCAGAGGTGCGGGCGGAAACCGGCCGGGAGCTGCCGGAGCCGGGTGAGCCCATCACCGTCCGGCAGCGCAAGGTCATCCCCTTCACCGAGATCGCCCGGGTGGCCATGCAGCGCTATCCGCGCCGTGCCCTGCTCGGACTTGCCCTCTTCATCGGCCAGGCCTTCCTGTACAACGCGATTGTCTTCGACCTGGGGACGCTGCTGCACGGGTTCTTCGGCGTCGGCTCGGGCTCCGTCCCGTACTTCATGGTCATCTTCGCGGTTGCCAACTTCCTCGGGCCGCTCCTCCTGGGCCGGCTGTTCGACACGGTCGGCCGGAAGCCGATGATCACCGGCACCTACCTCGGCTCGGCGGCCATCGCCGTCGTACTCGCGGTCCTGCTGTGGAACGGTTCACTGACGGCCTGGTGGTTCTTCCTGCTGGTGTCGGCGACCTTCTTCGTGGCCTCCGCCGGAGCGAGCTCCGCCTACCTGACGGTCAGTGAGGTCTTCCCCATGGAGACCCGGGCGCTGTCCATCTCACTCTTCTTCGCCGTGGGCACAGGCGTCGGCGGTATCACCGGGCCGCTGCTCTTCGGGCAGTTCATCCACAGCGGGAACTCCTACCTGGTGGCCATCGGCTTCATCATCGGCGCCGCCGCCATGGCGCTCGGCGGAGTGGCCGAGATCTTCTTCGGCGTCCGCGCCGAGCAGCAGTCCCTCGAGAACATCGCCAGGCCCCTCACGGCCGAGGAGGCGGACGCGGAGGCGCACAAGGAGCCGTCCCCGCATGCCGTACGCGACAGTGCGCGCCCCGCCGAAGTCCGCCGGGCGGCACACGAACAGGACCGGCGGATCGCCGCACGCAACGCCCGCCGCAGCACACACGATCGCGCCGGCTCGCGCAAATACCGTCCCGGCCCCGGAACCGGCAGCGCGTTCTACTCCCCGGGCATGGTCGGCAGCGCCTCTACCGCGAGCAGGTACTCGGCCATGGCCGACCAGTCGCTCGACGACGAGATCGAGCAGGTCTCCAAGGCCCTCGCCGAGCACGGACCGACCCGGCGCGAGGATCTTGAACGGATCGTCAGAGGCCGGTCGTGGGGCCCCCGCCGCTTCTGGCGGGCACTGCGCGAAGCCGTACGGGAGTCGCGCGCGGAGAGCCTGCCCGACGATGTCTACGCTCCGTCCGGATCCCGGACACCAGAAAGGTGACACCAGAGAGGTGATGAGTGATGACCGCGCCAGTCCGGCAGAACCGAACCCCCGGAACAGGAGACCACCAAGCCTCGCCACGTGGAGATCACCGATCACAGCGGCGACCGCAGCGGCTGAGGCCGGCGGTCCGGAGTTTCGGTCCAGCGTTTCAGAGGAGCAGATCGAAGACTTCCCGGACCTGGTCCCAGTGGTGACTCTGCGGGTTCTTGAGGTCCGGGTGGAGGATCTTGAACGTGTGGGCGAGCGCCAGGCTCAGCCCGCCGATGATCTCCGGGTACAACGACTCGGTCTCCTCATCGGGCGCGCGGTCCAGGACCGGGTGGGTGGCCAGCTGGTCCAGGATCGGCTTGAGCTCGATCTCGTCGTCGATCTTCCGGAAGCGGTGAATGCTCTCCTGAAGCCCCTTGGTGATCGGCAGGTCCGAGGGCCGGATGACATCCCGGCCATTGGCCTTCGCGGTCGCCTGCGCGACGATCAGAAGGTCGTAGAGCTTGGCGTCGACGAAGTCGCTGTAGCGTTTGAGATCACTCTTGTCGACGTTCAGTCCCGCAGCCACGCGGAAGAACCTCTCGAACCTGGACACGGACATCACGGTCATCGCTGCAACCTCCGGGAAGTCCGGCGCCGGGCGGTCGCTCGGCGCCCTCGTCTCCCGAGCCAGCCTGACTCATGAGAGGCGGGGCCGCATGCGCACGCCGGGACTAATCACGCCGGTCCTTCTGCTCCCGGCAGGCCGGTGCACCGCCCCCGGACCCTCTCAGGCGACCCGTTCCGCCTCGCGCTTCTGCCGGCGCATGCGCAGGGCCCGCAGCACCCGCAGCGGAAACAACCCGACGAGCGGGGCACGGCGACCCAGATCCTCCCGGTCCTCCCGGTCGAACGCCTGCGCGTAATGGCAGGCGTCCTCGGCGGACGGATACCGCTTGGCGCCTTCGACACCACATCCGCGCCCGCAGCGCCAGCGCATCGTGTCCCCGGCACCGTAGAAGCGGAAGCGATGTCCGAGAAGCCTGCAGCGCAGCATCGTGCCTCCTCTTTCGCCCTCCGGGGCGATACCGGGCTTCTTCCAGCATGAACCCGGCCGCCGGCTCGCCGTCCATCCATGTAACCCGCGCCGCGAGGACGTGGCCGCGCTGAGCGGCATGTCGGTCGACTACTACGTCCGGCTCGAACAGGAACGCGGCCCGCAGCCCTCCGAGCAGATGACCGCGGCCCTCGCCCGGGGCCTGCGCCTGTCCCTGGAGGAACGCGACCACCTCTTCCGCCTCGCCGGCCACCCCACCCCGCGCCGCGTCTCCCGCACCGACCACGTCAGCCCCGCCATGATGCGCGTCCTGGACCGCCTCGAGGACACTCCGGCCCAGATCATCACCGACCTCGCCGAAACCCTCGCCCAGACCCGCCAGCCCGGAAATCGCCCACCTGTGGGACCAACACGAAGTCGGCCTCCACTACGACGACCACAAGACGGTCGTCCACCCCGAACTCGGCCACCTCCAACCGCACTGCCAGGTCCTGCTCGCCCCCGACCAGGCCCAAGCCCTGCTCATCTTCACCGCCACCCCCGGCACCGACAGCTACGAGAAACTCAAGCTCCTCGCCGTCATCGGCGCTTAGACGGGCTGGGGACGACCGAACAACAGGTCGTAGCCCGGCGGGAGCTGGAGGATGACCCGGCGCATCAGCTCATCCTCGGCGGCGTCGGCGACGACGCTGAGCACGGCGCTGACGTCCCACTTCGCGGTCTCCTCGGTCGCTCCCTCGATCCATGCGGCTGTTGCCCGCACGAACCGCTCAGGGGAGAGCGGCTCGGGCGCCTGGAGCGGGTTGAGAAGTACCAGCGCGTATGTCTCGGGAAGTCGTGCGGCCAACTCGGCTCTCTCGGATCCCACCACATGCGCACCCAGAAGCGCGAGGACGACGCGTGCCGCCCGCTCGGCTTCCTGCCGCGAGGAGTATTCGCCCCGTTCCTGGACCGCCTCCAGGAACGCTTCCCACCGCATCACCATGCCGGATCCCCTTTCGGACGCGGGTCGCTTCGAGTCACTGCCGCGGTCGCGGAGCGGGCCGGCTTGCCCGGGTGACCGCCCCGCGTCGGGCGGTTCAGCTGCGGAGCTGCCGGGGGCTGTTGCCGCCGCTGATGGCGATCTTGCGGGGCTTGGCCTGCTCGGCGACCGGGATACGGAGTCGCAGGACGCCGGCGTCGTAGGCGGCGTCGATGCGCTCGGTGTCGAGGGTCTCGCCCAGGAACAGCTGGCGGCTGAAGGAGCCGACGGGCCGTTCGTTGATCAATACTTCCGCGTTCTCGCCGGCGGTGGGGCGGCGATCGGCCTTGACCGTCAGGACGTTGCGCTCGACGTCGAGGTCGATCGACTCGGGGTCCACCCCGGGCAGGTCCAGTTCGACGACGCAGGTGTCACCGTCACGGAAGGCGTCCATCGGGATGGCCGCCGGCCTCGCTGTGGTCCCCATCAGCTGCTGCGTCAGCCGGTCGAACTCACGGAAGTGGTCGGTACGCATGAGCATCATCGGTCACTCCTTTCCCGGATACGGGACGCACACGGCGACACCACCTATATAACTCCACGCAGCAAACTTGACAACCCTCCACTCACTCTTGGAGTGAAAGAAGTGCCAACAGCTCGTGGGCCGGGGTCACGCCCTGCTGAGCGGCGTCGCAGCCATGGCGGCCAGCACGGCGTCGGGGTGGAGGGGAGTTCACGGAAGCGGGCGCCGGTGGCGTGGAAGACGGCGTTGCTGATTGCAGCGGCGGTACCGACGATGCCGATCTCGCCGATGCCTTGACGCCGAGGGAGCCGAGGTGGGGGTCGTCCTCCTCGATCCAGTGGGCCTCGATGTCGGGGATGTCGGCACTGGCGGCGACGTGGTACCCGGCGAGGTCCTGTTCGGCGAAGTCGCCGAAGGCGGGGTCGATGTGGCTGCCCTCGCGCAGTGCCATGGACAGGCCCATGACCATGGCACCGACGAGCTGGGAGCGCGCGGTGCGGGGGTTGAGGATGCGGCCGGCGGCGAAGACCCCGACGAGCCGCCGTACGCGGGTCTCGCCGGTGTCGGTGTCAACCTGGACCTCGGCGAACTGGGCGCAGAAGGAGTGTGGCGTGCGGCTCCATGGGGTGGTTGTGGAGGGCGGAGGGTCTGGTAGGTGGCGTCGATCCGCACCGGGGCTCGCTCGAAGGCGGCCTCCGCGTCGCCGCGTACGGGTCCGGCCGTCCGGGCCGAGCAGGTGGACGACGGCGTCGAATGCGGCGAGCGCGACCGCCATGTCACCGGGGTAGGTGGCGACGCACAGCTCGGAGGCGCCGAGGATCGCCAGATCGCGGTGCGCGCCCTCGACGGCGGGGCAGCCGGTGCCGGGGGCGCGTTTGTTGCAGGGCTTGGAGGTGTCCTGAAAGTACACGCAGTTGGTCCGCTGCAGCAAATTGCCGCCGACCGTGGCGGCGTTGCGGAGCTGGCCCGAGGCGCCGGCGAGGATTGCCTGGGACAGGGCCGGCCAGCGGTCCCGTACGAGGGGGTGGACGGCGAGGTCGGTGTTGCGTACGGCGGCGCCGATGCGCAGGCCTCCGGCGTCCGTCTCCTCAACGCCATCGAGGGGAAGCCGGGAGATGTCGATCAGGACCTCGGGGGTCTCGACGCCCAGCTTCATCAGGTCGACGAGATTGGTGCCGCCCGCCAGGAAGCGGGCCCGGGGCGAGCCGGCGAGACCGGCGACCGCGTCGGCGGCGTCCAGGGCCCGGCGGAACTCGAACGGCCTCATCGCGCCACGTCCTGGATGGCCCGGACGATGTTGGCGTACGCGCCTCAACGGCAGAGGTTGCCGCTCATCCGCTCCTTCACGTCGGCGTCGGACAGCTCCGTCTCACCGGCTTCGGCAGCCTCGGCGAGCATCCCGGCGGCGGAGCAGATCTGGCCGGAGGTGCAGAAGCCGCACTGGAAGGCGTCGCGGTCGATGAAGGCCCGCTGCAGCGGGTGGCGTTCGGCACCGTCGGCCAGGCCTTCGACCGTGGTGACCTCGGCACCGTCCAGGGACACGGCCAGCAGCAGGCAGGCGGCCATCCGGCGGCCGTCGACCAGGACCGTGCAGGCCCCGCACTGGCCCTGGTCGCAGCCGGACTTGGTGCCGGTCAGCCCCAGTTCCTCGCGGAGGGTTTCGAGCAGGGTCGCCCGGTTGTCAAGCAGCAGGGTGCGGGGCGTGCCATTGATGCGCAGGGCCACCCCGGCCGAGGGGACTTCCGGGTCCACGGCGCCACTTCCTCGTCGTACGGCAGGAGGGCGCCTTACCGGTAACCGAGTGGGGGGTGATCGAAACCTGCCGTACGCGATGTCACCCGGCGGTGCGGCGACTGCCGGTGTCAGCGGCGGGCCGCCAGGGTCTCGGCGAGGCGGTCGATGAAGACCCGCTGCCCCTTGACGAGCTTTTCGCGTGCCTCGTCGAGGCCGAACCATTCGGCCCTGTCGATCTCGGGAAACTCCTGGAGGCGCCCCGAGCCTCTCGGCCACTCCATGGTGAAGGTGCCGGGCACGACCAGGGCGGGGTCGAGGTCGCCCTCCACGGCCCAGATGGTGACGATCTTGCCGCTCGGCTGCCGGGCCTCGCCGAGCGGGACCGGTTCGCCGTCAGGCACGGGCAGGCCCAACTCCTCCAGGAACTCGCGGCGGGCGGCCGCCAACGGCTCCTCGCCGGGCTCGTACTCCCCCTTGGGCACCGACCAGGCGGCCTCGTCCTGGCCCTCCCAGAACGGTCCGCCCATGTGCCCGAGGAGCACTTCGGTCTCCCCGCCCGGGGAGGTGCGGTGGAGCAGGATGCCGGCGCTGCGCTTGACTGCCACGGGCCGATTCTGCCGTGCCGGTCGCCCGGCCGCGCCCGATACTGACGCCATGACGGCTCCCCACTACCGGGAACTCGGCCCGCGCCGGCGCCGCAGGCTGCTGCTGCACTCGCTCGTGCGGTCCTCGCTGAGCACGGCAACCCTGGTGACCGTCTACTACCTGGCCCCGCTGGACAGCCCGCGCGACGCGGTCCCGCTGGTGCTCCTCGTGCTGGGCCTCGCGGTCTTCGCCGGGCTGATGGCCTGGCAGCTCAGGGCCATCGCGCGAGCGCCGTATCCCCGGCTGCGGGCGGTGGAGGCCCTGTCGATGGCGCTGCCGCTGCTGCTGGTGCTCTTCGCGGCCGCGTACATCCTGATCGAACAAAATGCGCCGGGTGCCTTCTCGGAGCCGCTGAACCATACGGACGCTCTGTACTTCACGGTCACCGTGTTCGCGACGGTCGGCTTCGGTGACATCGTCCCGGTGACCGCGACCGCCCGGCTCGTCACGACGGTGCAGATGGTGATCGACCTGCTGGCCATCGGCGTGATCGCGAAGGTCATCCTCGGCGCCGTCGAGACCGGCCTGCGGCGCCGGGAGTCCGGCCGGCCCGACGAACCCGACGCCCTGTCATGACCGCCCCCGCCGCCGCCCCCACGACGCCGTCCGAGCTGCTGCGGACCCCCGGCTACCGGCGGCTGCTGCTGCTCGCCGCGCTGGTCGGAATCCCGGTCTCGCTGGTCGCCTTCGGCTTCGTGGCCCTGGAGCACTTCCTGGAGCACCAGACCTGGTCGTCGCTGCCGCACGCCCTGGGGTACGCCACGCCGCCCTGGTGGTGGCCGCTGCCCGCGCTCGGGCTGTGCGGGGTGCTGGTGGCCTGCGCCGTCGCGTATCTGCCGGGGCACGGCGGCCATATCCCAGCCAAGGGGCTCGGGGTGTCCCCGACGCTGCCCTCCGAGGTGCCCGGCGTGATGCTGGCGGCGCTGGCCGGCCTGTCGCTGGGTGCGGTGCTCGGTCCGGAGGCGCCGCTGATGGCGATCGGCAGCGGCCTGGCCCTGTTGACGGTACGCGCGGCCCGGCGGGCGGCGGCGCCGCAGATCGGCGCGGTGTTGGGCGCGGCCGGCTCGGCGGCGGCGATCTCGACCATCTTCGGCAGCCCGCTGGTGGCCGCCATCCTGATGATCGAGGCCGCAGGGGTGGCCGGCCCGCAGTTGTTCGCGCTGATCCTGCCGTGCCTGCTGGCCAGCGGCGTCGGCGCGGTGGTCTTCCACGGCTTCGGCGACTGGACCGGCCTGGACATCGACGCGCTGACCCTGCCCACGATCCCGCCGGTCGAGACGGTGGACGCCGGTGACTTCCTGTGGGGAGTGCCACTGGCGGTACTGATCGCGGCCGTCGTGGTCGCGGCGATGGCTGTCGGCGGCCGGGTCGCGACCTGGACGGCCCGCGCCGTGGTGCGGCGCACTGTCGCCGCGGCGGTCGCGGTCGGCGTCTGCGGCAGCGCGTACGCACTGGCCACCGACCGCTCGCCGGAGGAGGTCGCGCTCTCCGGGCAGGCCCTGCTCGCCGAGCTCGCGGCCGATCCGCACTCCTGGCCGGTCTCCGCGCTGCTCCTGCTGCTGTTCTTCAAGGGCCTGGCCTGGAGCGTCTCGCTGGGCGCCCTGCGCGGCGGTCCGGTCTTCCCGGCGGTGTTCCTGGGCTCGGCCCTGGCCATGGCCTGTTCGGCGCTGCCCGGCTTCGGGGTGACGCCCGCGCTGGCGGTGGGCCTGACGGCGGGCGGGACGGCTGTGCTGCGTCTGCCGGTTTCGGCGTCGGTGCTGGCCACGCTGCTTTTGGGCAAGGACGCGGCCGATCAGATGCCGCTGGTCATCGTCGCCTCGGTGGTGGCCTGCGCCGCCGGTGAGTTGCTGCGCGGCCGGTTCACGACGTGATGGCCACAGCCTGCCTCACGTACTCGCCCTTGCCGAGCTCCTCCAGCATGAAGTGGGCGACGTCGGCGTACGAGATCTTCGAGGTGAGCCCGAGCCGCAGATCCGTACCTGCGCGGTAGCGCCCGGTGCGGGGGCCGCCCCCGAGGACGGCCGGGCAGACGATGGTCCACTGGTCGCCTTCGGCCCGGACGAGGGCATCCTGGCGGTTCTTGTCCAGCATGATCTGCCGGATGGCCACGGACATGGCGTAGAAGTACAGGTCCTTGCGGCGGCCCTCGCCGGTGTCGTAGCAGCCCACGGCGATCAGGCGGCGTACGCCCTTGTCCCTCATCGCCGGAAGGATCGCGCGCATGCCGTCGGTGCAGACGGTGACGCCCCACGGCTTGCGGGTGCCCAGGGCGCTGAGGACGGCGTCGGAGCCCTCGATCGTACGCGCCACGGCGGCGGCGTCCTGTACGGAGCCGGGCTCGACCCGCAGCCCCTCGCGGGCCGGAAGGGCGGCGGGATCGCGGACCAGGGCCGATATCTGGTGGCCGCCGGCCAGGGCCTGGTCGACAAGTTGGCGGCCGACGTGGCCGGTGGCTCCGAATACGGCCAGGCGCATGTCCATCCACCTCTTCCGGGGGCGGGCGCCCCCAGCGGTCAGCCTACGGCTGCGCGGCCCCTGACCCGGAGTCGGGCGCCTGCTGTTCCCGTTCCCGCAGGATTTTGGCGCGGTGCGTCAGCACGGCCGCGGCCGCGAGGGCGCTCGCGGAGAAGGCCACGGCCCCCACCCAGGGGCGGTCGAGGCAGTGGCCGGTGAGGTGGTCGAGCGAGTAGCGGCCGGGCCCCGCGATGCCGATGCCGGCGGCGGAGTAGCCGAGGAAGGCGGGCAACTCGAAGCCGCCGGACATGGCGAAGAAGCCGGCTGGGGCGTGCACCGAGACGGCTCCGGCCATGGCGCCGGCCGCGGCCGCACCGGCGGCGGGGGTGGCCAGGCCAAGGGCGAGCAGGGCGCCGCCGCCGGCCTCGCCGAGTCCGGCGGCCAGGGCGCTCGGCTTGCTGGGCACGAAGCCCATGTGCTCCATGGCGGAGGCGGTGCCGTCCAGGCCGAGACCGCCGAACCACCCGAAAAGCTTCTGGGCGCCATGGGCGAACAGCACGCTGCCGAGGCCGAGACGCAGGGCGAGCAGTCCGAGGTCCTTCCGGTTGAACTGGGCCATGACCGGGTCCTCTCCTGGCGGCGGATAGGTGTCCAGTCTTCGCGCCTGCCCCGTCCGGCGCCGCCCAGGCTGGTCCGATCGGGCATGCCGCGCACCCACGCGGCGCTCCGGAGGTGATCTCGGACGGGTTCGCGGGTACGAGCCCACGGCGGGCCCGGAAACAGACCCGGGAACAACCACGTCCGTTCGGCGGTTCGCTCGCACAGAGCAACTCGGAAGGAGCCCTGATCAGGGTGAGTAGTCCAACGGCCGAGGCCGGCGCGGCAGGGTCTGCGGCGAAGGGAAGCGCAGAATGGCACAACCCGCTTCGCGCCCCGTTCGACCGCCGTCTGCCCCGTATCGCCGGCCCGTCCGGCCTGGTGGTCTTCGGCGTCACCGGTGACCTGTCCCGTAAGAAGCTGATGCCGGCCGTCTACGACCTGGCCAACAGAGGCCTGCTGCCACCCGGCTTCTCCCTGCTCGGCTTCGCCCGCCGGGACTGGGGGGACGAGGACTTCGCGCAGGTCGTCCACGACTCGGTGAAGGAACACTCGCGGACCGAGTTCCGCGAGGAGGTCTGGCAGCAGCTCGCCGAGGGCATGCGTTTCGTGCCCGGCGAGTTCGACGACGACCAGGCCTTCGAACGGCTGCGCGAGGCGGTGGGCGAGCTCGACAAGGAGCGGGGGACGAGCGGCAACTTCGCCTTCTACCTCTCGGTGCCGCCCAAGTTCTTCCCCAAGGTGGTGCAGCAGCTCAAGAAGCACGGCCTGGCCGACGCCCCGGCCGGCTCCTGGCGGCGCGCGGTCATCGAGAAGCCCTTCGGCCACGACCTCAAGAGCGCCGAGGCGCTCAACCAGGTCATCCACGAGGTCTTCCCGCCCCAGGAGGTCTTCCGGATCGACCACTACCTCGGCAAGGAGACGGTCCAGAACATCCTGGCGCTGCGCTTCGCCAACACGATGTTCGAGCCCATCTGGAACCGGTCGTTCGTCGACCACATCCAGATCACCATGGCCGAGGACATCGGCATCGGCGGCCGGGCCGGCTACTACGACGGCATCGGCGCCGCCCGCGACGTCATCCAGAACCACCTGCTGCAGCTCCTCGCGCTCACCGCGATGGAGGAGCCCTCCGGTTTCGACGCCGAGGCCCTGGTCACCGAGAAGCTCAAGGTCCTCAAGGCCGCCAAGCTCCCGGACGACCTGGGCAAGCACACCGTGCGCGGCCAGTACGCCGCCGGGTGGCAGGGCGGCGAGTTGGTCGTGGGCTACCTGGAGGAGGAGGGCATCAATCCGCAGTCCAAGACCGACACCTACGCCGCCATCAAACTGGAGATCGACAACCGCCGTTGGGCGGGCGTGCCGTTCTATCTCCGCACCGGCAAACGCCTGGGACGCCGCGTCACCGAGATCGCGGTGGTCTTCCAGCGGGCTCCCCACTCCCCCTTCGACACCACCGACACCCAGGAGCTGGGGCAGAACGCCCTGGTCATCCGGGTCCAGCCGGACGAGGGCATCACGGTGCGCTTCGGCTCGAAGGTGCCGGGCACCTCGATGGAGATCCGGGACGTGACGATGGACTTCGCGTACGGCGAGTCCTTCACCACGGCCAGCCCGGAGGCGTACGAGCGGCTGATCCTGGACGTCCTCCTCGGTGACGCCAACCTCTTCCCCCGCCTCCAGGAAGTTGAGGAGTCCTGGAAGATCCTCGACCCGATCGAGGAATACTGGGACAAGCACGGCCGGCCCGAGCAGTACACGGCCGGGACCTGGGGCCCGAAAGCGGCGGACGAGATGCTCGCACGAGACGGCAGGAGCTGGCGCCGGCCATGAACATCGACCTGACACAGACCACTTCAAGCAAAATCAACTCCGCGCTGATCAAGGCCCGCAGGGCCACCGGAAGCCCGGCCGTCGGCATGGTGCTGACCCTCGTCATCGTCACCGACGAGGGCAACCACTACGACGCCCTCAAGGCCGCCAGCGACGCCTCGAAGGAACACCCGTCGCGGATCCTGGTCGTCATCAAGCGCCCGGGCCGCACCCAGCGCGACCGCAAGAACACCCGCCTGGACGCCGAGGTACGGGTGGGCGGGGAGACCGGCACCGGCGAGACCGTCCTGCTCCGGATGCACGGCGAACTGGCGGACCACGCGCACAGCGTGGTGCTGCCCCTGCTCCTGCCGGACGCGCCCGTCGTCGTCTGGTGGCCGGTCGACGCAGCCGAGAATCCGGCCAATGACCCGCTCGGCGCCCTGGCCCAGCGGCGGATCACCGACGCGTACGCCGTCGAGCAGCCGCTGAGGCAACTGGCGCTGCGGGCCGCCTCGTACACCCCCGGCGACACCGATCTGTCCTGGACCCGGCTGACCCCGTGGCGCAGTATGCTCGCCGCCGCGCTCGACCAGGCCCGGGCCACCGTCACCTCGGCGGCCGTGGAGAGCGAGGCGGACAACCCGAGCGCCGAACTGCTGGCCCGCTGGCTGGGCGCGCGGCTGCGGGTGCCGGTGGAGCGGGTGGTCACCGAAGGCCCGGTGGTCACCGCCGTACGGCTGCGCACGCCCGACGGCGAGATCCACATCGACCGGCCGGAGGGGCCGTTGGCCAGGCTGTCGATTCCCGGCCAGCCGATCCGGCATCTGGCGCTCAAGGTGCGGACGACCGCGGAGCTGATCGCCGAGGAGCTGCGCCGGCTCGACCCGGACGAGGCGTACGCGGAGGCGCTGCGCTACGAGGAGAAGCCGGTCGAGGGCGCGACAGCCGCTGCCTGACGGCTACTTCAGGAGTCTGGACAGGCGGCGGTCCGCGAGGGGCTTGCCGCCTGTCTGGCACGTCGGGCAGTACTGGAGCGAGGAGTCGCTGAAGGAGACCTCTCGCACGGTGTCGCCGCAGACCGGGCAGGGCTCACCGGTGCGGCCGTGCACGCGCAGGCCGCTCTTCTTCTCGGCCTTGAGCTTGCCGACGTCGATGCCGCGTGAGCGCTCGATGGCCTCGCCGAGGGTGCTGCCGATGGCCTGGTAGAGCCGGGCGATGTCCTCCTCGGTGAGGCTCGCGGCGAGTTTGAAGGGCGACATACGGGCGACGTGCAGCACCTCGTCTGAGTAGGCGTTGCCGATGCCCGCGATGACTCTCTGGTCGCGCAGCACTCCCTTGATCTGCCGTCGTTCGCCGCTGAGCAGCGCCGTGAACGCCTCCAGGGTGAAGGCCGGGTCGAGGGGGTCGGGGCCCAGCCGCGCGATGCCGGGTACGTCCGCCGGGTCGGCGACGACGTAGACTGCGAGGCTCTTCTTGGTGCCCGCCTCGGTGAGGTCGAAGCCGGTGTCGGCGTCGGGCTCGGCGAGGACCACCCTCAGCGCCAGCGGGCCCTTGCCGGGGCGCGGCGGTGTGTCGGGCAGCTTCTCCTTCCACTGCAGCCAGCCGGCGCGGGCGAGGTGGAAGACCAGGTGCGGCCCGCCCTCGGTGGCGATGTCGAGGAACTTGCCGTGCCGGCGCACGCCGCTGACCGTACGCCCCTCAAGGGCGCTCAGCGGGGGGTCGTATGTGTTCAGGACACTCACCGCGACCGGCAGCACCCAGCCGATGGCACGGCCGGTGAGCCGCTCGGTGAGGAATCCGGCGAGCGCTTCGACCTCCGGGAGCTCCGGCATACGCCCAGTGTGCCGCAGCGCGCGGCGGACTGCATGGCAACTGTTCCGTCGTCCGCCACAGTTCGTTTCCGTGACTCCTCCCCCTCGTAAACAAGGGGGCTTCTCACTCGACTCCAAGGAGTCTCATGACGGCCAAGCCCTGACCGCTGCCGAGGCAGATGCGGAGCATATCGCGGCTCCGGCACTCAGGATGCGTTTCCCGCCCGGCCTGAAGGCCGGGATTCCCACGCAAGGAGAGAGATGGAGAACTGGACAGCGGACGGGCTGACCTGAATGATCAGGGACCATGGCTGAACCTCTCCCGATGCCCGCCGTCCCGAAGGGCGTGGCGGGGCGTGCGCTGGACCCGACCGAGGTGATACCCCACCCCCGGCCGCTGCAGCCGAGCGAGCCCGGCGGTGCCAGGGTGATCAGCGGCGAGGTCGTCGGTGCCCGGCACCGCGCGCGGCGGGCACGCCGCCCAGGGCCCGGTTCGGCGGTCACCGTGGTGCTCTCGGCGACGGGCGCGGTCGCGGGGCTGTCCCTGCTGATGCCGCACGGCGGGTCGTCGACCACAGCACAGGCCCACACCCCGCAACCGCCGAAGTCGGCCGCGGAGGACACGGCGGATGTCGCCTCCGAACCGGTCGCGACGGGGTCTGTCGTCGGCGCGAAGGCTGACGTCGCGCAGCAGGCGTCCACGTCGGACCGTGCGAACAGTTCCGGGACTTCGGCGGCGACGACCACGTCCACCACCTCCGTCGTGACGGCCGCCACGACGACCGGCAGCGGCAAGCACGCCAGGGCCAGCGGCACATGGGACACCAACGACTGGCAGGAGGCCATCGCACGGGCCGCCGCCGCCCAGCGGGCTTCCCAGCAGGACCAGACCGGCCGGCACCGCGCCCCCACCGGATCCGGGACCGCGTCCGGATATCAGGGGAGCCAGGACGGCCAGGCGTCTGCGGGCGGCCGGAACCAGAGCACGTGGCGGCACTGACATAACGTCAGGAGAGCTCCTGCTCGGCCCAGATGGTCTTTCCGGCGGGGGTCTGCCGGGTGCCCCAGCACTGGGTGAGAGGCGACCAGCAGCAGACCGCGACCGCCTTCGTCGAAGAGCGGGCCCCGGCGCAGGTGAGGGGCGGTGCTGTTGGCGTCCGAGACCTCGGTGATGAGGGTGGTGTCGCGGATCAGGCGCAGCTGTATGGGGCCACCGCCCGCGTAACGGATGGCGTTGGTGACGAGTTCGCTGACCACCAGCTCCGTGGTGAACACCATCTCGTCGAGTCCCCACTCCTCCAACTGCTCAGCGGCCATCTTGCGGGCCTCGGCGACGATGGCCGGATCGGAGAGCAGCACTCGTCCTTGAGCGGGAAGAAGTACATGGACCACGCGTGCTCGCGGGCGTGGCCGGGGGCGCGGGCGTAGCTCTCCCGGGTCAGCGTCTCGCCGGTAGGTCGCGCAGGGGGCGCCCGATGACGTCGGCGGGCTCCCGGCCGAGCAGCCGAGCGGCGGCAGGGTCACAGGCGACGACGGTCCCCCGGGCATCGACCGCGACGGCAGGGACCACGGGCGCTGTGCGCCCGCGGCCTTCGTCCTCGCCACCTCGGTCGGCCTCTGTACCCATTGACAGGTCTCTCGTCCTCACCACGGCTTACCCTCAGGATGATCCCTCCTCTCTCCGGTCTCAAGCGGCGCGTGGCACCCTGTGCACAGCGCTGCCCACCGTTGACACTGAGACAAGGTGATCGTGAGGAGCGCGCGTGACAGTGACGATCGGCACCGGCCCGGTGATGAGCAGGGTCCGCCGGGCAGCCCTGAGGTCCTCGGGGTGGCCCGCGTCGCCATGGGCCCGGGGAGCGGCGGCCGTCTCGGCCGGGGCGCTTCCGGCACTGGCCTTTCCGGCGCCGTCGCTGTGGTGGCTGGCCTACGGGGCGCTGGTGCCGTGGCTGCTGCTGGTCAGATCGGCGCCGACGGGGCGGCGCGCTGCGCTGGACGGGTGGCTCGGCGGCGCCGGCTTCATGATCGCCGTACATCATTGGCTGTGGTCCAGCCTGCATGTGTTCATCGTGGTCCTTGCGCTGCTGCTGGGAGCACTGTGGGCGCTGTGGGGGTGGCTGGTGCGCCGACTGCTCGGCGGGGCGCCGGGTGCCGGGCGGGTGGGCGCGGGGCTGGTGCTGGTGCCGTGCGGCTGGCTGATGGTGGAGCTGGCCCGCTCCTGGGAGTACCTGGGCGGCCCGTGGGGGCTGATAGGGGCCAGCCAGTGGCAGGTGGCGCCGGCGCTGCGGCTGGCGTCGGTGGGCGGGGTCTGGCTGATCAGCGCGCTGGTGCTCGCCGTGAACACGGCGCTGGCCGTGCTGATCGCCGTCCCCCGGGCCCGGATCCCCGCCTGCGTCGCGCTGGCGCTGGTGGCGGTCGCGGCGGACGCGGTGTGGCTGTGGGCGCCGGTGCCGGGCACCGGCGGGGCGCGGGTGCGGGTCGCGGTCGTACAGCCGGGGGTGATCGAGAGTGCGCAGGGCCGCTTCGACCGGGGCGAGCAGCTGACCCGGACGCTCGCGGGGCGGGGCGTCGACCTGGTGGTGTGGGGCGAGAGCAGCGTCGGCTTCGACCTGACCTCGCGTCCGGACATCGCCCGCCGCCTGGCCGCCCTGTCCCGCGACGTCGGCGCCGATGTGCTGGTCAACGTCGACGCCCGGCGGTCCGACGGCCACGGCATCTCCAAGACCTCGGTGCTGATCGGCCCGGACGGGCAGGTCGGCGCGAGCTACGACAAGATGCGCCTGGTGCCGTTCGGCGAGTACATCCCGGCCCGCTCACTGCTGGGCTGGGCCACCTCGGTGGGCAAGGCCGCCGGTGAGGACCGGCGGCGCGGCAGCCACCAGGTGGTGATGGACACCGGACACCTGCGGATAGGCCCGCTGGTCTGCTTCGAGTCGGCCTTCCCCGACATGAGCCGCAGCCTGGCGGGCAAGGGCGCGCAGCTACTGGTGGCCGAGTCCTCGACCTCGTCCTTCCAGAACAGTTGGGCCCCCGAGCAGCACGCCTCGCTGGCCGCGCTACGGGCCGCCGAGTCCTGGCGCCCCATGGTGCACGCCACGCTCACCGGCGTCAGCGCGGTGTACGACGCCCGGGGGCGGCAGATCGGCCCGCGGCTCGGTACGGACAGCAGCACCACCGCCGTCTACGAGGTGCCGCTGTCGCAGGGGCGCAGCCCGTACGACCGGTACGGGGACTGGGTGGTGAAGCTGGCGATCGGTCTGCTGGCGCTGGCCGCCGCCTACGAGGCGTACGCGGTGGCGGCGGTCAGGCGGTCTGCGCGCCGATCTCGGTGACGATCCGTTCGCACAGCTCGTGGGTGCGAAGGCTGTCCTGCCCGTCGAGCAGTTTCCCGCTGCGTACGGCGTCCAGGAAGGTATGGGTGATCTGTTCGAAGCCGCGCTGCCTGGCCACCGGTACCCAGTCGCCACGGCGGCGGAGGGTGGGCTGGCCCTTGTGGTCGATGACGTCGGCGATGTTGAGGACCTCGCGCTTGGTGTCCTCGCCCGACACCTCGAGCCGCTCCTCGGTGGAGCCGCTCATCCGGTTCATGACGCCGATGGCCGTGAAGCCGTCACCGGACAACTGCAGTACGACGTGGTGCACGGCTCCGTCGCGCGTCTTGGCCCGTACGGCGGTGTCCTGGACCGCGCCGGGGAGAAGGAAGCGCAGGGTGTCGACGACGTGGATGAAGTCGTCGTAGACGAAGGTCCGCGCACTCCCGGGGAGGCCGATCCGGTTCTTCTGCATCAGGATCAGGTCGCGGGGGTGGTCCAGGCACTGGGTGTAGGCGGGCGCGTAGCGGCGGTTGAAGCCGGTCATGAGGCTGACGCGGCGGTCGGCGGCGAGCTGGACGAGGTGTTCGGCACCGCCGAGGTCGGCGGCGAGGGGCTTGTCGAGGTAGACCGGGACGCCGGCCTCAAGGAGCCGCTCGGCGATCCCGACGTGGTCGCCGGTGGGCGCGTGCACGAAGGCGGCGTCAAGTCCCTGGTCAAGCAGGCCGTCGAGGGTGGGGTGGCGGTGCGCGATGCGGTACGCGTCACCGACCCGGTCCAGGGTGGCGCGGCTGCGGGTGTGCAGATGCAGGTCCAGGCCCGGCTGGGCGGCGAGCACCGGCAGGTATGCCTTCTGGGCTATGTCGCCCAGCCCTATTACCCCGATCTTCATGTGGCTCAGCATATTGCGTCGCGGCTGCCCGGCCGCGGCGGCCATGATGGCCGCCATGACCACCAAACGCATCGACCCGCCGAACGTCGCCGACGAGCGCACCCTCCTCGAAGGCTTCCTGGAATTCCACCGCGACACCCTGGCCCTCAAATGCGAGGGACTCACCGACCCGCAGTTGCGCGAGGCGACCGTGCCGCCGTCCGAGCTGACGCTGCTGGGGCTCGTACGACATCTGGCCGAGGTGGAGCGGGGGTGGTTCCGCGATGTCCTCGCCGGGGAGGAGGCGCCGCCGCTCTACTACAGCGAGGCCGACCGTGACGGGGAGTTCCACGACCTCGACGAGGCGGATACCGCGGAGGCCTTCGCGACCTGGCGGGACGAGGTGGAGCACGCGCGGGCGGTGGCCCGCGAGCGTTCGCTGGACGACCTCGGCAGCCGGGTGCGGAAGGGCGAACGCGAGGAGTTCTCGCTGCGCTGGATCTACATCCACATGATCGAGGAGTACTCGAGGCACAACGGCCACGCCGATCTGATCCGCGAGCGGATCGACGGCGAGACGGGCGAGTAGGCCGGCCCGCCCACCAAGATCACTCTTTGGGGGCATACCCAACCTCCGCCCGGTACGTGAGAGTTGTCCGGGTGCGTCTACTGACAGTGGTGGTGGTCCTGGCGGCGGCTTCGGCCGTCTCCGGGTGTGTGACTGTGTCCCCTGGGCCTGCCGGGCCCGAGCCCGCCTCGGGGCCTGTGGCGCCCTCGCCGGTGGGGCGGCCGGCGCCGATGGTCCAGGGGCCGGCGCTCGAGGCGCTGGCCACCGTACGGCCCGAGCCGGCGGAGTCGCCGAAGCGGAAGCCGGAGCACCGGGCCGCGCCTCGGGCAGCGGTGAACCAGCCGGTGCGGCGCCACCGTCAGGCGCCTGCTCCGGCCGCGGAGAGGCCGCTCCCCCGCGGTGTGCCCAAGGTCCCCGGTGGCGGCAATGTCTGCGACATGGGCGAGAAGTACGGGGGCTGGACGGGCCAGAGCGACGCCTCGCGAATCTGCCGGCGGGCCTACGGCAACTGAAGGCCTCCGGCAGCTGAAGGCTTACGGCACTGAAGGGCTACGGCAACTGGTCGGAGCCGGTCAGGCGCAGCTCCATGCGCCCGATGGCGGCCCGGACCCCGTCGCCGTACTCGTCGTCGCCGAGCCCGCTGCAGGCCTCCCGGGCCCGGCTGAGGTGGCTTCGCGCCATGCGTTCCTCGCCCACCTTCCAGTAGGAGGCGGCGAGGTTGAGGTGCAGCGAGGGATAGAAGCCGCGCGCCGTCTCTCCGCTCATGCCGGAGGCGGCGCGCAGCGCCCGTCCGTCCCAGACGAGTTCTTCCTCCGGGTCGTCCTGGGTGTCGGCCATGTAGTGCGCCAGCGTGCAGCGGTGGAGGGGGTCGCCGTCCTCGCCGATCTCCTCCCACAGGGCGAGGAAGCGGTTGCGTGCCTCCTCGCGGTCCCCGCCGTGCAGCAGCATCACCACCTGGCCGATCCGCGTCATGACCTCGTCATTCACCACGAGCCAACGCTATACGCCCAGTCTGACAAATCGCGTCAGGCGCGTGCCTCCCGTCAGGCGCGTGCCGTGGTCAGCAGATGCCCTCCCCCAGCCTTCGGCCGGTGGGGGCACCTCCCAGCCGCCAGGCTGGTGGGGGTCCCCCCGGACGGAGTCTGGGGGAGAGGACCCCCATGTCGCTTCGCTCCCACCCAGCAGCGTGGGAGCGGTCTCCACGGCCCGGAGCGCTTCGAGGACCAGGGCCCGGCGCTCGGGGTCGTCGAGGTGGGCGTCCATGTCGACCATGAGCCAGGCGGTGCCCTCGAGCCCGTAGCGCACGGCGTCGGCGAGGCCGGCCTCGGCGAATTCGGCGGGGATCTCGTCGGGGTCGTGGAAGTAGGCGTCCGTGAACAGGTCTACGTCGCCCGTGGGCCGCAGATGGCCGGTGGCCAGGACCTCGTCCTTGAGGGCCCGCACCTCGCGTTCGAAGTAGCGGGCGGTCCTGAGGCCGTCGTGCAGCCCCGCGTAACGGCTGATGGTGGCCGCAGCGACCAGCCCGCCTGGGCGAGCGACCCGGCGGGCCTCGGCCAGGGCCTGTACTCGGTCCGCCCGCTCGGGGAGGTGGTAAAGCGGCCCGAGCATCAGCACGACGTCGTACGAGCCGTCCCCGTACGGCAGGTCGCGGGCGTCGCCGGGCCGCGCGGTCACGCCGGGGAGCCGCCCGGCCTGCTTCACGTGCAGCGGCACCGGGTCGATGACCTCGACCTCGTGGCCGTCGGCGGCGAGCCATTCGGCGTGCACTCCGCTCGCCCCGCCCACGTCGAGCACGCGGCTGGGGGCGGGCGGCAGTGCGCGCCTCAGGACGTCCTGGGTGCGCCAGAATTCCAGCCGGTTGACGCCGGCACGGAGTCGGCCGTCCTCCTCGCCCTGCTCGTAGTAGGCGAGGACATGGAGTTCGAGAGCCATGCTTGATGGTCGAAGATCCGCGCCGCCCCGGGCAAGGCAATTACGCGGCGCCCAGGTCCGGGATCCGCCAGTCGACCGGGTCGTGGCCCTGCGCCTTGACCGCCTCGTCGATCTGCGTGAAGGGGCGGCTGCCGAGGAAGAGCTTCGCGGACAGCGGCGAGGGGTGCGCGCCCTGCACGACGGCGTGCCGCGAGGTGTCGATCAGGGGCAGCTTCTTCTTCGCGTAATTGCCCCACAGGACGAAGACCGCCGGGTCGGGCCGCCCGGAGACCGCCTTGATCACCGCGTCCGTGAACTTCTCCCAGCCCTTTCCCTTGTGCGAGTTGGCCTCGCCCTCGCGGACGGTCAGCACCGCGTTGAGCAGCAGGACGCCCTGATGGGCCCACGGCATGAGATAGCCGTTGTCCGGGACCGGGTACCCGAACTCCTCCTTCATCTCCTTGTAGATGTTCCGCAGCGAGGGCGGGGTCTTCACCCCGGGCCGCACCGAGAAGCACAGGCCGTGCCCCTGGCCCTCGCCGTGGTACGGGTCCTGGCCCAGGACCAGCACCTTGACCTGGTCGTACGGCGTCGCATCCAGAGCGGCGAAGACCTCGTCACGCGGCGGGAAGATCTTGTGCGCGGCCCGCTCGGCCTCGACGAACTCGGTCAGCTCCTTGAAGTAGGGCTTGTCCAACTCCCCACCGAGGACGGCCTGCCAGGACTCGGGCAGCATGCTGGGCACGTCTGGAACCTCCGGTACACGATCCGTTACTGGAGCTCAACGTACCGGGGACCACTGACAATCGCTCACGCGGCGTCGAGCCGGTCCCGCACCTCCGGAGCGAGGTCCGGCTCTGCGGCCGTCCAGCGGATCTGTGTGCTGCACAGGGATACGAAGACCGCCGAGGCGGCGACGGCGCCCAGGCCCCACACGAGCCCCGTGGAGTTCGCTATGAAGCCGATGACCGGCGGTCCTGCGAGCAGGCCGATGGTTCCCATGGTGGCGACCAGGGTCAGTGCGTCCGAGCCCTGTCCCGCGGCAGCTACGTAGACGCAGGGGGTGACGGCTGCGATACCCAGCCCGACGCAGGCGAAGCCGATCAGGGCCGGCACCACGCCACCGCTCAGGAGGGCGAGCGCCAGCCCGGCGCCGGCAAGTGCGCTACCGCCACGGACAATCCGGCCGTCGCCCCAGCGGCTGCGCCACCCGTCAGCGAAGAGGCGAGCCATGACCATCATGACGGAGACGACAGCGATGCCCATGGGCGCCAGTTCCGCCGATGCCTTGGCGACGTCCTTCATGTAGAGGGCCGACCAGTCGTTCATGGCGCCTTCTGTCACGGTGCCGAAGGCCATGGCGGAGCCCATCCACAGCGTCATGCGCGCGGGTAGGGTCCACTTGGTGCGGCTCTTCTTCTCCTGCTGCTTCTCAGCGGGCTGCTCCTGGGGCAGCAGTCCCGACCTGGCGTACCCGACGAGCAGCAGCAGAATGACGGTGGCCACACCGAAATGCACGGCCACGGTCGAGGTCACCGTGTTCAGGCCCGAAGCCAGGAGCGCGGCGCCCAACGACCCACCGCTGAAGGTCGCATGCAGCTTGGACATGACGTTTCGCTGGTATGTGGCTTCGAGCGCGGCTCCCTGGGCGTTCATGGCGACGTTGAGGCATGCCACGAGAACTCCGTCGCAGCACATGATCACCAGAGCGATCGGGTAGTTCGGCGCCACGGACAGCACAAGGAGCAGCAGCGCGAGGCCGAGAGCCGACACCAGCGAGAGGCGCCGGGAACCCAGCCGTCTCATCAGCATGGCCACCAGGGGAAACGATGCAGCCGCGCCGACACCGGTGGCCATCAGCAGCAGGCCGACTTCCGCCGCGGTCAGGCCAAGGTGTGTCTTGATGGCAGGGAGCCGCGATGCCCAGGTGGCGTACTGGAAACCCAGGCAGCAGAACAGAGCGGCGATTGCCAACTGTGCTCGGCGGAATGGATCGTGAACGCGGAACATATGAATCAGCCCACTTCGTCTTGCGATGAATGCCCGCGCAGCAAACCGCTGGTTGGTTTCGTTTTCTCGGTACGGTCTGCCGGCACCGCCCGGGACATGTACACCGGAGTCGCGCCGTAACCCCCCGCGGGGACCACCCCGTGGTGGACGGTGAATCCGTTCGCCGACCAGAAGGTCTCACTGCCGGCAACGGCGACCAGCGAGATCTGCTCGTACTCCTGCGACCCGGCCGTTGCGGTGAGGTGGTGCAGGAGACGCTTCGCAAGCCCCCTGCCGCGGAGATCCTCGGCAATGACGAGATCATGGAGATGCAGATTGCGCGAGCGGAAAACGATCTCCTCCGTGCGGGTCAGATCCGGATACTCGAACATCGGGTAGGGCAGGGCCAATAGGTAGCCCGCCAGTCGCTGTTCGACATTCAGCACAAAGCATGTGGTCGGCGACACGCGGACTCTGGACTCCAGCGCGGTCCGCTCCTCCGACAGTCCGATGGCGGAATACGCACTGCTTTCCAGCGCTACTATGTCGCTCCAGTCGCCGTCGGAGACAGGGCGTATGCGTACGTCGCTGCTCATCTGCGAGTGCCCTCCATGCCGCCTATGCACGTGTAGGGAAGCGGGCTGAAGCCGTTGAATCCCTGTGTCATGTAGCTCATGGCGTAGGCTCCGCTGGAGAGCACCCAGACCGGATCTCCCGATGCGAGCGCTTCGGGCACCTGGACCAGGCCGTGCTCACGGGAATAGGCGTCATCGCTGTCGCAGGTGGGCCCTGCGACCCTGGCTAAAACGTGTTCGCCGTCACGATGCGAGGGGAAGACGAGCCGGTACTGCAACTCGTCCATCTCATAGAGGCCGTTGAACTTGCCACAGCTCAAATACAGCCAGTACTGACGTTCACCGTTCAGGTTCTGTCGCCTGGACAGCCGGGAGACGTGTGCCCGGATGGCGCCGTGGTCGGCGACGAGATGGCGCCCGGGCTCCACGATGAAGTCGAGGTGGTGTCCGGGCACCTCCCTGCACTGCTGCATGCCCTCGCGGATGATGGCGAATATCTTGTCCATCGGCGGGTCGAGCGGCTCGCCCCGCTTGTCGAGATAACCGAGAGCCGGCAGGCCGCCGCCGAGATTGACGTAATCCAGCGATATGCCACCCCGGTGCAGAACCGCGAGCACGTCGACAAGGCGCTCGAAAGCGCTTTGCCAGCCTTCGGACGTCATTTGCTGTGAACCGACGTGAACAGACAGCCCGGCCGGCTTCAGGCCTGCCTCCCGCGCTTTTTCCAACACGAGCACCGCATCGGCGGCCGAACAGCCGAACTTGCTGGTGAGCCCCCAGAGCGCTCCCTGCCCGTCAGTGGCCAGCCTGCAGAACACCCGAGCACCGGGAGCACAGGCTGCGATCGCCGCCACGTCTTCCAGACTGTCGGTGGCGAAGTCCCTGATGCCCAGACGGTACGCGTCGATGATGTCCCGGTCGGACTTGATGGTGTTGCCGTAGTGAATTCTTTCGAGGGGGACGCCGGAGCTGATCGCCTGCGTAATCTCGTTGGGTCCTGCCGCGTCGACTCCGGCGCCCTTCTCCGCCAGGCGGGAAATCACCTCGTCCACGGGACAGGCCTTCATGGCGAAGCGAACGGAGACTCCTGGCAGATCCCGTACGAGAGCTTCGTAGCGTGCTTCGATTCCTGCGAGATCGAAGATGATCTGGTCCTCGCCGGCGGCGGCCAGGGCGGCGAGCATGGATACGTTCTCGTGCATCATCGATGGTTTCAGCCAGGCTGCCGTTGAAGCTGGGTGGTTCTGCTCGCGTGAATCATTGGTGCCCATGCCTCGATCAGCAGTGCGAAGTCATTGTTGTCCTGCTGGGCTTCGTCGAGCAGTCGCTCCCGGCGTGACGCCACGATGTCGGCGAACTCGGCGTACTTGCCGCCCAGCTTTCGATAGGACCGGTCGATCGTGTCCAGCCGCTGGATGTTCTCCGCTCGGTCCAACAGGGTGCTCTCCCTGACGAACTCGGTGATCGCGGGTATGCGTACCTGGTCCCGATCGTCGAGCAGTGACTCGCCGGCCTCTGCCATCCGGTCGTAGACGAAGTTGAAGTAGAGCATCGACAAGAAGAACTTCACGAACCGCATCTGGTACGCGATGAATCCAGGACCGGTTCGACGTTCCGGCGTGTAGAAGTTCACAAGGTGGCGATTGTGCAGAACGCCGGGCAATGCCGCGTCGTGGACAAGGTGAATGAGGAAGTAGTCGCTGCCGATGGTGTCCGTCGCGGGCGGCAGCGGCACCCATTCCTGCACCTGGTGGAAGGCGATGTTGCTCATGTCGACCCGCATGGGGTCGACGATGGTCAAGGTCGAGTGATCGTGGGTGAACGCCTCGGAGCCGGCTCCCCGGAACGACTCGTCGACGAGCTCCCTTTTCCTCTCGTCCGACCAATGGCCGGGCGCCCACAGGCTGACCACGTCGTAGTAGGCGTCGCGGTCGAGGCGGTACATCTCACCGATGTCCACGGACATCTCGCCCACAAAGGAGCTGCCCACCATCGTCACCGGCTTGTGCGCGTGATTCGGGTCCAGCGTGGTCTCGTCCACGCCGTCCACCGCGTCGCTCGCACGTTTTCCGATCGACATGAGCTCGTGGTGGATGGGAAAGACCGGCGCGTCGTTCACGACCTGATAAAGGATGTCCGAATCCCGGCGGTGGATGGACTCGCAGCCCAGCGCGGCACCGATCAGGAACGCACGGTTGGTGCAGGCGCCGTAGGAGAGATCGGACGGGAGCATGAGCTCCAGCACCAGCTCGGGCTTGGCGACACCGGCATGGTGGATCACCCGCTGCAGAAACTCCCGCTGCTCCGCTTCGCCGAGGTGGTGCACGATCACATTCGGCACGGTGGGCGACTCGTGGGCGACCTTCGCGTGCTCCGTGAGGGCGGGCTCGTCGGAGGAGTCCAGAATCAGGAGGTGGACCTCGACGTCGAAGTGCTCGGCGGCGTAGGCCGCCTCCTCAAGGACAGCCGATATCGTCTCGGCGCAGGCCCTGTTGGTCGGGAGAGTCAGACAGATTTTGCGCATACCCGTTCCTCGTTCGACGGTTCGAGGTCCCGCTCGCTCCAGGATTCAAGACCCAGCAGCTTGGCACCCAGGTCGGTCAGCTTGGCGGTGTCGTACCTGAGGGATTCATGCCTCGTGGCATCACCGACGAGCGTCTTGTTCCACTCCGGCGTACTGAGATGGCGCCATGAGTTGACGCGGGAACGCCTCAGTTCCTGATGCGACTCCAGCGCAGGCATCATGGAGAGGTACTGGACGGCTCGAACGCCGTTCTCCGAGGTGTTGGGTGCCACTCCGTGTGCCAGCAGACCGTTCCAGATCAGCAGGTCGCCGGCCTTGAGCTCAGGCCGGACCACGGGGAACTCCGTCCGGTCGATGTTGGGCCGGATCGGGTCCCGGTCCGCCGGCTGGAGCGCCGCCCACCGGTCGAACTGACGGAACAGCTCGGGCGCGCACTGGAAGCCGCCTTGTTCCGGGTTGGTGTCGTTCAGCGCGATGATCCCCTGGACCCGCTGCGGCGGCACACCGAGCGTGGTGTCGATGTCCCAGTGGAGGTTGATGTCGAACCCGCGCTCCGTGGGGGCGATCAGCGCGCGGTCGCGGTTCTTGATGTTGGGCGGATTGAGATTGAGCCGGTCCAGAGTCACCCATAGCTCTTCGCAGTCCCACACGTCGACGAAGGCGTCGTAGACCCGCTGCGCCTGGCGGCTGTCCCATATGAGCTGGTGCTGGTACGCCTCGACGAACCCGTAGATGTGCAGTTCCCGGTCGAGATCCGAACGGAACTCGCGTTCCTCGTACCAGGTGTCCGGCCGGGCCGGATCGAGCCCCTGGAAGTCCCAGGCGAACTCCAGCAGGCGATCCGCCGAGGCGGCAGGAATCGCCTGCTTCACCACGACGTAGCCGTAGGTTTGCCAGAAGGTTAAGTCCTCCTTTGACAACACCCGGAGCTTCTGCGTTTTTCGGAGATCCCGCAACGGCGTCTCGGCAAGATATGTGTCGCCGTCCCGGCTGAAATACGGGACGTCCGAGGGGGCTCGATGAAGATAGTGGTAGGGCGCCGGCATACGTCGCTCCAAGGCTCGAATCTCTTGAGTGGACCGCTCCCAGACCGTCCCTGCGCCGGGACCCATCGGCTGCGTGGAGATACATCGGCGCATTCGGCGCCGACGACAGCAATCGCGCGTAGCTGTCGGTAAGGAATTTGATACGCACAGCGATGGGCGTCGTTGCCAGGGCGAACGGGCGCAGGGCGAGGGGCACTTGGCGTGTCCTCATGGGTTCCACCGGTCAACTTGCGCACCGCGAGGGGTATTGCGACGCGCAGGTCACTTCCTGAACTCGTGTCACACCAAAATGGACTAGACCAACTCCGTGTGTCAACTGCCGAATTGGAAAGTTCCGGTGCTCGAAACACACGGGATCGCCGGTTCACGTAGAGCTGATGGCCAGCCCGCACAGAAGAAGGAGCCATTCCGCTTTGGTGGGCACGATGGTGACCGCGCCACTACGTAAGGTGTGATCGACGGCCGCCGAGACGGCATGGCCTGCCGGCGGGACGCAGGCCCGACGAGCCCGGCCAGGGTGAACGATCTTCCTGTTGACACTGCGGATTGGACTAGGCCAGTATCCATTGGTCTGTACCAAAGCAGCGGTGCGATCGGCGTGTCGGCACTACTCGGAAGGCCCAGCTGATGTCCTCCAGCAAGCACAGCAAGGAGTTGCGACGACTCGCGCTCTCCGTCCTGCAGCCGGGCTTCGTGGGCACCGAGACGCCAGACTGGGTGCTGCGCGACATCAGTGACGGCCTGGCATCTGTCGTGCTCTTCGCTCGCAACATCGCCTCGCCCGAACAGGTCGCCAGGCTGACCGCCCAACTCCGGGCCGAGAACCCGTCGTTGATCATCGCGATCGACGAGGAGGCGGGGGATGTCACCCGCATCGAATCCTCGACCGGCTCCACCCGGCCCGGCAACTTCGCCCTCGGCGCCGTCGACGACATCGAGTTGACCGAGTCCGTCGCGCGCGACCTGGGCCGCCAGTTGCATGCCGCCGGCGTGAGCCTCAACTACGCGCCCAGCGTGGACGTCAACTCCAACCCTGACAACCCCATCATCGGGGTCAGGTCATTCGGCGTCGACGCCGCGCTGGTGTCCCGGCATGCCGCCGCGTGGGTCCAGGGACTCCAGTCGGCCGGTGTCGCCGCCTGCGCCAAGCACTTCCCCGGCCACGGGGATGTCGCCATCGACTCCCACCACGGCCTGCCCACCTACGACGCCGACCTCGACGAGATCGCCGCGCAGGCACTGCCCCCCTTCCGGGCCGCTCTGGAGGCCGGCGTACGCGCGGTCATGAGCGCCCACCTCCTTGTACCGGCCTACGACCCGGATCTTCCGGCGACCCTCAGCAGCCGCATCCTCAACGGCCTGCTCCGCAAGGAGCTCGGCTTCGACGGTCTGATCGTCACCGACGCCATCGAGATGGGCGGGGTGACCAACCGCTACGGCATCGAAGGCGCCACGGTGAAGGCCCTCGTCGCCGGCGCCGACGCCATCTGCGTCGGCGGGGAGCACGCCGATGAGGCGACCGTCGACCTCATCGTCGGCGCTCTCGTCCGCGCGGTGTCCTCCGGGGAACTCACCGAAGAGCGCCTGGCGGAGGCGTCCGACCGCGTCCAGGCGTTCGCCGACTGGTCGATCCGCTTGGGCCAGGCCGTCCCGGTCAACCCCATCAGCGGCGACATCGGCTTTGTCGCCGCCCGGCGCGCCATTCGGCTGAGCGGCTCCGTGGACGACATCCTCCCGCTGACCGCCCCTCCGCACGTGGTGGAGTTGGTGCCCTCCACCAACCTGGCCATCGGGAAGGAGACGCCGTGGGGTGTCGCCGTTCCGCTGCGCGAACGACTGCCCGGAACCACCTTCGTCCGTGTGCATCACCAGGAGTTGGCGACTGATCCCGGCGTCCTGGAGAAGTACGGGCTGCTGCCTGCCTCGGGACGGCCGATGGTCATCGTCGTCAGGGACGCTTCCCGGAACAAGTGGATGGGCAACGCCCTCGCGGACCTCGCCAAGGCGCGTCCCGACGCGATCGTGGTGGAGATGGGGCTGCCCGGTGCCTCCGGCCCCGGCGCAGTCCAGATCTTCACTCACGGCGCCACCGCTGCCTCCGGCGTCGCCGCCGCGGAGTTCCTCATCGGTGCCCGATAGACCTCACCGCTGCGGCGTCTCGGCGGATCGCTCGCGAGATGGGGGCGAGGGTTCGGTCGCGAAGCGGGCGGTGATCCGTGCGGCGCCGGCAGCGGCCCGGGAAATGGCGGTCAGGATGCCCAGGATTGCGATGAGGACGCCGCAGCCGGTCAGGATCCACCAGCCGAGGTGGCTGGCTGCCATCAGGGTGCCGTGAATCGGTCCGTGCCCGCGCGCACTGACGATCGAGCCGAGGACGGCCACGCCGAGGCTGTTGCCGATCTGACGCCCGGTGGTGGCGATGGCGGCGGACACCCCGGCCTGGGAGCACGGCATGCCGGAGGCGGCTGTGTTGGTGACCGGGGTGTTGACCAGGCCGAATCCGGTGCCGAACAGCAGGACCGGCGTGGGCGTGTCGGGGGTCAGGTGGTCAGTACGAGGGCGGCGGCGATCAGCGCGCCGGCGGCGATCAGCGGCGGGCGCGGGCAGCGGGCAGCGGTCAGGCGGCCGGAGAGCTGGAAGGCGATCGCGGTGCCGGCGGCCATCGGCGCGATCAGCAGGCCGGCGTGCAGTGCGCTGTAGCCCCGTACCTCCTGCAGCTAGCGGGTGTTTCAGGAACAGGAAGCCTGCCAGGGCCAGGAAGTATCGAGGTGTGGCAGACGATCGAGGAGAACGCCCCGGCCACGACCCTGTTCGCCACCTCCACCTCCGGCATCCCCGCCTCCGACATCGCCACCACGCCTCGCCGACCCGAACGCCTGGTGGTGGGCCACCCCTTCAACCCGCCGCACCTGGTGCCGCTCGTGGAGATCGTGCCCGGTGAGCGCACCAGCGAGGAAACCGTCGAGCGCGCCCGTGCCTTCTACACCGCGTTGGGCAAGAGCCCCCAGGTGCTCCACAAGGAGGTTCCCGGCTTCGTGGCCAACCGCCTGCAATCGGCGCTCTTCCGTGAATGCGTACACCTGGTTGCCGACGGAGTCGTCACCGAACAGGAACTGGATGCCATCGTCACCTCCTCCATCGGGCTGCGCTGGGCGGTTGCAGGACCGTTCCAGACGTTCCACCTCGGCGGAGGGCAAGGAGGTCTGGAGCACTTCGTCACCCACCTGGGCCCCGGCATGGAAAAGCGCTGGGACCAGATGGCGCGTGAACACGTTGCCTTCGACGACGCCACCGTGGACACCCTGAGCGAACAAGCGCAGAACTTCGGCGCCGGCATCGACCAGCTGGCCGCCGAACGCGACCGCAAGCAGATCGTCCTCATGCGTGCCCTCGCCGAGACTCCCAACGCGCAGCGGGCGTAACACCGCGATCGAGCACCCCGCCGCACGCCAGGGGGCCCGCCCCGGCCCCAACTCACCCATTCTCCTTTGCGGAAAGCCCACACCATGAACTCGCTCACCGAAAAGATCTCCCAGGCCGTAGCCCACCCGCTCACCGGCGACGACGACTTCGACATCCACAACGCCCTGCATGACGTCCTGGCCGAAATCGGCATGCGTCCCGAGGACAGCGGCGGGCCTGATCACCTTCCTGGGAGCCGACCCGATCGTCCCCTCCACCATCCGTCTGGGAGCCGTGCCGGCGCTGGGCATGACCGCCAAGTCCGTTGCCCTCGCGTCATTGTGGCGACACCGCGGGGGCGAAGGCCAAAGGAACCGCCGGCCGCCCGGCCCTGCCGCCCATCGGCGTCGTCAACGACTACGTTCTGTCGTGGCTGGCCACCACCGGAATCATCCGTGCCCTCATCCTGCGCGACACCCAGGGCGGCAGCTACAAGGTCAGCCTCAGCCTCAGCCGTGTGTCCGCCTGGATCCTCAGCCTCGGTGTCTTTGACCGTGGCTACGCCCATGAAGTCGCCGGCACAGGCGGCCCCGACTCCCAGCACGCCTACCTCGCCCCTGACCAATTCTCCGACCAGACCCCCTGCGGCCTCTACACCGGTGTCACGGACCAGGTCGTCATGTCCGCGACGCCAGGCCGCTTCCGGACGATTCTCGTCCCCCGCGGCAGCGGCGCCCCCGTCTGGCTGCCACAGCTCTAACCCAGGCAATGCGTTGGCCTTCCGCAACGCTGGTCTCGACGCCCACCTGTCCACCGTGGCCAGCCTGCTTGACGGGGGACGGTCCTCCGGGCCGGTCGGCCACCGGCTGCACGTCCTGGACGCATGCCTCGCGCAGAACGCCGGTCAACGTGCCGGGGACCACTGACAGTCGTTCACGAGGCGTCGAGCCGATTCCGCAACTCCGGGGCGAGGTCCAGCTCTGCGGCCGGAAGCAGCTCGTCGAGCTGGGCCACACTGCTCACGCCCAGGATCGGCAGCACCGGCACCGCCCCGCCGAGGAGCCAGGCCAGCACGACCTGGTTGGGGGTCGCGCCCAGCTCCGACGCCACTTCGCGGAGCACGCGCAGCCGCGCCGCCGAGCCGTCGTGCGCGTACTGGGCCAGGAGCGGCTTGTCGTCCCGCGTATAGGCACCCGCGATGAGCGTGGAATAGCCGAGCAGGATCAGGTCGGGCTGGGTGCCCGCGTAGTCCAGCAGCTGGTCGTCCACATGGCGCTGGCAGCCGAAGCGGGCCCCCTGCCGCGGCTTGAGGAAGGTGTGCCGCTGCTGCACGACCTGGTAGCCGGGCAGCCCGCGCTCGGCGGCGAGGCGGCGGGCCTCGGCGATGTGCCAGGCGGGGTGGTTGCTGACGCCGAGAGTGCCGACGGTGCCGTCGGCGACCAGGTCCGCGAAGGCTCCGACGGTCTCCTCCAGCGGGACGCGCCGGTCCTCGATGTGGGCGTAGTACAGGTCGATGCGGTCGGTGCCGAGCCGCTTCAGGCTGCCCTCGGCGCCCGCGCGAATGGTCTCGGCGGCCAGGCCCTCGGCGTTCCCGAGGTCGCCGTCGTCGTCGATCCAGCGGGTGCCGCGTGAGAGGTCCGGCCGGGCGCCGACCTTGGTGGCGACGACCATCCGGTCGCGGGCGCCGCGGTCGGCCAGCCAGCGGCCGAGGGCGAGTTCGCTCTCGTCGCCGGTGGCGCCGTCCACCCAGCAGGCGTAGTTGTTGGAGGTGTCGACGAAGGTGCCGCCAGCCTCCATGAAGCGGTCGAGGATCGCGAACCCGGTCTTCTCGTCGACGGTCGTGCCGAAGGGCAGGACTCCCAGGCACAGCGCGCTGACCTCGGGGCCGGTCCCGCCGGCGAGTGTGCGATAGCGCATGGTGCGTACTCCCTGCGTAGAAAAAGGTGCACAGCCCCTGTTGCTGGTTGCTGTCAGGGACTGTGCACCTTGGAGTACGGACGAGGGCAAGCCCTCCCGAACGGACTCAGCCCACGAAGGCGTTGAGCTGGATGCCGCCGTCGATGACGAGGGTCTGGCCGGTGATCCAGCCGGCCGCGTCCGAGAGGAGGAAGGCGGCCGCGCCGCCGATGTCCTCGGGCACGCCGAGCCGCTTGAGGGGGTACGCGGCTGCCGCCTCCTCCTCGCGGCCCTCGTAGAGCGCGGCGGCGAACTTGGTCTTGACGACGGCCGGGGCGATGGCGTTGGCGCGGACGCCGGGGGCCATCTCGGCGGCGAGCTGGACCGTGAGGTTGATCATCGCGGCCTTGCTGATGCCGTACGCGCCGATGAACGGGGAGGCATTGATGCCGGAGACGGAGGCGATGTTGACGATGGCGCCGCCGTGCTCCTTCTGCCAGGCCTTGTAGGTCTGCTGGGCGAAGCCGAGGGCGGAGACGACATTGGTCTCGAAGACCTTGCGGGCGACGCCGAGGTCGAGTTCGGCGATCGGGCCGAAGACCGGGTTCGTACCGGCGTTGTTGACGAGGTAGTCGACGCGGCCGAAGGCCTTCATGGTGCGCGCGACGGCCTCCGCCTGGTGGG
Source organism: Streptomyces soli (assembly GCF_003999195.1). GTDB lineage: Bacteria > Actinomycetota > Actinomycetes > Streptomycetales > Streptomycetaceae > Actinacidiphila > Actinacidiphila soli. The sequence goes on from NZ_RJVR01000327.1 coordinate 52,156, forward strand.
CCTCGTCGTGGGCCTTGCCGGCGACGCCGATGACGCGGTCGGAGCCGAGCCGCTCGACTGCCTCCTTCAGGGCGTCCTCGTTGCGGCCGGTGATGGTGACTCGGTCGCCACGGGCGACGAGTGCTTCGGCGATGCCGTAGCCGATGCCACGGCTGGCGCCGGTGACGAGGGCGACGCGACCGCTGTCGGGCTGAGAAGTCATTACGGGGTCTCCTGTGCGCGTCAGTTGAGCGGGCCGCCGGCCACGTACAGGACCTGGCCGGAGACGAAACCGGCGTCGTCGCCGGTGAAGAAGGCGATGGCGTTGGCGATGTCGTCGGGCTTGCCGACCCGCTGGACGGGGATCTGGGTGGCCGCTGCGGCCTGGAACTCCTCGAAGCCCATGCCGATGCGGGCGGCGGTGGCTGCGGTCATGTCGGTGACGATGAAGCCGGGGGCGACGGCGTTGGCGGTGACACCGAACTTGCCGAGCTCGAAGGCAAGGGTCTTGGTGAAGCCCTGCAGACCGGCCTTGGCGGCGGAGTAGTTGACCTGGCCGCGGTTGCCGAGTGCGGAGGAGGAGGACAGGTTGACCACGCGGCCGAACTTGGCGTCCACCATGTGCTTCTGGACGGCGCGGGTCATCAGGAAGGCGCCGCGCAGGTGCACGTTCATGACCGTGTCCCAGTCCGAGGCGCTCATCTTGAACAGCAGGTTGTCGCGGAGCACGCCCGCGTTGTTGACCAGGATCGTCGGCGCGCCCAGCTCCTCGGCGACGCGGGCGACCGCGGCTTCGACCTGGGCCTCGTCGGACACGTCGGCACCGACGGCGATGGCCTTGCCGCCCGCCGCCGTGATCTGCTCGACGGTGTCCTTGCAGGCGCCCTCATCGAGGTCGAGTACGGCGACGGCGCGGCCATCGGCGGCCAGGCGCACGGCCGTGGCGGCGCCGATGCCGCGCGCGGCCCCGGTGACGATCGCTACGCGCTGCTCGGTGGTCGACATCTGTTCTCCTCAGCCTGTGATTCAGCCCTGTGGTTCGGCCGCCGCGTCATGAGCGACCGCTTAGTAGGTCCCGTAGCCGAAACCGTAGGAGCGTCGTGACCCTGTGTCAACGCCAGCGCGGCCGATGTGGCTCAGCGCACCGCCTCAGCGCACCAGAAGATCCAGCAAGCGGTCCACTTCCCGCTCCGGGTCCGCGGTCAGCCCGGTGTGGATCGGCCCCGGCTGCACGATGGTGCTGCGCGGCGCGGTCAGCCAGCGGAACCGCCGCCCCGGATCTTCCCCGGCCGCCTGCCCGGCCATGTCGCCGCCGGCGCAGATGGCCTCGTAACCGCGCAGCGCGGCCCGTACGCCGTCCATGTCCACGTCGGCGTCCAGGCAGGCGAGGCGGGTCTCGTCCAGGTGCACCCGGGCCCCGAGGAAGGACTTGGCCCGGCAGTACACCAGCACCCCGGCATTGATCTGCTCGCCGCGCTCGATGCGCGGGACAACACGCACCAACGCGTACTCGAACACGTCCCGCCCGGTCACTTCGCGGCCTTCCCCTCGACCCAGGTGCGCAGCCACTCCGGCGGCGGCTGTTTCTCCTTCTCCTGCGGCGCGAGCTTGATCCGCTCATGTACGGATCCCGCCCGGGCCAGCAGCACCTTCTCGTACGCCCGGCGCACCTCGTCGGGGCTCTCGAAGCCCGGCTCGTCCACCAGCCACTCGTCCGGGATGAGCGACGTGACCTCGCGCAGCAGCTCGCCGGTGACCTTCGGGGCCAGCGCCTGGGCGGCGGCGCCGATGTCCGGGGTGAAGCGGGACAGGGCGTGGTCGGAGGCGTCGTACGGCTTGTCGGCGGCCTGGTCGGCCGCCTTCCAGCTGTGGTGGAAGATCAGCGAGGCCCCGTGGTCGATCAGCCAGAGGTCCTTGTGCCAGACCAGCATGTTGGGGTTGCGCCAGGACCGGTCGACATTCCCGATGAGGGCGTCGAACCAGATCACGCGCCCGGCCTCTTCCGGCCCCACCCCGAAGACCAGCGGGTCGAAGCCCAGCGACCCGGGCAGGAAGTCCATGCCGAGGTTGAGGCCTCCACTGGCCTTCAGCAGGTCCTGCACCTCCTGGTCCGGCTCCCCCAGCGCGATCACCGGATCGAACCAGAACCTCACCAGCTCCGGCACCCGCAACCCCAGCCGCCGGCCCAACTCCCCGGCGATCACCTCGGCCACCAGCGCCTTGCGGCCCTGCGCGGCCCCATGGAATTTGACGACGTACGTACCGAGATCGTCGGCCTCGATGACGCCCGGCACCGATCCGCCCTCCCGCAAGGGGGTCACGTAGCGGGTCCCTGTTACTTCGGTGAGCATCGCACCAGATTAACGACCTGGTGCACGATAGGGAGTGGATCAGCCTGCGGCGTCATGTGGCTTCGTTTGCAAGGCGCCGGGATGCGATCAGGGTGGTTTCCTGTGGGCGTTCGCGCGTGCGATGGCTGCGCTGTGTACATACCCATACATGCGAGGGTCCACGGCGTGACTCCTCCCCCTCGTAAACGAGGGGGCTTCTCGTTACGCCGGGTTGGCGTTGCGACGGACCAGCCCGGCCCGTAGAACGTTGGTGGCTCCCACCGTGTCGGCGTGCGCGTTGTGGCCGCACTCCTGACAGTGGAACTTCTCCTGGGTGGGCCGGTTCTCCTTCGAGACGTGCCCGCAGTTGGGGCACGTCCGGGAGGTGTTGCGGGGGTCCACGGCGATCACTTCCCGTCCGGCGCTTTCAGCCTTGGCGTGCAGGATCGTCAGGAACACCCCCCATCCGGCATCAGCAATGCTGCGGTTGAGTCCGGCCTTCGCCGTCGCCCCGTTGGGCAGGAATCCGCCCGGCCGGTCGGGGTCGGGCTTCGGTGCCGGGGCCTTGCCCATGTTGCGAATCTTGAGATCTTCGTGCGCGATGACGTCGTGCTCACGCACCAGTGCGAGCGCGGTCTTGTGCGCGTGGTCGAGTCGCTGGCGGCGCACCTTGCCGTGCAGCCCCGCGACCTTCTCCACCGCCCGCTGGTGGTTGTTGGTGCGGTCCTTGGCCTTGCGGCGCGGGAACCGCGACAACGCCTGCTGCGCGGCTTCGAGCCTCGCGGCGGCGGTGCGGGCGTGGCGCGGGTTGGGGACGAACCCGCCACTGGAGTCGGCGAGGAAGTTGGCGATACCCAGGTCGATTCCGACCACACTGCCGGTCGCGGGCAACGGGGTCGGCTGCTCCTGCTCGGCGGTCACCATGACGAACCACTTGCGGCCCTCGCGCTTCACGCTGACGGTCTTGACGTTGCCGACCACCGGTCGGTGCTGGTTAACCTTGACGTGGCCGACGCCCTGGAGGCGGACGCGGGTCACCGGGTCGTGCGGGGTGGAGTCCCACCGGCAGCCGTCCCCGTCTTTCGGGAACTCCACCGTGTCGAACCAGTTCACGCCACGAAAACGTGGGTATCCGGGCGTCTCGCCGGACTTCACCCGGCGGAAGAACGCGGCGAACGCCTTGTCCAACCGGCGCAGCGTCGCCTGCTGCGAGCTGAACGACCAACGTCCCTGACGTTCCGGGTCGAATGCCCGGATGTCCTTGAGCTGTGCGGACTGCATGCCGTACGTGACGCTGGTCTTCGACGGGTGCCGGTAGGCGTCGCGGCGCTCCTGCAAGGCACCGTTGTACAGGGAGCAGTGATCCCGCAGCATCTCGGTGAGTGCTTGGGTCTGGCCCATGGTGGGCCGCATGAGGAACTTGTACGTACGGATCATCCGGCCCACCCCCTCCGGTCGAGTTCTCTTGATCATACTACACTTGGTGTATGTCACCACGCTGGGAACCAGACCCCGATATCCGACGGGGAAATCACGTCGTCTACCACCTGCATGCCCATTTGGTGTTCGTGACCAAGTACCGGCGGGAGATCTTCGATGACCAGATGCTGACGCGCTGCGCGGCGGTCATGCGGGACGTGTGCGAGTCCTTCGAGGCCGAGCTGCACGAGTTCAACGGCGAAGGCGATCACGTACATCTGCTCGTGCACTACCCGCCGAAGGTCGCCCTGTCCAAGCTGGTCAACAGCTTGAAGGGCGTCAGCTCCCGATACCTGCGGGCGGAATACACCGACCGGATCAACCGGATCGGCACAGGGCCGGTGTTCTGGTCCCCGTCGTACTTCGCGGGGTCCTGCGGCGGCGCACGGCTGAGCATCGTCAAGGACTACATCGAGAACCAGAAGCGGCCAGCCTGACCGTTAAAACGGAGGCGCAGAGAGCTCCGGCGCTCCGCGCCTCCGGTCCAGGCATCGCATTCCCGCCCGGCCTGAAGGCCGGGATTCCCTGCGAAGATCAAGGGATGGACTTGACGGAGATTCCCCGGCAGGTTGGCCCGTACCCGGCGCTTCACCCTCGGCGTCCCTCGTGGTTACACCGTCTCGCCGGACGGGGAGCGGGTGTTCTTTCTGCGTACCGGCGGGGGCGAGGACCCGGTGAGCCGCCTTTGGCTGTGGGAGGACGGGCGGGAACGGGTACTCGCCGATCCCGCGGCCCTGGACGCGCGGTCCGGCCCGGTCCCCGAGGAGGAGCGGATACGGAGGGAGCGGGCCCGGGAGCGCGCGAGCGGTGTGGTCGCGTACGCCACGGATTCCGCCGGGAGGATGGCCGCGTTCGCGCTGGACGCCGGGCTCTGGACGGCCGGCACGGACGGCGGTGTGCCCCGGCCGGTGCCCACCCCCGGGCCTGTGGTCGACCCGCGGCCGGATGCGGCGGGGCACCGGGTGGCGTACGTCAGCGGAGGCGCGCTGCGCGTCGTGGACGTGGCGGACGGCGCCGACCGCGCGCTGGTGGCGCCGGAGGCCGCCGAGGTGTCGTACGGCCTGGCGGAACATGTCGCCGCCGAGTCGATGCACCGGCGGCGCGGTTACTGGTGGGCGCCGGACGGGGAGCGCCTGCTGGTGGCCCGGGTCGACAACTCCCCTGTCCAGCGCTGGTGGATCTCGGACCCGGCCAATCCGCACGTCCCGCCCCGGGAGATCCGCTACCCGGCGGCGGGCACCGCCAACGCGGATGTGTCGCTGCATGTGGTCGGGCTCGACGGCGGCCGCCGGGAGATCCTCTGGGACCGGGCGGCTTTCGAGTACCTGGTCGCGGTGGCGTGGGACGCGCACGGCCCGCTCCTGGTCGTCCAGAGCCGCGACCAGCGCACCACGCGCGTCCTGGCCGCCGATCCGGACACCGGCGCGACGGAGTTGCTGCACGAGGAGCACGACCCGTCCTGGGTCGAGATCATTGCCGGCACACCGCTGCGCACGGCCTCCGGTGCCCTGGTGCGGACCTCCGACGCGGACGGCTCGCGGCGGCTGGTGATCAGCGGGCGCGCGGTGACCCCGCCGGGGCTCCAGGTGTTCCAGGTCCTGGGCTCGCAGGGCGAGTCGGTGCTCTTCACCGCGAGTGATGAGCCGACCGAGGAGCACCTGTGGTCGTACGGGCCCGAGCAGGGCCTCGTACGGATCAGCGAGGACTCCGGCGTGCACTCCGGGGCGGCGGGCGGCGGCACGCTCGTGCATCACGCCTTCACGGAGCGGGGCCACGGAACGCGCGTACTGCATGACGGCAAGCTGGTCGGCGTCATCGCGTCCGTGCAGGCGGAACCGCTGGTCGCGCCCCGGGTGACCTGGCTGAGCGCCGGCAAACGCGAAGTGCGTACGGCCCTGCTGCTGCCGTCCTGGTACGAAGCCGGTTCGGGGCCGCTGCCGGTGCTGATGGCCCCCTACAGCGGACCGGCGACCCAGCTGGTGGTCCGGGCGCGGCACGCGGGGCTGTGCGAGGCGCAGTGGTTCGCGGAGTGCGGCTTCGCGGTGGTGATCGCGGACGGCCGGGGGACGCCGGGACGCGGGCCGGCATGGGAGAAGTCGGTACGCGGTGACAAATACGGGCCCGTACTGGAGGACCAGGTCGCGGCGCTGCACGCGGCGGCGGCTCACTGCCCGGACCTCGACCTGACCCGGGTCGGCTTCCGGGGCTGGTCGTACGGCGGCAGCCTGGCCGCGCTCGCGGTAATGCGCCGCCCGGATGTCTTCCACGCGGCCGTGGCGGGGGCTCCCGCCGCCGACCCATGGCTGTACGACATGCACTGGACCGAGCGCTTCCACGGCCACCCCGACGTGGAGCCGGAAACCTACCGCCGGTCCTCGGTGGTCGCGGAGGCGGCCTCGCCGGCCCGCCCGCTGCTGCTGATCCACGGCCTGGCGGACGACAACGTGGTCGTCGCCCACACCCTGCGGCTGTCGGCCGCACTGCTGGCGGCGGGCCACCCGCACAGCGTGCTACCGCTGCCATCGGCCACGCACATGCCCACCGACGAGACGGTGGTGAGTGCGCTGCTCACCCACCAGCTGGGATTTCTTCGCGATGCGCTCGGTGTGTCGGAGCGGCCGGAGGAGAATTCCGGGAAATCGTGAACACGGGGCCGGGGAGATCCGTATGACCTTGCGAGGGTGGTCACTCGCCCCACCGGGCGACCGCTCCCCCGCCGCCCGGTCCGTACAAGGCAACAGGAAGTGAAGCATGGCCGAGACGTCCCGTACCTCAGGATCGCCGACCCGCCGCAACGTCGTCGCAGGGGTGGGCGCAGCCGGCCTCGCCGCCGCGCTGGTTGCCTGCGGCAATTCCAACAACACCAGCACGGGATCCGGCACGGTGTCCTCCTCGCCATCGGAGGGCGGTGCCTCGTCGTCGGCCGGCGGGAGTGGTTCGGTGCTGGCCAAGACCAGCGACATCCCGTCAGGGGGTGGCACGGTCTTCGCCGACCAGAAGGTCGTGGTGACCCAGCCGACCGCGGGTGAGTTCAAGGCCTTCTCCGCGGTCTGTACGCACCAGGGCTGCATCGTCAAGGATGTGTCCGGCGGCACCATCAACTGTCCCTGCCACGGCAGCAAGTTCAAGATCGCTGACGGCAGCGTGGCCAACGGCCCGGCGACGCGGCCGCTGCCCGCGGCCAACATCAAGGTCAGCGGCGATTCAGTGACGCTCGCCTGAGGCTGGGGCGGCGCCCCGTCGCCGCCGGCTCTCGATGACCTCACCGGCTGTGGTGACGGTCGAGACCAGGGCCAGGGTGTGCCGGACGACTGCCTGCGCGTAGTCGGCCGGCACCCCGGCGATGGCGTCGGCGGGCACCACGGCTTGGTGGCCGAGGTTGACGGCGGCGTCGAAGACGGCGTTGGGCACCGCCACGTTCGCCGAGACGCCGGTGACGACGATCGTGGGCTGACGCCTCACTCGGACACGCCCTGGACCTGCTCCCCCACCTTCCGCAGCGCGTCCACCGCCACCCTGATCGCGGGCCTGCGGTCCGCGTCGGAGCGCCAGACCGCGTAGATGTGCCGGCGCATGGTGTGGCGTACGGGCACCGCCCGCACCCCCTCCGGCAGCGGGCCGCGCCCAAGGCGTGGCGCGACGGCCACCCCGAGCCCGGCGGCGACCAGGGCCAGCACGGTGTGGTGCTCCTCGGCATGGTGCGCGATGCGCGGCTCGACGCCCTTGCCGCGCAGGGTGAACAGCAGCCATTCGTGGCAGAAGCCGCCGTCGGGCCAGGCGATCCAGTCGTCGTCCGCCAGCTCGACGAGGTCGACCTCGGCCCGGTCCGCGAGGGGGTGGCCGGGCGGCAGCGCCACGTCGGCGAGGTCGTCGAGCAGCGGCGCCTTGGCGAGCCCGCCGGGCAGCGACATCGGCTTGTTGTACCAGTCGAGGACGACCGCCAGGTCGATGTCGCCGCGCAGCAGCTTGACCAGCGCGGGCTCGGGCTCCATCTCCTGGACCATCGCCCGCAGCTTCGGGTACTCCTGCCGCATCGCCAGCAGCGCCTGCGGGAACAGCCCGCGTACGGAGGTCGGGAACGCCCCCATGCGCAGCTCGCCGACCGGCGCTCCGCGGTGCGCCTCCAGGTCGGAGTGGGCCAGCTCGACCAGGGACAGGATGCGCCCGGCGTGCCCGGACAGCAGCTTGCCGGCGTCGGTGAGCCGGACGCCGCGGCCGTTCTTGGCGAGTAGCTGCTGACCGGTCTCGCGTTCGAGCTTGCTCATCTGCTGGGAGATGGCGGAGGTCGTGACGTGCAGGACGTCGGCGGCCGCGCTCACGGAACCGTAGGTCGACACGGCGTGGAGGATGCGGAGCCGCTCCAGGTTCAACATGTAAGTGATCCTACGCGATCGCGGTTACGCAATCTCCCTTGTCCTAAGAGGTCGCAAGGGCCATGGTGTACGGCATGAGCGCAACCACCCCCGCACGGCCCGCCGCAACATCCGAACCCGCCCCGTCCGCTGTCGCGGTTGACCGCCCCTCGCGCCGTCCGGCGCTCGACTGGCGGATCCGCTGGACCGTACTCGCGCTCATCTGGGGCTTCAGCTTCCTCCTCATCAAGGTCGGTACCGAGGCCTTCGCCCCGCTCCAGGTCACCCTGGGCCGCATGGGCTTCGGCACGGCGGTCCTCGTCGCCACTGTCGGGGTCAAGCGGGAGCGGATCCCGCGCGGGGCGTGGACCTGGGGGCATCTGGCGGTCGCGGCTTTTCTGCTCAACACGCTGCCGATGTCGCTCTTCTCGTACTCCGAGCTGACCATCCCCTCCACCCTCGCCGGGATCTGCAATGCCACGACCCCGCTGTGGAGCATGGTGCTGTCGGTCGTCGCCTTCTCCGAGGACCGGCCGACCCGCCAGCGGGTGATCGGGGTCGGCGTCGGCTTCCTCGGCGTCCTCACCGTCCTCGGCGCCTGGCAGGGCTTCTCCGGGCAGGACCCGGCCGGTACGGCGATGGCTCTGGCGGCCGGCGCCAGCTACGCCGTCGGCTGGATCTACGTCCGCCGGACCCTGAGCGACAGCGGCAACTCGGCCCTGTCGATGTCGGCGCTCCAACTGCTGCTCGCCACCGCCCAGCTCGCGATCGTCACCCCGCTCTTCACTTCCGTGCCGGCGTCGTTCCCGGTCGTGCCGCTGCTCGCGGTCATCGCCCTGGGTGCCATCGGCACCGGTTTCGCCTTTCTGGTGCAGTACCGCCTGGTCGCCGAGAAGGGCCCGACCATCGCGACCATGGTCACCTACCTCATCCCGGTCATCGCCACCGCGGCGGGCGTCACGATCCTCGGCGAGCACCTGAGCTGGAACGAGCCGGTCGGCGCCCTGGTCGTGCTGGCCGGCGCCGCCCTGACGCAGCGCCGGCCCCAGGACCGGCCCCAGGATCAGCCTCAGCCGAAGCGCCCGGCCCGGTAGGGGCGCACCGCGTCGGCGATGGCGTCCGCCAGGGCCGGCAGCTCACCGGCGTCGAGCGGTGACACGGTCACCCGTACGCCAGGTGGCGAGGCCAGCCGGAAGCGGGCGCCCGGGGCGACGGCCCAGCCGGACTGGAGGAGGCGGGTGACCGCGCCGGTCTCGTCGGGCACCGGGACCCAGACATTCATGCCGCTGCGCCCGTGGGCGGGTACGCCCCGCTCGGCCAGCGCCCGCAGCAGCCCGTCCCGGCGCTCGGCGTAGGAGGCGGCGACCGCGTCGGCGTCCACGGCGCCGGTGCGCCACAGGTGCACCACGGCGTCCTGGAGGAGATGGCTGACCCAGCCGGGCCCGAGGCGGTGCCGGCCGCGGACCCGGTCGACGGTGACCGGGTCGCCGGTGAGCACGGAGAGCCGCAGGTCGGGGCCGTACGCCTTGGCGGTGGACCGCACCAGCATCCAGTGCCGGGTGCTGCCGGCCAGCGGGCGCAGCGGCAGCTCGACGAGGCCGTGGACGTGGTCGTCGTCGATGACGAGCACGTCCGGGTGTCCGGCCAGCACCGTACGCAGTTCGGCCGCCCGCGCGGCGGAGATCACGGCCCCGGTCGGATTCTGGCCCCGGTCGGTGACCACCAGGGCTCGCGCGCCCTGCGCCAGCGCCCGCTCGACGTCGCCGGGCAGCGGGCCGTCGTCGTCCACCCCGACGGGCACCGGCCGCATCCCCAGCGCCGTGAGGATGTCGAAGACGCTGCCCCAGCCCGGGTCCTCGACGGCGACCGCGTCGCCGGGGCGCAGATGCGCGGTGAGGGCGCGCTCGATGGCGTCCAGCGAGCCCGAGGTGACGCCGATCGGGCCGTCCGGCACGCGGTCGGCGTCGAAGGCCTCGCGGGCCAGCCGGCCCAGTTCCTCGTCCACGGCTGAGCCGCCGTACAGCATCGGGCGCTGCGCGTGCCGGGCCGCCGCGGCCGCCAGCGCGTCGGCGAGCCGGGGCAGCAGCGCGAGGTCCGGATTGCCGGTGGCCAGGTTCCGTACGCCCGGCGGCACCTCGATGCTGATCTCGTCCCGGGCACTGGTCGCGGGGCGAGGGCGTACCCGGCTGCCACGCCGGCCCGCCGTCTCGATCACCCCCCGGTCGCGCAGCAGGCGGTAGGCCGCGGCGACGGTGTTCGGGTTCACGCTCAGCTCGGTGGCGAGCTCGCGCAGCGGCGGCAGGGTCGCCCCGGGTTGCAACGCGCCCTCGCCGATGGCGCGTTCGACGTCGGCGGCAATTTCGGCTGCGCCGCGCCCGGTGATCGTATAGTCTCCTAGCACAAACAAGATTATGCACTAGTTCAAAGGATCGCGCCATGACCGACACTGCCGAATACCGGGCGACCGACCGCACCGTCCCCACCCGCAGCGCCGACCGCGCCTCCTACGACCGCGAGCTGGTCCACTCCATCCTCGACGAGGCCTACGTCTGCCACCTCGGCTTCGTCCGCGACGGCGCGCCCGTCGTCCTCCCGACGCTCTACGCCCGCGTCGGCAACCGGCTCTACGTTCACGGCTCCACCGGATCCCGCCCGCTGCGCGGCGCCGCCGCCGACCCGGGCCTCGCGGTCTGCCTGACGGTCACGCACGTGGACGGTCTCGTGCTGGCCCGCTCCGCCTTCCACCACTCCATCAACTACCGCTCGGTCGTCGTCCACGGCACCGCCCGCCAGGTCGCCGACCCGGCCGAGCGCGCCGAGGCGCTGGACGCCCTGGTCGACCACATCGTCCCGGGCCGGGCCGACGACTCCCGGCGAGCCAACGCCAAGGAGCTCGCCGCCACCGCCGTCATCCGCCTCGGCCTCGACGAGGTCTCCGCCAAGGTCCGCACCGGCGGCCCCAACGACGACCCCGAGGACCTCGCCCTCCCCCACTGGGCCGGCGTCCTGCCCCTCTCGCGTACGCACGGCGCCCCCGTCCCCTCCGACGACCTCGACCCGTCCGTCGCCCTCCCCGCCTACCTCGCCTGAGGACCGACCATGCTCATCCACCCCTGGGACGCCGCCCTCAACGACGCCGAGTGGCAGGGCTGGCTCACCGCCCACGACTTCGGGCAGCTCGCCGTCAACGGCGCTCCCGGCGAACCGCCGTTCGTCCAGCCGCTGCACTTCTCGTACGACGCCGGGCGCGGCGAGGCCGTCACCCACCTGGCCCGGCCGAACCCCATCTGGCCTGCGATTGCCGCCGCCCCGCAGGTCACCCTCAGCGTCGTCGACGACTACACCTTCATCCCCGGCCCCTGGCACGCCCCCGACGACGCCCCGCCCGAGCACGGCACGCCCACCAGCTTCTACGCCGCCGTCCAGCTGCTCTGCACGGCGCACATCGTCGACGACCCCGAAGCCAAGGCCGACCTCCTGCACCGCCAGCTCGCCCACTTCCAGCCCGCCGGCGACTACGCCTCCGTCGTCCCGGACCTCGCCCCCTTCGGCCGCATGCTCCCCGGCATCCGCGGTCTCCGCCTCGAAGTCACCGACGTCCGCGCCAAGTTCAAATACGGCGCCAACAAGCCCCGCCCCATGCAACACGCCGTCGCCGCCCGCCTCGCGGACCGCGACTCCCCCGGCGACGCCGCCGCCCGCACCCACCAACTGCGCCGCCTGGCCGCCACGGAGGGCTGAGCGCGGTGCGGGCGAAACCCCGCCCCGCGCACCCTGAGGGCGAACCCCTACGCCGCCGCCAGCCGGGCCTCCTCCAGCCCGAGCCCTGCCACAGCCGCAAGCAGGATCACCGTGCCCACGACGGTCGCCGGCGCGAGGCGCTCGCCCAGGACGGCAACGGCGATGGCGGCCGCGGAGACCGGCTCGATGAGGGCGATAACGGAGACCGTGGCGGCCCGGACGACCGCCGCGCCGGCGAAGTAGAGCCCGTAGGCGAGAGCCGTGGGCACCGAGGCGAGATAGAGCAGCAGCCACAGGCTGTGCGCCAGCCCCTCGGGGCGCGGCAGCAGACCGCCGCCCTCCGCCACCGCGAAGGGCAGGATGCAAACGGCGCAGATGGCGAAGGACCAGAGCGAGGTCAGGAAGGGGTCGCCGCCCCCGCCGTCACGGCCGAGCCGCCGGGTCAGAACCGTGATGCAGGCGTACCCGAAGGCGGAGAGCAGCGCGAAGCCGGCGCCCACCGGCCGTACCGAGGCACCGCCGCCGCCCAGTACCAGCACCGTGAGCCCGACGAGCGCACCGCCGACCGCCAGCAGGCCGCCGCGGCCGAGCCGTTCGCCCACGGTGAGCCGGGCACCCAGCGCGATGAGCACGGGCCCGGCGCCGAGGGTGACGACGGTGGCGACAGCCAGCCCGGTGACGGCGACCGCGCAGAAGTACGCGGCCTGGAAGAGGGTGAGCCCGACCCCGGTGACCAGGATCTGCCGCACCGGCGCGGCAGCCCTCGTACGGCGTCGGCCCCGCCCGAGCAGCCGGACCGCCAACAGCAGCGCGGCGCCCCCGGCGGAGCGCCAGAAGGTCAGGGCCAGCGGGCCGAGGCCGCTGCCGGAGTAGAGCAGCGAGGCGGCGGCGCCTGCGGTGCCCCAGGCCGTGGCGGCGAAGGTGACGTAGAGCAGACCCCGTCCAACAGGCAGGACAGGGGAAGGCACATGGTGATCGGACACGGAGTTCTCCCGCGGAAGAAAAGAAAAGGTCGCCTGGTCCCGTGTGCGGGCAGCGGCGACCGGCCCGTCACCGTGCAATCACCGGCCGGGCCCGGTCTTCCGTGGTTTCGCCGCCCGCGTCAGGCGGCGGGAGGCGGCAGAACGCCGTACAGCAAAGGCATGGTCACCACCCTATACGGGCTCGGGCAGCGGCTCGACAACCGGATCCTGCACCGCCGGCGAGGACCGGGCCGGCTTGGCCGTCTGCGCGACAAACGCCCCGGCCAGCACCAGCACACCGCCGACGATCTGCGGCAGCGCCAGATGCTCCCCGAGCAGCACCCACGCGAAGACGGTCCCGACGACCGCCTCCAGGCAGGCCACCACGCCCGCGACCTGCGGCGACAGCCGCCGTACCGCCAGCACTCCGGTGAGGTACGCGACGACCGTCGCCACCAGCACCACCCAGGCGAGCAGCAGCAGAGCGGGCACGTCCCGGTCGCCGAGCGCGGCCTTCCCGGCGAGGACGGACCATGCCATGCCCCAGGGGCGCGAGACGACCGTCAGGGCGATGGCTCCGAGCAGCAGTCCATAGGCGATGACGCCGACCGGATCGGGCGCGTCGTCCCCCTCGCTGCCGTGGTCGGCCAGCACGAAGTAGCTGACCTGGCAGATGGCCGCGCCGAAGGCGAGCAGCAGACCGAGCGCGTCGAAGGCGAGCCCGGACCAGACCTCGACGACCGAGGCCATGCCACCGACCGCGAGGACGACACCGACGGCCGCTGCCCGGGTCACCGGCTTGCGCTGTACGAAACGCACCCAGCCCAGCAGCAGCGCCGGGCCGAGGAACTCCACGAGGATCGCGACGCCGACCGGGATCCGGGATATCGCCGCGAAGTAGAAGGCCTGCACTCCGGCGACGCCCAGCAGTCCGAAGCCGAGCAGCAGCCCCGGCCGCCGCAGCACCAGCGCTCGGTGCCGCCAGGCGACGGGCAGCATGACGAGCGCGGCGCCCGCCACCCGCAGCCACACCACGTGCAGCGGGTCGAGCCCGGCCTCGATCAGCGGCTTTGCCGCGACTCCCGAACCACCGAACGCGAAAGCGGACCCGAGAGCGAGCCCGAGTCCGGCGTTCCTCCCCTGTGAGACATGCATCGGGCCATGATGTCAGCTCGCGACAGTACCGTCACCTCCGTAGCAACTGACAGGGCGGCGCTGGTCCGGCAACGCCGTCAGCAGCTCCCGCGGTTCCACCCCGGCGTGGCGCAGCACCTCGGCCGCCCGGCACTCCGGGTCGGCGGCGAGCGCGGCCAGCAGGTCGGTGCCGTTGGACTGGGCCACGCCCCGGTCGCGGGCGCGCGCCGTGGCGGCCTTTACGGCAGCGGCGGCGGACGGGCTCCAGCCGGGCAGTCCCGGTACCACCGGCAGGGCCCCCGAGTCCTCCACCGACTCCCGCCAGCGCATGCCGTAGCCGATGCTGCGCTGCACCAGGTATCCGAGGACGCGCACCAGCCGCCCGTCCCCCGACCCGCCGTCCAGGATGTCCCTTACGCGGGGATCGTTCTCCAGAAGTGAGTGCAGCAAGTGCGCGGTGTCGAGCTGCCGGTCCCCGTCCCGCGCCGCGCGCCGGCGGGCGCTGGTCGCTACGGCGCGCAGCTCCACGCTGAGCCCTGCGTCGTCCATGGTGTCGCTGTGCACGGTTCCACTTCATCAAACGGCGGGGTGTCCCGGCATCGGCATGGGGAGCCATTTGCCTCTCCGTCAAAAGAGGGGCACATGTGCCCGACCCCTCCTCCTGGGGGATGACACCGGCCGCAGGCGACCCCTAGGGCCACAGCAGCCCGCGGCTCCACCCGTCCCCTTCGCGTACATAACGCAGCCGCCGGTGGGAGCCGCCGGTGTCCCCCTGGAAGAACTCGGCCTCGACGGCGGTCAGTTCGTAGACCGTATGTCCATCCGGTACGGCCTCCGGCTCGGCCGCCACCCGCTCGACCGCCCGGCGCCGCTCCTCCTCGTACGCCTCCGGGCCGGCCAGCGGCGCGCTCATCAGGCCGGTGAACCCAGCGGCCTTCGAGCGGTCGCGGCGCCCCAGGAAGTCGCGGCGCGCGGTGTCGGCGTCGAGCGCCCGCACCGGTCCCGCCATCCGGATCTGGCGGCCGTGGCGCGGCCAGTACCAGGTCAGCGCGGCGTGCGGGTTGGCCGCCAGCTCCCGCCCCTTGCGGCTGCCGGCCTCCGAGGCGAAGACGAAGGCGCAGCGCTCCAGGTCGACGCCGCGCAGCATCAGCACCCGCGCCGAGGGTCTGCCGGCCGCGTCCGCGGTGCCGAGGGTCATGACATGCGGCTCGGGCACTCCGTCATCGAGGGCGTACGCGAGCCAGTCGGCGAACACCGGCCCGGGCTCGGGGCCCGCGGCGCGCGGGTCGAAGTGCGGAAGAGGTCCGGCCAGTACGGGCGCAGCGCGCATCCGGCGCAGCAGCGACTCGGCGGTCACGGGGGCGTCTCGGTCGTCCACCTTCCGATCCTCACACAGCACCCGGCGTGCGGCCGCCCCGTACGCGCCCCTCACGCAACCGCCGCGCACCGGCGGCCGTCCCTCGGTGTCGACGGACGGCGAAGGGAACCGCCGAAGGAGAACCATGGCCAGACCCCAGCAGCAGCTCTGGCTGCCTGCGCGAGCCGGCCGGGGTCTACGAGCTGGTCTGGGCCACCACCTGGGATGACGCAACAAGCACACCGCTCCCCGGCTCGGTCTGCCGCCGCTGCCCGTGGTCGGGTTCGGCGCATACCGCCCGCGCCCCGGGGATCCACGGCTGCCGGGCGGGGAGGCCTTCCCGGGCCGCAAGTGGGCGCCTGTCCTGCGCCAAGCAGCGGGCCGTCCCTTCACCTGGCTCGACGACGTCATACCGCGCCGGCTGGTGCAGCGGCCACGCTTCCGGCCCGACCGGCTACTGCCGCGGGCGACCCGGCGCACGGGATGAGCGGGGGGCATGCGGAGCGGCTGCTCGGTCATCCGCCGTGAGGAAATACCTTCCTGATGGTTCATCAGTATTGAATGTTGCGGCTCCGGCGGTTACGTTCCGCACCACCCGCCCACGAAGGAGGAGTGGTCGCACGGCCGAGGTCTCCGCACAGGCCCGTATCGCGGCTCCGGCCGAGAAGGTCTGGGACAAGCCCCAAACGGCGACGCCACCCAGCTCCGTATCGACGGCTCCTTCAACGGTGCCGCCGTCGCCCTCATGGCCGGCAAGCTCAGGGACTCCGCGACCGCCGCCCTGGAGGAGTCGCTGCGCAAGTTCGCCCGCCTCGTCGAGTAGCCGGCGGCGACTACGGGTTCCGCGCGGGCGCGAGGTAGGCGTGCATCAGCGCCGTCCGGCCGTCCACGGTCGTCCAGTCGCCCGGGGCGGTGCCGACGTGCCGCCAGCCGCTGCGCTCGTAGAGGGAGATGGCGGCTTTGCCGCCGTCCTCGACCTCCAGCGCGAGCCGGAGGCCGCACGCAGCGGCGGCCGCCTCCGCAGCGGCGAGCAGCGCCTGCGCGACGCCGTAGCGCCGGGCCGACGGGGTGACGAACAGCCGTGCCACGGAGGCCAGTTGTCCGGCGGGCAGGCCGGTGCCGCGGGCGAGTCCGGGTGCCGTACGGGTGATGGCCACGTGGCCCAGCGCTTCCCGGCCGTCCAGCGCTACCCAGGCTTCGAGCAGACCAGCGTGGTGCACGGCGGACAGGGCGTTGACGCAGGCGCTCATGTCCTCGTCACGGCGGGGCTGGATCTTCAGGTCGGCCATCAGCCGATCCTCGCACGACCCGGCGAGGCGGCCGGGGGGAGAGTCCCCCCGGCCACCTCGTTCACTGCTGGGCTCTATGCGTCGTCCTCGTCGGCGAGGATCAGGTAGAGCTTCTTGCGGGCCTCGTTCACCACGGCCAGCGCCTTGTCGCGCTGCTGCGGGGTGCCGGTCGCCCACACCTGGCGGAAGGCATCGACGAGTCCGCCGCCCGCCTTCCGGATCTCGTGCAGGCTGTCCCAGTCGACGCCGCGCCCGGCTTCCTCCCACGGGGCCTCGGGCCCCGCGTCGGCCTCGGTGCGGCCGGCCTCGGTGAGCGTGAACAGCTTCTTGCCGCCCTCGCTCGCACTGCTGATCAGGCCTTCGTCCTCGAGCAGTTGCAGCGTCGGGTAGACCGAGCCGGGGCTCGGCTTCCACGCGCCGCCGCTGCGCTCGGCGATCTCCTGAATGATCTCGTAGCCGTGCCTGGGCTGTTCCTTGAGCAGCGCAAGGATCGACGCGCGTACGTCGCCGCGCCGTGCCCTGCCCCGTCCGCCACCCCGGCCGCCGCGTCCTGGTCCCCAGCCGGGACCCGGTCCGGGCCCCCAGGGGCCGCCGCCGAAGGGCGGTCCGAACGGGCCGAAGGCCGCCCGGCGCTCGTCATGTCCGCCGCGGCCGTGGTGTCCGGGGCCGCCGTGTCGGTGTCCTTCTCCTTGGAATCGCATGATGTCATTCCTTCCATCGTTGATCGATCGCGATGTCTCAACGATATATCGCTGACTATCGGATGGCAAGGCCCAACCGGACCACTTCCCGAAGATTGGCTCTGGCCTGCGGTTTCTCCCGAACTAGGCTCGTGCCATGCGTATTCGTATCGTCGACGCCTTCACCGATCGCCCCTTCGCGGGCAACCCCGCCGGGGTCCTCGTCCTCGACTCCGCCGACTTCCCCGACGACCGCTGGTTGCAGCAGGTGGCCACCGAGGTCAACCACGCCGAGACCGCGTTCGTCGTGCCGCTGCCCGACGACCCGGACGCCGACTGGGCGCTGCGCTGGTTCACCCCGAAGGCCGAGGTCAGGCTCTGCGGCCACGCCACCCTCGCCACCGCGCACGTCCTGGGCGGCTCCGTACGCTTCCGTACGCGGCACAGCGGCATCCTCACCGCCGCGGTCGCCGAGGGCGGCGGCATCACCCTGGACTTCCCGGTGGCGCCGCTGACCGCAATCGAGATCCCGGCGGACATCGCCCCGGCGATCGGCGCCGAGCCGCTCTCCGTACACGAGACCGGCGGGAATGTCGGCGACCTGCTCGTCGAGCTGGCCGACGAGAAGACCGTACGGCGGCTGGAGCCGGACATGACGGCCGTCGCCGCGCTCGGCTCACGCCGGGGCCTGATCGTCACCGCCGCCGCGGACGACCCCACCGCCGGCTACGACTTCGTCTCCCGCGCCTTCTTCCCCAACCTGGGTATCCCCGAGGACCCCGTCACCGGTAGCGCTCACACCGCCCTCGCCCCCTTCTGGTCGGCCTGCCTCGGCCGCCCCCGGCTGACCGGCCTCCAGGCCTCGGCCCGCACCGGCCTGGTGGGCACCACGCTGCGCGGCGACCGCGTGCTGCTCACCGGCACGGCGGTCACCGTCATCGACGGCGAGCTGCACGGCTAGGCAGCTCACCAGGGTCAGGCCGTCGGCAGCCAGCCAACCTTGCCCGCGAGCAGCGCGTATCCCACAAAGGCCACGATGTCGATCAGAGCATGGGCCGCGACCAGCGGCCCGACCCGTCCCCAGCGCCGGTAGAGCAGGACGAAGACGACGCCCATCGCCATGTTGCCGAGCAGACCGCCGATGCCCTGATACAGGTGGTACGAGCCGCGCAGCACCGCGCTCGTGGCCAGGGCGGCGGTCGGGCTCCAGCCCAACTGGCCGAGCCTGCGCAGCAGATAGCCGACGACGATGACCTCTTCCAGCACGGCGTTCTGCACGGCCGACAGGATCAGCACCGGGATCTTCCACCACACGTTCGGCAGCGACTCCGGCACCACCGTCAGGTTGGCGCCGGCCGCCCGTACCACCAGGTAGAACGCCAGCCCGGTGCCGCCGATGGCCGCCGCGACGACCGTCCCGGCGCCCAGGTCCCAGCGCGGCTTACGCAGATCGAAGCCGATCGCGGGCATCCCAACTCGCTCGCGCGCCAGCAGATGCGCGACCAGAGCGACAGGGACAAGCGCCGTCGCAATTCCGAACAGCTGCCAGGCGAGATCGAGCCACGGGCGTCCCGGGGCCTGGGAGGCGACGAGGGTGGCGGCCTGGTTCTTCAGGGCGCCGGGTTTGGTGATCGAGCCGATAAAGCTGATCAGGGACGACACCGCGCTCGCGCCCAGCGAGAGGGCGAGCACGAGCAGGGTCTCACTGCGCAGCGTGCGTCGCTCCAACGAGGGGGCGGCGGTCCCGTCTGGCTGCTCTCCGCGCACATAAACCTCCATTTTCGCCATCCTGCCGCATCCCCGGATCCGCCCCCGCTAGGGTCCTCGAAAACTCGAAAACAAGTGCGATGATCGCGCAGACCTTCCGGGGGGAGGCACCATGGGACGTCATCGAGTCCCCGCTGATTCGACCACGCCCGAGCCCTCCGGGGCACAGCGGGCCCGCCGCCGCACGGTCGGGATCGCCACCGCTCTCGTACTCACGGTGGGTGCCGGGACGTTCGCCGCCATGCGCAACGGCCTGCTGTCCTTCGGCGGCACCTGCGGCGACGGTACGGTCCGGCTGCGGGTCGCCGCGTCACCGGACGTCGCGTCACCGGACGTCGCGCCGGCCCTGAGCCAGGCGGCCCGCGAGGCCCGAAGCGCCGCCGTCAAGTCCGACGGGCAGTGCCTGGACGTGACGGTGACGGAGCGGACGGCGTCGGAGGTCTCGGCGTCCCTCGGCAGCGGAAGCTCGGACGGCTCCGACTTCGAGGTGTGGGTCCCGGACTCCAGCGCCTGGGTCGACCTCGCCGACGCGGGCGGGAGCAGCACCCCGGTGGCGACGATCGGCAGCGTCGCGTCGTCGCCGATCGTGGTGGGGACCGTCGCGGCGCAGGCCAAACAGCTGGGCTGGCCCCCGAAGACGTACACCTGGGCCGCGCTGACCTCGGCGGCCGCGAGCAGCAAGGATCTGCGGCTCGGCGCCGCCGACCCGTCCCGCAGCGCCACCGGCCTGCTCGCCCTCGCCATGCTGAACGCCTCCATCGCACGGCAGGGCAGCGGCGACACCGACACCCGCACCGCCGGTCTGGCGAAGGTGCTGGCCCAGCACTCCGCCCTCGGCGACGCCCAGATCGTGGCGACCCTGCCGGGCGACGCCTCGAAGGACGAGCTGGACAACCCCAAGCGCAACCAGGCGCTGATCATGTCCGAACAGGCCGCCTACCAGCACAACACCACCCCCGGCGACGCCCCCAAACTCGACCTGTTCTTCCCCAAGGACGGCACCGCGGATCTGGACTACCCGTACACGCTCGTCGACCCCGACGATGTCGGCACCGAGCGCGAACGCGCCGCCACCCGAGCATCTCCCTCGACGCCCTCACCGGCAGGCTCAGGAAGCTCGCCGACCCAGAACGCCCGATCCCGCTGATCGCCATCGCGATCGGCCCGGACGCCGACAAGGCGGCGTGCGACCGCATCGCCAAGGCCACCGGCGGCGCCGCGTACCGGGTCAGCGACCCCGCCCAGATCCACCAGGTGCTCCTGAAGGCCGTGGTGGACGCCTCCTCGGCTGCCACCGCCACCTCCTAATGCCTCCCGGGCGTCACTCCGGCCACTCGTGGACCGGCTCCCCGGAGTGCATAAACTCGCAGTAGCGCAGGGTCATCGCGGCCAATGCCCGCTGCCGGTCCAGGCCACGTCCCAGCTCGCGGTGAAAGGCGTCGCGCTGCCAGGTCGCCCCGTTGGTGCGGCCGGCGCAGCGCCCCTCGATGATGCCGAGGTAGTGGTCCCGGTCGACCGGGTCGATGCCCCAGCCGTCCAGCCCGGTGGCGGCCAGCGGCAGCAGTTCGTCGCGAACCAGGTCGACGGCGGAGACCTCGGCGAGGGACCCGGCGCGGCCGTTGCGGGGCCAGCGCAGCACCGCGTCGATGCCGTCGCGGCAGGCGGCGTCGAAGTTGGCCGCGGCGGCGGCGAAGGGCAGCCGGCTCCAGACCGGGCGGGGGGATTCGGCGAGAGCGCGTACCAGGCCGTAGTAGAAGGCGGCGTTGGCGATCACATCGGCGACGGTGGGCCCTGCGGGCATCACCCGGTTCTCGACCCGCAGGTGCGGTACGCCGTCCACGACCGCGTAGACGGGCCGGTTCCAGCGGTAGATGGTCCCGTTGTGCAGGGTGAGCTCCTTGAGCTGCGGCACCCCGCCCTCGTCGAGCACCCGCAGCGGGTCCTCGTCCTCGCAGATGGGCAGCAGGGACGGGAAGTACCGTACGTTCTCCTCGAAGAGGTCGTACGCGCCGGTGATCCAGCGCTCGCCGAACCAGGTGATCGGGCGTACGCCCTGGATCCGCAGCTCCTCGGGCCTGGTGTCGGTGGCCTGCAGGAACAGCGGCACCCGGGTCTCGCTCCACAGTTCGCGGCCGAAGAGGAACGGGGAGTTGGCGCCCATCGCGATCTGCGGCGCGACGGCCACCTGGGCGGCGTTCCACACGGCGGCGAAGCGGGCCGGGGTGACCTGCAAGTGCATCTGCATCGAGGTGCAGGCGGCTTCGGGGGCGATCGAGGCGGAGGTGGTGGTGAGCCGCTCGACGCCGACGATGTCGAGGCTGATGTCCTCGCCGCGGGCGGCCAGTATCCGGTCGTTGAGCAGCATGTACCGGTCGGCGCGGGAGAGGTTGGCGGACACCAGGTCCTGGGCGCCGAGGGTCGGCAGGATGCCGGCCATGACGATATGGGCCCCGACCTCGTTGGCCTTGCGATCGGCATATCCCAATCCCATACGCAACTCTTCGGCAAGCCGGTCCAGGACACGGCCCGAGAGCCGGTGCGGCGCGATATTCACTTCAATGTTGAACTGAGCGAGCTCGGTCTGGAAATCCCGGCTCGCGATGCGCTCCAGCACCTCTTCGTTCATCATGCGCGGCAGCCCATCGGAATCCGTGAGATTCAGCTCGATCTCCAGACCCATGAGATTGCGTGGCCGGTCGAAGCGCTTCTCGTCCAGCAGCCGTTCCAGCCCCACCAGGCACTGCCGCAGCTTCCGGCGGTAGCGCAGGCGGTCGGACAGGTCGAACCCGGTGGCTACGACCTTTTCCCCCATGGGGTGTCCCTCCTCGAACGGTCGGTGATCGGATGATGCCCAGCCTTAAGATCGACAACGCCCCTCAAACCTTCCCCATGCGAGCCGCACAACCGCTAAGCTGGCTCCGGAACAGTTGTCGGGCACATTCCGCTGGCATGGCGCGGCATCCACGGAGTCGGTCTCCGGCCTCGCGAAAATGACCGACGAGATTTAGCCATCCGCAGGAGCCCGGGAAGACCTGGTGTGTGCTGCGCATTTCACCGTAAATACGGAGAAAATAGCGGCACAGGGCGGCGGAATAGCGCCTTGCGCGTAATCCTGATGACTGCTAGCGGAAACACTGAGCGAACACGCGTCGTATAAACTCCGCACATAAGGCAGAGACTCCGCGACCCGCCGAAAGTGCCCCGCAGGCATCCGGCCACGGGTGGGGATCCGCATGCCCACACCTTTCCCTGCCTGGGCCCGGGTCGCAGCTGACAGTGCCGTCCGCACCCGCCGAGCACCGCCGTGTCTCCCGATGAGAGGCCGCCCACCATGCCGCTGCAGGTACCCCCAGCACCCGCCCCAGCTCTTCGGAGCGTCCTGGCCGCACTGAGCTCACCCACCGCTGTCCGTGAGGCCCGCACCCCGGCTCTGCGCTCCGCCACGGGACCGCTCGTACCCGAGCACCCGCTTCCCATGCACGTTCTGGAACCCGCGAGTCCGGTGGCTGCCGTGACCGCGCCTGCGTACCGACTTCCTCGCGCCCGGCTGACCGGCTGGCGCTTCCACATCCGCGCCGGCGAGCAGGTCGCCGCTGGTGAGACCGTGCATACTCCGGACGGCTGGGCCTTCTCGCACTTCTGCGAGGGACCCTATCTGCTGTCCACGGAACGGGCGTTGCGGCAGGCGGAGCCCTTGGCGGCCACTTACCAGCCGCATCTGCTGTCCGTGCCGGGGCTGTACATGATGACCCTGTGGCTGCACAGCGATGTCACGGCCGAAGCAGCGACCGCGCAGCCCGCGGCGGGCGACCTGCTGATCCCGCTGGCCCCCGCGCCACCCGGGATCGCCGCGCACCGCATTCACCGGCTGTCGGACCTGGTCCCGGTGCTCACCTTGCGGCTGGCTCCGGCCCCTCTGCTGGGAACGAGTGCCTGACGGAACAGAGGGCGGCAAAGCAACACCCCCGTGACCGTACGGTCACGGGGGTGTTGCTTTGTGCGAGCAACCGCCCGCGCGGGTGAATGCGTCCCCAACTAACAAGAAAAGCTCACACGAAATGCCTGCGGAATCACGTCAGTAGGGCAACACTGGACCCGACCGCACGAAACGGGGGCACGGTCATGAGGAAGGTACCTACCCCATCCGGCCGCACATCACACCAACCGCACCGAAAGACACCGTCCATGTGCCAGCACAAGCCGCATTGCCCGTCCGCCGCCAGCCCCGATCGGGAGGCCGCCCAGGTGGTCGCCCACCACCCGGAGCAGGGCTGGAGCCTGCTGTGCAACGGCGTCCTCCTCTTCGAGGACACCGGCGAACTCCTGCCCGACGGGCAGATCATCGCACCGCACCGGCCTCTCGGCGTCGAGCTCATCGTGACGGCTGCCTGACAGCGGCTGGCTACGCCTCGTACTCATCCAGCGGCGGGCACGAGCAGACCAGATTCCGGTCGCCGTAGGCGCCGTCGATACGGCGCACCGGCGGCCAGTACTTGTCCGCCGCCGACACTCCGGCCGGGAACACGGCTTCCTCACGGGAGTACGCGTGCTCCCAGTCACCGCCGAGCGCGGCGGCGGTGTGCGGAGCGTTGCGCAGCGGGTTGTCGTCTGCCGGCCAGCCGCCGGAGCCGACCTTCTCGATCTCCGCGCGAATCGCGATCATGGCCTCGCAGAAGCGGTCCAGCTCCGCCAGATCCTCGCTCTCCGTCGGCTCGATCATCAGCGTCCCGGCCACCGGGAACGACATCGTCGGCGCGTGGAAGCCGTAGTCGATCAGGCGCTTGGCGACGTCGTCGACCGTCACGCCCGTCTCCTTGGTCAGCTGCCGCAGGTCGATGATGCACTCGTGCGCCACCAGCCCGCCGGGGCCGGTGTAGAGCACCGGGTAGTGCGGTTCCAGCCGCTTGGCGACGTAGTTGGCGCCCAGCACCGCGACCTGCGTGGCGGCCTTGAGCCCTTCGGCGCCCATAAGACGTACGTACGCCCACGAGATCGGCAGGATGCCCGCCGAGCCCCAGGGCGCCGCCGAGACCGGGCCGACACCGGTCGCCGGACCGGCCTCGGGCTGCAGCGGGTGGTTCGGGAGGTACGGCGCCAGGTGGGCGCGGACAGCGACCGGACCGACGCCGGGGCCGCCGCCGCCGTGCGGGATGCAGAAGGTCTTGTGCAGGTTCAGGTGTGACACATCGCCGCCGAAGTGGCCCGGCTTGGCAAGCCCCACAAGGGCGTTGAGGTTCGCGCCGTCCACGTACACCTGGCCGCCCGCGTCGTGCACGGCCGCGCAGATGTCGCCGATGTGCTCCTCGAACACGCCGTGCGTGGAGGGGTAGGTGACCATCAGGACGGCCAGTTCGGCGTCGTACTGCTCGATCTTGGCGTGCAGGTCGGCGATGTCGACCTCGCCGTCGTCGCTGGTCTTCACGACCACGACTTTCATACCGGCCATCACGGCGCTGGCGGCGTTGGTGCCGTGCGCGGAGGACGGGATCAGGCAGACCGTACGCTGCGTGTCGCCGTTGGCCCGGTGGTAGGCGCGGACCGCCAGCAGACCCGCCAGTTCGCCTTGCGAACCGGCGTTGGGCTGGAGGCTGACCTTGTCGTAGCCGGTGACCTCGGCCAGCTGGTCCTCCAACTCCCGGATGAGCGTGAGGTATCCGGCGGCCTGCTCGGCCGGGGCGAAGGGGTGCAGCGCGCCGAACTCGGGCCAGGTGACCGGCTCCATCTCGGTGGTCGCGTTGAGCTTCATCGTGCAAGAGCCGAGCGGGATCATGCCCCGGTCCAGCGCGTAGTCCCGGTCGGCGAGGCGGCGCAGGTAGCGCAGCATCGAGGTCTCGGAGCGGTACTGGTGGAAGACGGGGTGGGTGAGGAAGTCGTCGGTGCGCACCAGGGCGGCCGGAGTCGCGTCCTCGGTCGCCGCGTCCAGCGCGTCGACCTCGCCGCTGACGCCGAACGCGCCCCAGACGGCAGCGAGCTGCTCGCGGCCCGTGGTCTCGTCACAGGCGATGCCGACCAGATTCGCGTCCACCTGGCGCAGGTTGACCCCCGCGTCGCGGGCGGCGGCCACGACCTCGGCGGCGCGGCCCGGCACGCGGGCGGTGACCGTGTCGAAGAAGGCGTCCGTGGTGACCTCGACGCCGCCGTCCCGCAGCCCCTGGGCGAGGATCGCGGCGTAGCGGTGGGTGCGGCGGGCGATGCCGCGCAGGCCGTCGGGGCCGTGGTAGACCGCGTACATCCCGGCCATGACGGCGAGCAGCACCTGCGCGGTGCAGATGTTGCTGGTGGCCTTCTCACGGCGGATGTGCTGCTCGCGGGTCTGCAGGGCCAGCCGGTACGCCTTGTTGCCGTCGGCGTCGACCGAGACACCGACCAGGCGGCCGGGCAGGCTGCGGGCGAACTGCGCGCGTACGGCCATGTACCCGGCGTGCGGGCCACCGAAGCCCATGGGGACGCCGAAGCGCTGGGTGGTGCCGACGGCGATGTCGGCGCCCAGCTCGCCGGGCGAGGTGAGCAGGGTCAGCGCCAGCAGGTCGGCGGAGACGGTGACGATCGCGCCGAGGTCGTGCGCCTGCTCGATGACCGGCTTGAGGTCGCGTACGGCGCCGGAGGCACCCGGGTACTGCAGCAGGACGCCGAAGACACCGCGTTCGGCGACCTCGGCGGGGATGCCGGCGGACAGGTCGGCGACGACCACCTCGACGCCGGTGGGCTCGGCGCGGGTCTGGATGACGGCGGTGGTCTGCGGGAAGGTGTCGGCGTCGACCAGGAAGACGCCGTCCTTGACCTTGCCGACCCGGCGCGACAGGGCCATCGCCTCGGCGGCTGCGGTGCCCTCGTCGAGCAGTGACGCACCGGAGGTGGGAAGCCCGGTGAGGTCGGCGACCACGGTCTGGAAGTTGAGCAGCGCCTCCAGGCGGCCCTGCGAGATCTCCGGCTGGTAGGGCGTGTAGGCCGTGTACCAGGCCGGGTTTTCCATGACGTTGCGCAGGATCACCGGTGGCGTGAAGGTGCCGTAGTAACCGAGGCCGATCATCGGGTGCAGCACCTGGTTGCGGTCGGCCAGCGAGCGCAGTTCGGCGAGGACGTCGGCCTCGGTGCGGGCGGCCGGAAGGTTCAGGGCCCGGGCGCTCTTGATGGCGGCCGGCACGGCGACGGCGGTCAGCTCGTCGAGCGAGCCGTAGCCGATCTGCGCCAGCATCTTGGCCTGGGCGGCCCGGTCGGGGCCGATGTGGCGGCCGGCGAAGGGAATGCCGCGCTCCAGCTCGGAGAGTGGGATGCGGTTGGCGGTCATCTGCGGAGGCCTCCTGGTCTGACGCACTGGCCTGACTCGATTGGGGCCTCCCCCTCTGTCATCTGAACCTGAGAGCTTCACCGTCCCGCGCGAGCGGAACGGCTTTCACCGTCGGTGAGGCAGCGCCCCGAGGACGTCAGTGTCCTGAGACTCTCCCTGCTTTCCAGAGTGACCTGACCCATGCGGTACGGATGCCTGAGAGATTCCGGGGAGGAGTTGCTCCTTCGGCGCCCGGCTCGCCTGCACTGCCGGGACTCTCCCGCACGGGGTCTGCGGCCGCTGCCAGCGTACCAGCGCGACTCCCTGCGCTGACATGTGACAGAAGGTGGCTTTCATGACTAAATAGGATCAATTACGAGCAGTTGGAGGAACC
This sequence comes from Streptomyces soli, assembly GCF_003999195.1. GTDB lineage: Bacteria > Actinomycetota > Actinomycetes > Streptomycetales > Streptomycetaceae > Actinacidiphila > Actinacidiphila soli. Next base: position 78,887 of record NZ_RJVR01000327.1, read on the forward strand.
GTGCAGACCGGTATCGATCCGCGCAGTCTGATCGGCCGCAGGGCCTTCGACATCAACGGAGTGAAGATCGGCACCGTCGACGAGGTCTACCTCGACGACGCGACCGGCCGGCCCGAATGGGCCGCCGTCAGGACCGGCCTCTTCAGCCGTGACGCCTTCGTCCCCCTGGAGCCCAGCGATTTCATCGAGGACCACCTTCGCGTCCCCTTCGACAAGGCCCTCATCAAGGACGCCCCCGACTTCGGCGTCGGCCGCCACCTCTCCCCCGAGCAGGAACTCCAGCTCTACCACCACTACGGCCTCGAGGTCCCGCTCCCCGACGCCACAGCCGCCGGCCCGGCCGACCGGGACTTCGGCACCCTGGCCGGCGAAAGCTGAGGGCCGAGTTCACTCCGACCGCCGCACCAACGGCAGCGGCTCCGACGGCTCCAGGTCAGGCGCCTCCACCGGAAAGGTCCGCACCCGCCCCGCCACCAGCGACCACGGCTCCTCGAACCGTACGGTGACCCGGCCGACGCCGCTGCCCTGCACCCAACCTGCCCCGTAGACGGCATGCCGTACGTCCTGACCGGGCAACCAGCGCCGTGTCGGCACCGGCTCGTCCGCCGGGGTTGCCTCCGCGGGGTTGTCGGTCGCCTCCTCGGCGGCCACGGCCTCCGCCGCCTGCGCGAACAGGTCCTCCTGGGTGAAGTCCGCGAGCCCCGAGACGCCCACCCCGAGCAGCCGGACCCCGCCGGTCGTGTCCACCGCCTCGATCAAGCGCCCGGCCGTCTCCCGGACGACCGCTGGGTCGTCGGTGGGCGCCCGCAGCGTCTCGGAGCGGGTGAGCGTACTGAAGTCGAAGCGCCGCACCTTGATCACCACGGTCCGCCCCGACCGCCCCGCGCCCCGCAGCCGCTTCACGCACCGGTCGGCCAGCCGGTCCAGCTCGGTCCTGACCCGTATCCGGTCCGTCAGGTCGACGTCGAAGGTGTCCTCGACCGAGATCGACTTGTGCTCCCGCTCCGCGACCACCGGCCGGTCGTCCAGTCCCGCCGCCATGGCGTACAGCGACGCGCCGTGCGCCTTGCCCAGCAGCCGTACGAGCTCCGCCTCCCCCGCGTGCCGCACCTCCGCGATTGTGCCGAGCCCGGCCCGGCGCAGGTGCTCGGCGGTGGCCGGGCCGACCCCCGGAAGCGTGCGCGCCGGCATGGGGTCGAGCAGGGCGCGCTCGGTGCCGGGGTCGACCACGACCAGGCCGTCCGGCTTGGCCTCCTCCGAGGCAATCTTGGCGAGCAGCTTGGACGCCGCCAGTCCCACCGACGCCGTAAGGCCCGTGGCCGCCCTGATGTCCGCCCGCAGCTTCTCCCCCACCGCCCGGGGCCGGTCGCCGATCCGCCCCCCACCTTCGGCGGTGGGGGTGCTCCCACCGGCGAAGCCAGGGGGAGCACCCCCACCCGCCTCCAGGTCGACGAAGGCCTCGTCGAGGCTCAGCGGCTCCACCAGCGGTGACAGCTCCCCCAGCAACCCCATCACCACGTCGCTGACCTGACGGTAGAGCTCGAAGCGCGGGATCAGATACGCCGCGTTCGGACACAGCCGCCGGGCATGCGCCATGGCCATGGCCGAGTGCACCCCGTGCACCCGGGCCTCGTACGACGCCGTCGCGACCACCCCGCGCGGTCCTAGGCCGCCGACGACGACCGGCTTCCCCCGCAGACTCGGCTTCGACGCCTGCTCGACGGCAGCAAAAAACGCGTCCATGTCGAGGTGCAGGATCGTCGGCGCGCTTCTCACAGTACCGATGCTGCCTCACGCCACTGACACTCGCCGTACGTCTGTACGACGGCTGTACGGGCGGGCCTACCCGGCGCGGTTGCGGCGCCGCGCCAGCTCGTCCGCCGGGTTGTGCCCCGCCAGGGTCTCGCCGGTGTCGACCCGCTCGCCGTGCAGCTGCGCGAGCACGCTCTCCACCTCGCGCCAGACCACGCCGACGGCGATCCCGAAGATGCCCTGCCCACCCTGGAGCAGCGAGACCACCTCGTCGGGTGACGAGCACTCGTAGACCGTGGCGCCGTCGCTCATCAGCGTCATCCGGGCCAGTTCGCCGGGCCCGGATGAACGCAGGTGCTGGACGGCGGCGCGGATGTTCTGCAGGGACACGCCCGTGTCGAGCAGCCGCTTGACGATCTTGAGGACGACCACGTCCCGGAAGCTGTAGAGCCGCTGCGTGCCCGATCCGTAGGCGGGCCGGATGCTCGGCTCGACCAGTCCGGTGCGGGCCCAGTAGTCCAACTGGCGGTACGTGATGCCGGTGGCCGCGCAGGCCGTGGGACCGCGGTAGCCGATGGTCTCGGAGGCGGTCTCGGGCCCGGGTCCGGATACAGGCGCAGGGCCGGGTGCCGACGTCTCACCGCCGCCCCCGTCGGCTGTCATCGCGGAGTGCCGGGCCAGGGCCCCACGCAGCGGATACGGACCGCCTGCGGCCATTCCGTCGCCGGTGCTGATCACGCCGACCTCCGTCCCTTCTCATCCCTCCGGGCGCGTGCACGTGCCGTTGGGACTTACCTTCTCGACGGTAGGCAGTCACTCCGGGTGCGTCAACGATCGCCACGCTCGGCACGCCGAGTGATATCAACCCCAAGAGTGGTTTCGCGTGTCCATCAGAGGGGTAACGCTAGCCGAATGGCCGCGGGCCGGGCCGCGTAATGATCACTGACTGCTGGTGCCGAAGTCCTCGGGCGAGATCTGGTCAAGGAACTCGCGGAACTTCTCCACCTCGTCCTCCTGCTCGTCCGGGATGGCGATGCCCGCGTCGTCCAGCACGCCCTCGCTCCCGTAGATCGGGGTCCCGGTGCGCAGCGCCAGCGCTATGGCGTCGGAGGGGCGGGCGCTGACCTCGACCCCGCTGGCGAACACCAGCTCGGCGTAGAAGACGCCCTCGCGAAGATCCGTGATCCTGACCTCGGCGAGCGTCTGGCCGACGGCCTCCAGCACATCCTTGAACAGATCGTGGGTCAACGGCCGCGCCGGAGTCATCCCCTGCTGCGCGAAGGCGATGGCTGTGGCCTCCCCGGGCCCGATCCAGATCGGCAGGTAGCGGTCGCCCCCCACCTCGCGGAGGAGCACGATTGGCTGATTGGAGGGCATTTCCACCCGGACACCCACGACATCGAGCTCGTTCACACAGCAACCCTAGGACGTGCCTGGCCGGTTTGGGTAGTCGGGGAGTCAGCCGCCGCCCTCTCCGGGGCCGCCGGCGATCAGAAGAGCCGCACTCGCAGCGCCGACTGGAGCAGCGCCGCGTGCAGCCGCACCGACAACGCCGCCAGCTCCCGGGCGGTGCCTTCCGCATGCGTCCTGGTCTGCGGATTGCGGTGTCTGCGCAGCGGAGCGACCACCTGTTCGACCAGACCGGCCTCCCGGTCCGCGGCGGCCTTCACGGCCCGCAGATGGCGCGGCTCGAGGCCGAAGCGGCCCAGCTCGGCGATCAGTTTGGCGATGTTCACCGATTCGGCGTCAAAATCGCCCTCCGGGCCCGGCTCGACCAGCCCGTACGACACCCACTGCGCCAACTCGTCCTCGTCCGCGCCGGTGGCCGCGATCAGCTCCTCGCGGCCGATCCGCAGCCCCGCCGCCTCCGGCTCCGCCGGACGGTCCAGCAGGTCGCGTTGCTCGGCCTGCGCGGGCAGCGGCTGCGAGCCCCGCCCTGCGATGGCCGGGGGCGGCTCGCCCCGGTCGAGGGCGTCGAGATGCTCCCGGATCACTTTGAGCGGCAGATAGTGGTCGCGCTGCATCCGCAGGACATGGCCGAGCCGCTCGACATCGCGCACCGCGAACTTCCGGTACCCCGACGGGGTGCGCTGCGGCTCCACCAGGCCCTCCGCCTCCAGAAAACGGATCTTGGAGATGGTGACCTCGGGGAACTCGTCGCGCAGCTGACTGAGCACCGCCCCGATGCTCAGAAGTCTGCCGTCCGTGGAGGCAGTGCCGTTTCCGGCACCGCCCGACGGTGTACGAAGCATGGACCTTCCCTCGCGGGTCGGATGCGGTCAGATACCCCGCTGGCTCGCGTAGAAGACCAGTCGGTACTTACCGATCTGCACCTCGTCGCCATTGGCCAGCGGCACCGCGTCGATCCGCTCCCGGTTGACATAGGTGCCGTTGAGACTGCCCACGTCGGAGACGGTGAAGCCGCCGTCGGGGCCGCGCCGGAACTCCACATGCCGCCGTGAGACCGTCACGTCGTCCAGGAAAATGTCGCTCTCCGGGTGACGGCCCGCCGTGGTCAGCTCGCCGTCCAGCAGGAAGCGGCTGCCCGAGTTCGGACCGCGCCGGACGATCAGCAGCGCCGAGCCCGGCGGCAGCGCGTCCACGGCGGCCTGGGCCTCCGGGGACAGCGACGGGATCACGGTCTGGCCGGTGGCCTCGGCCTCGTACGCCTCAAGACCGGAGATGGAGATGGTCGAGGTGGTCTCGGACGCCCGCTCGTGCGGCACCCCGCCGCGCAGCGGCGCGCCACAGTTGGAGCAGAAGCGACTCGCCTCCGCATTGCGGTGCCCGCACCTCGTACAGACCGGCAAGGACCCTCCACCCGCATTAGAGGTTGATGGTGCCTCGAAACCTATGCGTCCGGACGCGGCAGGGTCAACAGAAGCCACGCCATGACCACCCGAAATGTCGCCACCGGACCCAGGGGACCCGGCGTGGTCATTCCGGAACAGCGGGCGCTCCTCGCCCGTGCCCTCATCCTGCGCGTGTCGCGGAGCGCGGTGCCGCGCGGTGGCACTGTCACGCTCCTGCCGCGCACTCTTTCCGAACAACTTCCCGAACAACTTCACGGGCGATTCCCCTTGAATGACATAGACCCGCCCGTGGGGCAGGACGAACCCTCAGTCACGACCAACACACAGTTTCCATCACGCACCACCCGGCGCATGCGGCGACCCCCCGCTTTCTCTTGCCCTCGCCCGAGAACCCCCACTCGTCGCGTTCTCACTACGATGACGACTGAGCGTAGTCAAGCGTCTTCGACGGCCGCAAGGCATCCACAACGATCTTCTTCGATTGCGTCACGTCCGCTGTGGCCTGCTCCTTCTCCAAAGTCTGCACCACTCCGCCGGGGATGTTGAGCGCCGGCTCCAGATCCTGTGGATTGCCGATGACTTTGAACCGGTACGGCTGCGTGACCTTCTTGCCGTCGATCTCCACGCTGCTGCCGTTCTGGGTGAAGTACGTGGCCGCGACGACCCGCGCATCGTTGATCTGGATGGCCTCCGCACCCGCCGCCCGCAGCTCCTGGAGGGTGTCGAGCAGCGTGTCCGACTGAACGGCCCCCTTTGGGTCGCTGATCGTCAGGGTGATCCCGGGCCCCTGGGCGGCGACCGTGCCGGCCAGCACACCGAGCTGCTGCGCCTTCTGCTCGGTCTGCTTACGGGCCTCTTCAGCCTGGTTCGAGCTGTTCTCGAGCTCGGTCCGCTGGCTTTGCAGGCGCTGCTTCTCGTCCTGGAGGCGCTGCGTACGGTTGTCCAGCTCGTCGAGGATCCGGACCAGGTCCTCCTGGCGCGCCCCGCGCAGCGCGCTGTTGTCGCTGGTGGAACGGACCTGGATGGCCAGGCCGAGGCCCAGGACGAACAGCAGCAGCGCGACGATCAGCTGCGCCCGCGTCACCCTCGGCGGCCACAGGCCGGCCTTCAGCCGCTCCCGGCCGGCGGCGGCAGGCTGCGTCAGCGCGGTCTCTTCCGGCTCCTCGGGCGGTGTGGCCTTCGGCGTCTCGTCGTTGTGGTCGTCACTCATCGTGCTGTCACGCCCGGAAGACATGGCGGCGGATGGCTGCCGCGTTGGAGAAGATCCTGATGCCGAGAACGACCACCACGCCCGTGGAGAGCTGGGAGCCGACCCCGAGCTTGTCGCCCAGGAAGACGATCAGGGCCGCGACCACGACATTCGAGAGAAACGACACGACGAAGACCTTGTCGTCGAAAATCCCGTCGAGCATGGCCCGCAGGCCGCCGAACACCGCGTCGAGCGCGGCGACCACGGCGATCGGCAGGTACGGCTCGACCACCGTCGGAACCACGGGGCGGACCACGAGGCCCACCACGACTCCTACGACGAGGCCCAGTACGGCGATCAATTCGTGCCCTTCCCTGTTTCTGCTGCGCTCTTCCCGGCGCTCGGTGCCGGACTCGCTGAACGGATGATCAGACTCGGTGCCGCCGGCAGCTTGAGCTCGCTCTCGGTCGAGATGCTCGCGCGGATCCCGTAGTTCTGCTCCAGGACGTGCAAGTACTGGCCGTCCGCGCTGTCCTGAAAGGCGGTACTCAGCCGCTTCCCGTCCCCGATCGCCAGCACCGTGTACGGCGGTGCCAGCGGCTTGTTGTCGACCAGTATGGCGTCACCGGCAGCCCGGATCGCCGACAGCGCGGTGAGCCGCTGGCCGTTGATGGAGATCGCCTCGGCCCCGGACGCCCACAGGCCGTTCACCACCCGCTGCATGTCGCGGTCACGTACCCGGCCGGTGTCGGAGAAGTCGCTGCTGGTGCGCGGGTTGCTGCCGCCGCCCGACGAGGCCTCTGTCGCGTCGTCCACGACCAGCTTGACGCCGGAGCCGGTCACCGCGGTTGCGCCGGCCAGCAGGGAGATCCGCTCGACATCCGTAACGCCCTGGTCCTTCAGCGCCTGGCGCTGTTTCGCGCTCACCTCGTCGCGGAGCTTGTTCACACTCTTCTGCAGCGCGTCCGCCGTGCGGGTCTCCGACTCGATACGGTCGATCAGCTGCTGCCGGTCCTTGGCCAGCGTCGGCGCGCTCACCTGCGCCTGCGCCGCGCCCAGGGTGACCACGACGGCGGCCAGCACCAGCCCCACGGCCAGGCTCAGCTTGCCCCGTACCGTACGCGGCATGCGGGAGGTGCCGGTCTCACCGCGGCGAGCCGCCGCCTCCGCATAACCGTCGTCGAGGCTGTGCTCCATGACATTGGTCAGCAACGACATCGAGGCATCAGGACGCCGCAGCGCGGCCTCGCGGGTCGCGCTGCTCCGATCGGGGTACTGCTGCGGCATGCCGCACATCGTCCCACGTCGGCGGCACGACACTCGAACGGCCCCCTCCCGGCGCGCCGTTAGGCTCAACGGGAGGAGGCCGTACGGGTATCAGCGGCCGGCGCTGTCCACGATCGCCGACCACTCGTCGAGCAGGGCCTGCGCCGAGGCGTCATCGGGGCCCTCGGCCCACAGATGCGTCACCGCCTCCGCCGGGTCCGGCAGCACCATCACCCAGCGGCCGTCGGCCTCCACGACCCGAACGCCGTCGGTGATGTCGACGGACCGGTCGCCCGCCTCCTCGACCACGCGTCGCATGACCAGACCCTTGACCGCCCACGGCGTCGCCAGGTCCCGCTTGAGGACATGCGCCTTCGGGATCCGCGCGTCGATCTGGCTCAGCGTGAGCTGCGTACGCGCCACCAGACCGATCAGCCGTACGAAGGCCGCCGAGCCGTCGAAGACGCTGCTGAACTCGGGGATGATGAAGCCGCCCTTGCCGTCACCGCCGAAGATCGTCGACTCCGACCTGCCCACCCGGGTCAGGTCGTCCGGGGAGGTCGTCGTCCACTCCACCTGCGTACCGTGATACGCCGCCACCTGCTCGGCGATACGCGTCGTGGTCACCGGCAGCGCCACCCGCCCACTGCGGCGCTCGGCGGCCACCAGGTCGAGCAGCACCAGCAGCGCCCGGTCGTCCTCGATGATCCGGCCCCGCTCGTCCACCAGCGAAAGACGCTCACCCACCGGGTCGAACCGCACCCCGAAGGCCGCCCTGGACGACGACACGATCTCGCCGAGCCGCACCAGCCCGGCCCGGCGGCTGTCGGCGGTCTCCGTCGGCCGCGACTCGTCCAGACCCGGGTTGATCGTCAGGGCGTCCACCCCGAGCCGTCCGAGCAGGCTCGGCAGAACCAGGCCCGCACTGCCGTTCGCCGCGTCCACCACGACCTTCAGGCCCGAATCGGCGATGCCGGTGGTGTCCAGCGCGCGCAGCAGCGCGCCGGTGTACGAGTCGAAGACGCTCGACGGGAAGTGCAGGTCACCGATCTCGCCGGGGAAGGCACGCCGGTACTCCTGGCGGGCGTATACCCGGTCCAGCTTGCGCTGGCCGCCTGCCGACAGGTCGGCGCCCCGCTCATCGAAGAACATGATGTCGACGGAGTCCGGTGTCCCGGGCGTCGTACGGATCATGATGCCGCCGGCGCTGCCGCGCGCGGTCTGCTGCCGTGCCACAGGCATCGGCACGTTCTCCAGGTCGCGCACATCGATGGCGCTGGTCTGCAGCGCCGAGATGACCGCCCGCTTGAGCGCCCGGGCACCACGGGAGTGGTCACGGGCGGTGGTGACGGTCGAGCCCTTCTTCAGCGTCGTCGCGTACGCGCCGGCGAGGCGCACGGCGAGCTCAGGCGTGATCTCGACGTTGATGATGCCGGACACGCCTCTGGCACCGAAGAGGTGCGCCTGCCCCCGGGACTCCCAGATGACGGACGTGTTGACGAAGGCGCCCGCCTCGATGGTCTTGAAGGGGTACACCCGGACGTTGCCGGCGATGATCGACTCCTCGCCGATCAGGCATTCGTCGCCGATGACCGCCCCGTCGTCGATCCGGGCCGCCCGCATTACATCGGTGTTCTTGCCGATCACGCAGCCACGCAGGTTGGTCTGCGCGCCGATGAAGACGTTGTCGTGCACGACGGCCTTGTGGAGGAATGCGCCGGTTTTGACGACAACATTTGAGCCGATGACCGTGTGCTCGCGGATTTCTGCGCCGGCCTCGACCTTGGCGTAGTCCCCGATATAGAGCGGGCCACGCAGAACGGCGTCGGGATGCACCTCGGCGCCCTCGGCGACCCAGACTCCGGGCGAGATCTCGAAACCGTCGATATCGACGTTGACCTTGCCCTCCAGGACGTCAGCCTGGGCCTTGAGATAGCTCTCGTGGGTGCCGACGTCCTCCCAGTAGCCCTCGGCGATGAAGCCGTAGATGGGCTTCCCTTCCTTCATCAGCTGCGGGAAGACGTCGCCGGACCAGTCCACCGACACGTCCGGGTCCACGTAGTCGAAGACCTCGGGCTCCATGACGTAAATACCGGTGTTCACGGTGTCCGAGAAGACCTGGCCCCAGGTCGGCTTCTCCAGGAAGCGCTCGACCTTGCCCTCCTCGTCCACGATGGTGATGCCGAACTCCAGGGGATTGGGCACCCGGGTCAGGCAGACGGTGACGAGACCGCCCTTTTCCTTGTGGAAATTGATCAGCTCCGTGAGATCGAAATCGGTGAGGGCATCACCGGAGATCACCAGGAACGAGTCATCCTTGAGCGCTTCCTCGGCGTTCTTGACACTCCCGGCTGTCCCGAGTGGCTTCTCCTCGTTCGCGTAGGTGAGATCCATGCCTAGCTCCTCGCCGTCGCCAAAATAGTTCTTGACGAGGGAGGCGAGAAACTGCACAGTCACCACGGTCTCGGTGAGACCATGCCGCTTGAGCAGCGTGAGCACGTGCTGCATGATCGGCTGGTTCACCACGGGCAGCAGCGGCTTGGGCATGCTTGAGGTCATCGGGCGAAGGCGAGTGCCCTCGCCGCCGGCCATCACGACGGCCTTCATGTCGGAAGCGTCCTCCTTGAAGAGACGGCTGTCTTGCCGACGTCACCCGTCCGTGTCCACAGTCGTGCGGACACACTGGTCCGCTACGGGCGCCCCGTCGGCCGGTCCCAGGCCTGCCGGAGCGCGCACGGCGCACAGGCTCAATCGGCCATTGTGTCCGCCCTGACAAGTCGGCGGACCTGGACCACGTACAGGATCCCTGCCCACCAGTAGAGCGTTGTACCCCATCCTGCGAATGCCCATCCGAAAATAGCAGCGAGCGTACTCAGCCACCCGCTACCGTCGCTCAGAAGGAGCAAGGGGAACGCGTACATCAGGTTGAAGGTCGCGGCCTTGCCCATGAAGTTGACCTGCGGCGGACCGTAGCCGTGCCGGCGCAGGACCAGGATCATCACCCCGAGAAGCGCCTCGCGCGCCAGCAAGAGTCCGGTGACCCACCAGGGAAGAATGCCGCGCCAGGTCAGCCCCACGAGCGTGGACAGGATGTAAAGCCGGTCGGCCGCGGGGTCCAGAATGCGACCGAGATTGCTGATCTGGTTCCAGCGGCGCGCGAGCTTGCCGTCCAGGTAGTCGGTCACGCCGCTCAGCATCAGGATGAGCAACGCCCACCCGTCGGACTTCGGTCCGCCGAACTCGGGCCACAGGATCAGCCACAGGAACACCGGCACGCCGACAAGACGCGCCATGCTCAGGATGTTGGGGATCGTCAGGATCCGATCCGTTTGCACCCTTGTCTCCTGGACCTCCACCGGGGCCCCTCCTGTGTGTACGTACGCTGCTTCGATTCCCCCTGGACCCTACCCCAGGCAGCAAAAAGGCCTTGCCCCGGATCCAGGATCCGGGACAAGGCCCTATAAAGAATTGTTCGGCGGCGTCCTACTCTCCCACAGGGTCCCCCCTGCAGTACCATCGGCGCTGAAAGGCTTAGCTTCCGGGTTCGGAATGTAACCGGGCGTTT
>NZ_RJVR01000215.1 GCF_003999195.1 Streptomyces soli
GCCCGCCCTGCGCCGGACGGTAGATCCGCGCCCACGGCCCGAACCCGCGCTTCGTCAGCTGCCAGTCCGCCCGCGCCAACTGCTTGATGACCTTGTGGCCCTCCGGAAGCCGTCCGGACAGGCGCTCCTCCTCGCTGAGATGGAGCGGCAGGCCGTAACGCTCGCACGCGGCCTCGGTGAGCACGATCAGCGGGTCGGCGTCCTTGCCCGGCCCGCTCAGCTTGGGCGCGCCCAGCTTGGCCTCCGACAGTGTCCAGTCGACCAGCGCCGGGATGGACTTGGCGGGGACATCGAGGACCAGGCCGCCGGCGCAGTACGCGAAGACCTGCCCGTCCTCGACGTCGACGACCGCGAGCGGCCCGTTGACGAAGCGCGGGTCGACCCCGGCCGCGGCCGGGGCGGGCTTCGCGGTGGCCTTATTCGCCGCCGGGCGCCGCGACGTCGACGACGTCCTGGTCGTGGCCGCCGTACGGGACGGCGCGGGAGCGGGACGCTGCGGGGTGTTCTGTCCGGCAGTCATGGCCGCAGCATCCGGAGCCGGGCCTGTGGACACAGGTCCCGCTTCTACGGGCTCGGCCTCGCGCGGCGCGGGCGCAGAGGAGCCGAACATTTCGGGTAGCGCCGTGTCCTCGCCGGGCGCCGGGATGTTGCCGGGATAGAGCTCCGCGAGCTTGTCCAGCAGCCGGGCGTACGCCTCGCGCTGCGGCGGCCGCGGTTCGGTCCTGCCGCTCTCCCACGACACGACGGTCGGCCGGCGCACCTCCAGCGCCTTGGCGACCTGTTCCTGGGACAGGCCGTGGGCCTTGCGCAGCCGGACCCGCTCTTCGGGCGGGGGCAGCGGCGACTGCCCGGCGATCAGGGCGTCGACCGCGTCGAACAACTCGGACATGGGCACCTCCTGCCCCACACCATAGCTTGAAAGAAACATATCGCGTACAGAAGACCGAACATTACGCGTACATTTCGGGGAGATTGGGTCTCTTCTCTTCCGTGAGGGCGACGTCGCTGTCTGATCTCTCGCAGCGGAGGTTGAGCGTTTCTCAGCGAAGGCTGGTGACTGGCACTTCTTCTCACCGATGGTTAAGCGCGCAGGTCAGATCAGAGCGCTGCGGCCGGGAAGAGGAAGCCGCTGCGACTCCAGTCGCACGCGGCTGTGTCGCCAATGCCCACGCAGGGCCTCTGCATGCCTTTGACCTGGGGTGTGTTCCCGCGCTCAACGTTCGGTGAGAACGCTCAACCTTCGCTGCGAGAGGTCAGCCCTGCACCAGGTGCACGCCGTTGATGGCGGATTCGTAGGTGGCCGGCCGTGACCGGTTCCGAAGTGCGCTCGCCACCGGCCGGGGATGTGATGGGCGTATGGCCCCCGCCACGATTGCCAAGCTCAGCATCACGTTCGGGCTGGTGAGCATCCCGGTCCACGTCCACGCCGCGACGCAGGACCACGACGTGCCCTTGCACCAGGTCCACGCGGACGACGGCGGCCGCATCCTCATGAAGCGAACCTGCGAGAAATGCGGCCAGGAAGTCGCCTACGCCGATATCGCCCGCGGCTACCAGGACAGTGCCGGGCGAACCGCCGTACTCACCGACGCCGACTTCGCGGAGCTGCCGCTGCCGCTGCCCAGCATGAAGATGATCGACGTGATGGCCTTCGTCGATACCGTCGACATCGACCCCGTCTCCCTGTCACGGGCCTACTTCCTCGCCGCCGACCCTGCATCGGCCAAACCGTACGTCTTGCTGCGCAACACGCTGACCTCCACCGGCAAGGCCGCCATCACCAAGGTCACCTTCCGCACCGGCAGCCGCGAGTCGCTGGCACTGCTTCGCGTTCACGACCAGGTCCTGGTCCTCCAGACCATGCACTGGCCTGATGAGATCCGCCCGAGCGTGGGGCTCGCTCCAACCGGAGACATCGAGATCCACTCTCAGGAACTGCAGATGGCCAGCAGCCTGATGGAAACCATGTCCGAACACTTCGACCTGCAGACCCTCCACGACGATTACCAGAAGGCCCTGGACCAGTTGGTGAGGGGCCGCCTGGAAGGTCTGGCGGTCCCGGCCCTCGATGAAACCGCGCCGCCGCCCGAGGGCGTCGTCGACCTGATGGCCGCGCTGCAGGCTTCGATCGACGCCCGCGCCGCCCAGGACGAACCCCCCACGCCACGGAAACCCGCGAAGAAGACCCCGGCCCAGTCACCGGCGAAGAGCACCGAGGCGAAGAAGACGGCCGTCAAGAAGCCGCCTCGCCGTACCGGCTGACAGCCGCCGGGCCATCGGTCGTGCGCGCCCTGTCAGACCTCGGCCGCGAGGGCATCGAGGAGGACGTGCAGGCTCAGCCGCGCGCCGTCAGCGTCGACGCCGGTCTCTTCGAGTGCCTGGACCGCCAGGTCGAGCACCCCGACAAGGTGGCCCTCGCGAACAGCGGGCGGGAGCTCGCGTAGACCTGCCCGGAACGAATGCGGGCTCCACCGCACGCGGGCCAGGCCGTCAGCGAGGCGCAGCTCTTCAGGCGTCGGAACCCATGTCCCAGCCTGGTACTTCTCCATGAGGCACGGCGTGACCCAGGCCGCCGGCCCATGGCCCGGCCTCTTCTACGGTCTCCCGGTACTGGCCTCGCTCGCCTGCTCCACCATTGCCTGCGGCTAGGGCGTGTTGCGAAAGTGGACCTTGAAACCCGCGAGCTGGCTACGCGGGCACCTCGCAGTGAACGTGAGCGCTACGTGGTTGTTTCCTCGTGCGG
>NZ_RJVR01000002.1 GCF_003999195.1 Streptomyces soli
GCGCCTGTCGCTGTCGCAGCAGGGTGAGGACCTCCTGCCGGTTGCGGCAGCCTTCGGAGCCGTGGCCGTGCCCAAGAAGCTGTACGTCCGGCGCGAGAGCCTGTGCGAAAGCCTCGAAGTCACCGCCGGCCCAGGCGGCGAGCACGTCACTGACGACCAGGCCATGGGCAGCCATGCCACCACCTTTCGATAGACGGGCTGCGCTTGTCCTGATGGTGACCGACGCGATGGGTCGCGCGACGACTGCGGTGGTCAGCGGTGACCTGGGTGCTGCCGAGGAAGTGATCAGCCAGGATGCTGTGATCGATACGGTCCGCGACGACATCGAAGCCCGCGTGGTGTCCCTCCTGGCCCGTCAGCAGCCGGTCGCCACCGACCTGCGCACGCTCGTGGCCACCCTGCGCATCTCCGCCGACCTGGAGCGGATGGGGGACCTGTCCCGCCACGTCGCGGAGATTGCCCGGAGGCGGTATCCCGGCACTTCCCTCCCCGCTGTGCTCCGACCGGCCATCGAGGAGATGGGCCGGGTCGCGCAGCAGATGGCGACCAAGGTGAGACAGGTCCTGGAGACCAAGGACCCCCAGGCCGCGGCGGAACTGCCTTTCGACGACGATGCCATGGACGAGGTCCACCGCAGCACGTTCCAGTACATGGCTGACGGTGCCTGGCCTCACGGCATCGAAACCGCCGTGGACTTGACCCTGCTCAGCCGGTACTACGAGCGCTTCGCCGACCACGCCGTGAATGTCGCCAACCGAGTCATTTTCCAGGCCGCAAGGGTCGGGTCTGCACACGAATGAGTGAGCCCCGCCCGGGCACACCGGGCGGGGCTCTCGCCGCCCCACGGGGTTCCGCATCGGCGGGGGCGGCGGTACGGTGCGGCGCGTTTCAGCGCTGCGGTGACTTTTCGTACCGGGGCGGCCGCCGCCCAAGGCCCGTCCTGTCCCGTTTGTGAGATCAGTTGGTGTGTGTGGCTGGGGTGCCGGTGCCGACTACGTGCAGGGCAGGGTGCCTGCGCGCAGTGCGTGCCCGTCGTCGTTGTTGTCGTCGGACCACAGGACCGGCTTGTGGCCGGCGACACACGCCGCTTGCGGTGCGATGGCGAAGCCCTCGTTGTTGTAGTTGGGCATGCCGGCCGGGCGGTCGTGGACGGCGGTGGCGGTGAACTCGCCCTGTGCGTTGATGTCCAGGGTCGCGGTGCGGCCGTCGCAGGTGTTGTCACAGACCGCCCACAGGTGACCGGTTGCGGGCTCGAATTCGAGGTCCATCACTGCGGGGAAGCCGCTGGGAATGGTGGCGATCCGGGTGTATCCGCCGCCGGTCTGGTTCAGCGCGTAGGCGTAGACCGTGCCGTTGGCCTCAAGGCCGGCGAAGAACAGGCCGCTGCCGTGGCCGGGGTAGTTGGCCGGCTTGTAGGCGGCGCCGGTGTGCTCGTCCCTGAAGCCGTGCGCGGTGAGGTAACTGTCCGGGATCCACGAGACGGCCTCCAGTCCGCTGTTGGGCGCTACGGCGGGCAAGTCGGAGGTGAGGTTCCACTCCGCGGTCGCGTTGAGGGAGCCAGCCGTGGAGGAGGTGTTGAAGCGGAGGATCTCCGGCTTGCTGACGCTGCCGTTGCTGTTGTCGCGCTCGGTGGAGACGAACAGCCCGTCGGGGGTGGAGACCACGCCTTCCGAGTCGGGGTCGCCGCTGCCGATGCCGTAGTGCAGCGACTTGCCCGAAGCCCATCCGCCGGCCGGGTCGGGGCGCCACGTTGCGCCGTTGGGCACCAGGCGGTAGAGCTTGCTTGGGCCGTTGTCCACCGACCACAGCACTTCGGGGCTTTGGAAGGAAAGGCCGCTGAGGTTCGTGCCGAAGACGTTCGAGCCGTCGGCGATGGTGACCGCGGCGTCCCCCGGCCATGCGGTGACCGAGGGCTGACCGCCCCCGCTCGCGCTGCCGCACCCGTTCGCCGCACCCCGGGTCGGTGCGGTCGTTGTGGTGAACGCGCCCGTACCATCTGGGCAGCGGCCGTATGTCGTCGTGGCGTGAGCGGTCCAACTGTAGGAGTCGACCAGCGTGGAGCTATCGGACTGGAACAGCCGGACGGAGTCGGCGCTGCCCAGGCCGAACGAGGTCTCGACGTCCAGCACCAAGTACGCGCCAGCAGCCAGCGAACTACCCGCTCCGATTACGTAGGAGTGCGAGTCGTCGCTGTCCTTCACCACCCAGCCGGAGACATCGGCCGGGGCGGAGCCGGTATTGACCAACTCCACCCAGTCACCCGGCGTGCCACCGCTTGACTCAACCTCGTTGATCCGCACGGTCGGCTGCTCCTGCGCCACGGTCGGCGCACCGGACATACCGATGGCGAGAAGGGATAAGGCGGTAGCAGCCAGGGCTGCGCTTCCACGCCAATGCATACGCAATGTAGCCAGTCCTTTGATCATGGGGGGAAACCGGCAGGAGGCCGACGAGAGCGTCCTCCTCGTGAAGGTTCTGGCACGCTGACGATCAAGGCAATGGGCTGGAGTGTCATCTCTCTCCCAAATGTATCTGTGGGCTCCCTGTGAGACCTCTCCGAACCGGGTCCCGCGTCGGGCATGGCCAGGACACCCGGCGAAACCGTTCCGCTGCCCGCGCAGTATGGTGCGGACGGCGGAGGAGGAACAGTGACTGACGAGCGCACGTACTGGCCCAATAGCCCATGGTGGTACGCGATCGGGGTTGTAATCTGCACGGCTGGTGCAGTTACCACGGGGGAGAAGGTCACTAGGGTTGTGGCGACGGTGACGGCGGTCGGTTGGGCCTTCGCTATCGGGCGCCTAACTTCCAAGAGGGCCCACAGCCGTAGGTAGCAACGCCCCCCGCTCGGGTCGTCCCTGGGCCGTCCAAAGCTGGCTGCTCGGGCTGGCGACGACAACGGCCGACGACTCATCCACAGGTTAAGAGACTGGCCGTCAGGCTGAGTGTCTAACTGCGCTACAACAGCCCCGGACTTCGGCGTACGTCCACGGACTTTGAGGGACCGTTCGCGCAGGTCAACTCTGGTGAGACCGCAGGTCGTGAGGGTACCCGGTTTGCTTCGGGACGAAGAGGTCTGGGCCTGCTGGCGCGTGTCTCTTTGATGGATCGGTCAGTTGATCGGATGGATCCTCCGCGGACGGTGGTCGGCAGACCACCGCCACATCCCCCGACGCCATCGCATGGAGGCACTCCCTACGAGACACGGCTGTAATTCAGGCGACGCCGACGCGTGCCGTGCGTACGCTCCGCTCCCGGGAGGTGCGCCGTGGGAATGTCCCTGCTCTATCAGGTACTCGAGCCGTTGCCAGACGCCATGAGCGCGCTGCGGCGCGCCCGTGAGCTGCTGGGTGTTTTCGCGGAGTGGGTCGACGACCCGTTCTCTCCCGAGGTCGGCCCTGTCGTGACAGTGGAGCAGTTCCACCACGCGCGCCTCTACTTCCCCCGGGGCGCCTTCACGTGCCGTGACGACAGCCCCTTTCCGCCGGACGGCCTGGTCGAGTTCTGGCGCGTGGTCGCCCGAACCGACGCGTTGCGCGGTGGCGACGCCTACCGCGTGGAAGTCGAGTTGCGCTCCGAGATCGCCGAGGTGTGGCCCCTGATCGAGGAATGGGGACTGCAACTGGAACTGCCCGGCTGGAGCACTCCGCCATTCACGGTGCGCGAGCACGACGAGAGCAGCACGGAGGCGGAGTTGGACCTCATGGTCCAGGCCGTGGGCCCGCTGGGATTCGACGTGTCCTGGGAGGGGGCCTTGCGGGGTCTGCCCTCGTCGAAGCTCTGCGGAGTGCAACTCTGCCTCAACAGCGTGTGGACCGACCAGTGCACCGAACCGGCCCCCGGAACCCACGCGGTCTACCTCTCCATAGGCACCCGCAACCGCGACGTCCAGGAGGAATGGCTCCACAAGACCGGGCTGAGCCTCGGTCCCGCAGTCATCGGCTGGTAGGCACTGTCTCCGTGGACACGCGGCCCACGGCGCGCTGGATCAAGCGACCGGTGACCAACCCCGCTCGTTACCCTGTCCAAGGTGTCGATCCCAG
This sequence comes from Streptomyces soli, assembly GCF_003999195.1. Classification (GTDB taxonomy): domain Bacteria; phylum Actinomycetota; class Actinomycetes; order Streptomycetales; family Streptomycetaceae; genus Actinacidiphila; species Actinacidiphila soli. The sequence continues at coordinate 4,044 of NZ_RJVR01000002.1, forward strand.
CCGCGAGACCCTGCCCCATATGTGGAGGGCCCCTGACTACCGGCGGCATGGTGCTCCCACAGCACCAGGCTCTCAACTCTGAGAAAACGCACAGTATCCCGGGCTCTCCCGGCTGTGAGCAGGAGTGTAGCGTTCCCGCTCGGGTCGTTCCTTGCGACCCGAGCGGGGAAGGGGAGGGGGAAGGTTCATGCGAGGCCTGCGATCTGGGGGCGCTGCGTTCGTCTCACTGGCCGTGGTGGGCACGGCCGTGTCCGCTCTCGGGGGGTCGGCGGCAGGGGCGACGACGGCGTCGTCCATAGCCTCCGGCACGCTGTTCGTGTCCCAGTCGGCCAGTTGCTCGGACAGCGCGGGGCTGGGCTCCGCCGCCGTGCCGTTCTGCACCATCTCGGCTGCCGTCAACGTGGTCGAGCCGGGACAGACCGTGATGGTGGAGCCGGGCACGTACAACGAGTCCGTCAGCATCACTCGGTCGGGCACGGCTGATGCGCCGATCACGATCCAGGGCGTGCCCACGCAAGCGGGTAGTCCGGTCTACGTCAATCCTGCGGGCGGGGCGGTCGGCTTCGGTGTGACGGGTGCGCAGCACATCGTGATCAAGGGCTTCCAGCCGAGCGGGGAGTGGGCAGCGGCGTTCAGCATCGGCTCCTCCTCGGATATCACGCTCGACAGCGATGTCGCGATTTCCTACAAGGAGCCGGGCATCCATGTGACCGGGGCCTCCAGCGGCGTCGCGGTGACGCGTACTGCCGTGCTGGCCCAGTACTCGGCGGGCGTCGAAGTCGACGGCGGGAGCACCGGGACCGTGCTGGCGTCCGATCAGGTCACCGGGCTCGGCGCGAACAGCGTCGACATCTCGCTGCACGGCCCCACCAGCACGGACGTCGTGGGCAACACTCTGGTGTCCGACTGCAGGAGTGGGATCGACCTGGAGTCGGGCTCAACCGGGACGACGATCGAGAACAACATCGTCGAGAACGGTTCCGCCACGAATCTGGAAACCTCCCCGGTCGTCTTCTCCGCCTGCACGACCCCGGCCACCGCGACAGCACTGACCGTCTCCGCCGACTCCACCAGCGGGACCAGCGCGGACCACAATCTGATCGACCCCGTCAGCGGAGGCACCCCCTACACCTGGGCCGGCATGGCCTATGCCGATTTGCCGGCCTTCCAGTCCGGGACGAGCCAGGGGGCGCACGACCTCGCGGTGAACCCGCAGTTGGACGGGGGGTCGGCGGGGAACGCGGTCGCCTACCGCTTGGCCACCACCTCGGCGGCCATCGACGCGGCTGACGCCTCGGCGGCGGGGGAGACCGCCACCGACTCCCTCGGAATGCCCCGCACCGATGACCCGAGTATCGCCAACTCCGGCACCGGCGGTTACTACGACGTGGGCGCGGCCGAGTACCAGGGCCCGCTGGCGAGCATCGGCACGGCGACCGTCACGACCGGCGCGCTGACAGCGAAGGTGTCGCACACGGCGCCGACGTTCACGTGGACGACCAACGGCTCGGACTCTCGTCCCGTGGTCTACGACTTCGGTGATGGCAAGCCCCAGGTCGCCAGCGCGGCCTCCGGCGTCACCCACGACTACACGCGCACCGGTACCTACAAGATCAGCTACCGGGGCTTCGACATCAACTCCAATGCCCATTACGTCGTCGGCGCGGACTATACTCCGGTCGCTCCGGACCGGGTGCTGGACACGCGCCGTGCCGTCGGGGTCACCACGACGACGCCGGTGGCGGCGAAGTCAGATGTGGTACTGAAGCTGCCGACCCTTGACGGGGTGTCGGGTGCGGACATGAGCGCGGTCGTTGCCAATGTGACGGTCACCCAGCCAACGGCTGCGGGGGTGCTGACCGTCTATCCGGACGGCAGCAGCCTGCCGACTGCGTCGAACCTGAACTACGCCAAGGGCGAGACTGTCGCCAACCTGGTGACGACCTCGGTGAGCGACGGCGTGGTCCGTCTTCACAACGGCAGTTCCGGCACCGTGCACGTGATCGTCGACCTGGAGGGCTTCTACGGTCCGGGCGGCTACGGCTACAAGTCGCTGACGCCTTCGCGTGTCCTGGACACACGCTCGGGCAAGGGCACCTCCGGCGCCGGTGCGCTGGCGGCCCACGGCAAGTTGCGGCTGAACCTGTCCGGTGTGCTACCGAGCGGGGCGACCACCGCTGTGCTCAACCTGACGGCGACACAGGCGACCAAGTCGGGGTTCCTGACAGCGTTCCCGGACGGGCAATCGGTGCCGACCGCGTCCAACCTCAACTTCACCGCCGGGCATACCGTGCCGAACCTAGTCGTGGTCCCGATCGTCAAGGGCGTCGCCGACATCTACAACGGCAGCGGCGGGTCGGTGCAGGTGGTGGCAGATCTGGCGGGCTACTACGGTACAGCCGCCTCCGGCGCCACGCTGGCCTTCGTCCCCAACGGGCCGCTACGGATCGCGGACACCCGCTCCGACGGCACCGGCGCGGTCAAAGCCCATGGGACGCTCACGATCTTGCCGATCGGGAGCCTGTACTCCACGCCGCTCACGGCCGCCGTCCTCAACGTAACGGTGACGCAGCCGCAGACATCCGGAGTGCTGACGGTCTATCCGGGCGGGGCATCGCTGCCGACCGTGTCGAACCTCAACTTCACGAAGGGCGAGACGGTGCCCAACCTGGTGTCCGTGGGCGGGAGCAGCGCCAAGGGCATCAAGATCTACAACGGCTCGGGCGGCACGGTCCAGGTGGTGGTCGACCAGGAGGGCTACTTCGTCCCGGCGCGGTAGATCGCACGGCGACCCTCCGTCCCACGTACCGGACACCGCCGACCGGACGGAGGGCGCGCCGAGGAGGCCGCTACGCGGTATGGCGCGCAGTGGCCCAGATCCTCCCGGGAAGTAGATGGCAACCATCATGACTCCCTTGCCGTTCCTGCATCCCCCGCCGCGTCCAACAGCACCGCACCAGGCCGACCTCCACGGCTTTAGGCCAAGGCCGTGAAGTTTAGGGTCTCAGGGCTGCGCGCAAGTGCGTCTTGATCTGCGCGAACGCCGGACGCAGGAAGCGGAGCCCCGGTAGAACGACTTGTCGACCAAGACCAGTCATTCGAGCTCGGGAGCTCCGCTGTCCGATCAGTGTGTCATCACGCGTGAAATCACGGTAGCCAAGGGCCTGTTCGCCCCTGGCCATCTGGGGGAACTCACCCAGATCGTCCCCTTCGACATGGTTGATGAGGCCCTCGCCGAGACCGGCGCGACCCTGTGGATCTTGGTGGCTAATTCGTAATTGTCATGCTGTGAGGGCGAGTTCGAGGCGGGCGAGGTGACTGCTGCTGGCGCGGTCGAGGGGGTGTCCGTTCCC
>NZ_RJVR01000188.1 GCF_003999195.1 Streptomyces soli
AGGACCGCCTGAGATCAGCTAGACGAACCGCCGGATGCGGGCCCGCATGTCCGGTGGTGTGGGGGGCGGGCCGGGAGAACCGGCCCGCCTACCCGATCAGGGAAGCGAGTACCCGGCCGTGGTGATTCCCGTCACCACCTCGGCGTAAATGATGCTCCAGCGAAACCTCCTCTACACCGCCGTAACAAGGGCGAAAAAGCTCGTCGTGCTCGTCGGCTCGCGCAAGGCCCTGGCCCAGGCGGTCCGCACGGTCAGCGCCGGGCCAGCGGCACACCGCACTGAACCACCGGCTGTCCACCGGATGACCAGCCGAACGATGCGCACGCCCAGCCGCTCGTTCTCCATCGCCCCGTCGGCCGGTGCCCCAGGGACGGATCCGGTGAGGAGGGAAGGCGATGTCCTGCCTGAGGTGTCAGTGGGGTGTTCCAGGGTGTAGTCATGCGAAATGACCTCCCGTTGACGGTAATCGGGAACCTCGTAAAAGACCCTGAGCTGCGGTTCACCCCCGCCGGGGTGCCGGTGGCTCGGTTCACGGTGGCCTCCACCCCCAGAACGTTCGACCGCGAGACGAACGCCTGGCGCGACGGCGAACCCACGTTGTCGGCGCCTCTATAACGTTTGCCACGGTCTCCATCACGCGTACCACGCGCAGTGTCCCGCCCCGCGAGATGGCGCCGGATGACCCCTGGGCTACCGCGAGCCGCACGCGCCCCCCGACGGCCCTCCTGTCGGGGACACTGATATCCCTGCAAGCGAACCTCCGTTCTAGCTGCACCGGATCGCGCCTCGGTGAGAAGCTCCCAGGTCTTCGACCTCGTGTTTGTCCGGTGAAGCCGATTTGGGTTCCTCTGTGGATGCGCCAGAATGATCGGGTGAGTCCCGTAAGTAAGCCGCGTAAGAAGTCCGGCAGCAGCGCCCGAAAGCCGTCCCGGCGTTCCGGCAGCAGCGCCCGGTCCGCCCGGCTGCGGCTACCGGGGTTGAAGGAGGTGTACCGCGCGTTCTGCGACGCGGGCCCGGTCTTCGCCGCCCTGCCCGATGCCCTCGAAGCGGAACTGTGGATCAGCACCCACCTCGGGCTGCTGCAGGAGTCAAGCCCTGACCGGGGGGCAGGCCTGCTGGCGGCCCTGCTGGACCTGGTCGACGAGCTGGAACGGACCGGACGGCCCGAGGCCTGCGCGATGCTCCACGGTCTGGCGGCCATCGGCCCGGCAGCGCTCCACGAGCCCGCCGCCTCGGCCGCTGACCGGATGTCCGCCGCTGCCGCGCACCAGGGCCGGTCCTGGCCGCAGCCACGCTGGCTCGACCTGCTCGGGCAGACCACGCCCGGTGATTGCTGGCACACCATGGACCGCTACGGCGAACTCGAACAGATCCTGTGCACCTTCGTTCACCGCGACGGCGACCGCCCACACGGCATCCTCATCGAGCGGGACCACTCCTGGCACGGGGCCGCCATCGACATCACCGCCATCGACGACACCGAGGGGTGCCGCAAACACCTGGCCAAGGCCGCCCGCAAGGACGGAAGCGAGCTGCTGCCGCTGACGCACACGGCGGCCCACCATGCCCTCAAGGACGCCTTCACCGCCTTCCTGGCCCACGGGCTGGCAAGCCCCGCCCGGCCCGATGTACATCCCGACGAAGAGTTCTTCTCGGCCCTGGCTTTCTCCGTCGCCCGTAGCCGGCAACTCGACACCCAAGCCCCCGAAGGCGACCAGCCGTCCCTGGCTGAGACCTGGGATGAGGCGGCCCGCGACGCACTGGTCCAGGAGTACCTCGCCTCGCCGGCCGGGGTCGCCCAGGACACCACGCTCGGACGGATGGCCCCGAAGCTGCTCATCCGGCTGTCCGTGGACGTCCTGGGCCGCGACCCACGCCGGATCGGACCGGCCACCCTCACCCGCATCTTCACCGACGCCCTGCCCGGCTCTCTCCTGCTCCCCGACGCTCTACTGGACGAGGTGCCCGCCGCCATCACCGGCTACTACACCTGGCTGGCCGAGCAGCACCTGCCCAGGCAGGACCGCAAGGAGGTGCTGCGGGTACTGCGCCGCCGCACGGCCGCGCTGCCGCGGGTGCTGGCCGCCAGCCCGCAACCGCTGCGCGCGTACATCGCCGACATCCAACAGGGCGGCCACGACGGCGATGTCCTGCAGGCCGTCATCGACCGGCGCGGCTTCGTCATCCCCGAACCAGGACAGCGCTGGGCCCCGGCCGGCATCGACTCGGAAGACGTGGATGACCTCGACCCTGCGGACGAGGAGGAGCGCGCGCTGCTCGTCCAGGAGGAGATGCGGGCGCGGCGAGTCCCCCGACGCTTGCACCCGGTCCATGAGGTGCTCGCCAACCAGCTCTGGCTGGACAACCCACCCCAGCTATGGTCGGCCGCCCAGCGGCTGCGCGATACCGGCCTATCCCGCGAACAGGTCCTGGATCGGCTGGCCGACGTCCTGTCCGAACACCTGAGCAAGGTCCTGCAGGCCGCACCTGACCAGGTACCCGGCCTGGAGCACTACACCCGATCGCTGGACGCGCTGGGGCACAGCGCCTGAAGGAATCCACCACCCTGAGGGAACCGGCCGGCACCGCGGTGACGTCACGGAGGCCTTGAGCCGTTCCTCCCAGGCCGCATGCCGCACGTCGTCATTCACTGTGGGAGAAGGCTGAGACCGTCCTGGACTTCGGGTGCCGATAAATCATCCGCACAGGTCAGCGCGCTGACGGACAGTTCAACGGGGCGCTACATCGAGGCCAAATTGAACGCGTTCAAGTGCGCAGCTGTCACGTGTTGAACATGTTCAGATTCCATCCACTCAGCGGTGAGTCATAAGCCTGCTGACCTGCGCGGACGTAATTATCGGCACCCACAAGATCTTGGTGGCTAAGAGCGACCGAGGGTAGGCGTCCGAAGTCAGTTTGTGGGCCGGGGTGTTGATAGGCGCGGGCACGAACCTGGCGACTATGGAGTTCTTCACGCTTCGTAGTCACCGGAGGGTCCGTGCCCGCTGTCCCATCATGCCTGCTGGAACCGGTCTGGGAGCAGTTCTCCGTACTGCTCCCTGAGCGTCCCGAGGTTCATCCGGATCA
>NZ_RJVR01000119.1 GCF_003999195.1 Streptomyces soli
GACGGCGACGCGCCGGCGGGAGGGCGTGGCCGCGGCTGCCCGCGCTCCGGGCCGTAACGCGGTCGCGCCGACCGCGCCGCCGGCGGCCGTGAGGAAACGCCTGCGAGAATGTCCGACGGTCGGCTGGGGCTGCTGCACGTGTTCTGTTGCCATGATTCCGGGAGGGTAGGGAGGAGTTCCGGGAGCCCGGAAGCCTGTTTCCCGTCCTCCACAGCATCCTCACCATCACAGGGAGAAACAGACATGCCACGCGTGTTCGTGCAAGGCAGCCCGGTCGACTCGTATCCGCGGCTGGCGCCGAGGCCCGGCGCGGCTCGGCGCGACGGATCACCAAGGTCGGCGAAGAGGTCCTGCACAAGCCGTGCCGGAACGTGACCGAGTTCGGGTCCGATCTCTCGTGGTGTCGCCCGCTGCGGTCCACTCCTGCGGCTACGTCCAACTTTTCGGTTACAGCTCCTCGTCGGCTCCGTTGTGGGGTACGGCGTCTTCCAGTACACCTCCCGCAACCACACCGGGGCACCGACCCGCGGCGACCTGGTGGGGGCAATCACTGCCGCCGTGAGCGTCATAAGCGCGGCAGTCCTCCTGCTGGGCATGAGCGCGGACGGCGACGAAGTGCCCTCCTCCGACCGGGGACACCAAGAAGTCAGCACCAGCGCGCCCGGCAGGTGACGAGCGTCTACCGGCCCTGGGGAACATCGGTACGGCCTTGGCTCTACCGGTCGGTGGCCTTGGGGCCGGGCGACGGCGGCGTCGATGTACTTCGTGGTCCAGAGCGTATCCGGGGCAAACGGGTGAACGGGTGCTGTTCGTGCAGGTAGAACGCTTGCGGTCGCGTCCGTAAGGGATCAGCGTCAGGGGGCCCGGTGCTGGTTGATTGAGGCCCTTGCCGAACATCAGGCGGGGCGAAGTGCTGTCTGGTGCCCGCCGTCTGTTCGCCGTGTGGCCGGTGGGGCAGAGGCTCGGCAATCGAACGAGAGCACTGCTCTTGACGCCAGGATCTGAGCATGGGATTCTTCAAGTGAGAGCAGTGCTCTCTATTCGGATCGATTATCACGCGGGCTGGGTTTATCAGGAGTGCGTTCATGCTGAAGCGGTACCTTTACAACGGTCCTTCCCTTCAGAGCCTCCATCACGAGTACGCCAAGAAGAGGCGCGTCGACGAGAACTCCCCCATCCAGGCCGTGCGAGAGGTGCGCGTCGCGGCGCCGGTGCAGCGGGTTTGGGAACTGCTCGTGGCCGCCGAGCACTGGGGGAAGCTCGACCTTGCCATCCACGACGTCCGCCTCGACCCCGACGTCGCTGAGGATGCATGCTTCACCTGGGCAAACGGCGCCGCACGGATGAAGTCCCGCTTCGCCGTGGTCGAGCCTGAGACCGAGCTCAGCTGGACCGGCGTCTCTTTCGGCGCCCGGGCCGTGCATCGCCACTCGTTGACCCCCATCTCGGACGATGCCACCCTGCTGCGGGCCGAGGAGTCCATCAGCGGGCCGGTCCTCGCCCTGTTCGGTTTCACGAGCGCCAAGCTCCAGGCGGGGCTCGACAAGTGGCTTGGCGCGATCAAGTCCCCGCAGAGATGCCCGATGGGGCAGGCGCCCGGTGATCCCCAAGCCTCTCCATGCCCTGAACGAAGGTCTCGCTTTCCTGGTGGAACTCTTCGCCTTCGGCGCGCTCTGCTGGTGGGGCTTCCACGTCACCCACGACTTCGCCGGGAACCTGCTCCTCGGCCTAGGCTCACCCGTGGCCGCCATGGTCGTCTGGGGGATGTTCGCCGCACCCAAGGCCCGCTTCGTGATTTCGCTCGTCGGGGTGCTCCTGGTGAAGGCTGCGGTGTTCGCCTCCTGCGCCGCCGCCCTCTACGGCCTCGGTGACCATGCGTTCGCCGAAGGTTTCGCGATCGCCGCCGCCGCCAACACGGCCCTTGCGACCTTCGACCGCGACGCGCTCTTCCGGCAGGTTGGCCATTCCGACTCTCGTTCCTGATGAGAGTCAAGCCGCGTTCGCCCATGACCAGCAGTTAGGTGGTGTGCCGGGGGCCGAGGCGGCGTCGCAGTTCGAGGTTCTCGCTCTGGGCGGCCTCGAGGGCCTGCCGTAGGGCCTGGAACTCGTCGCGGTGCCGCCGCTTGAGCTCGGCGAGCTGGGCGGTGAGGGTGCGCACGACGCTGCTGGGCGAGTCGTCGGGCGGTTGCGTGGCCGGCCGTGGCGGGTGGCTTCGCTGCTGGGCCCTGAGCTGTTCGACGCGCCGGCGGAGTTCGGTGCAGCGGTAGAGGAAGTCAAGTGAGACGTCGGCGGTCTGGTCGAGGCCGCGGAAGGTGATGGGCTGTCCGCGCCGGATCATCTCGCGCAGGCCCTTCTCGGCGCGGGCCTGGGCGGCGGCGCTCTTGCGGGCGGCGGCCTGGCGGAGGTTGTCGGGGTTGCCGCGCATGCCGGTCAGTTCCCGTCCTGGCAGCAGGTGATCGCGTCGGTGCGGGCGTCGACGCCGGCACCGCGGACGGCCTGCGGGGGCCCGTCGGCGAGACGGGTCTGTTCCAGCTTGAGGATGATGCGGCCGAGAGCGTCCTGCTCCTGGCGGCGCCCGGCGAGCCAGATGTTGTCCTCGCCCATCGGCTGCCCGGTCCGGGCTGAACGCCTTCTGCCGTTCCTCGATGAGCTGGGCGGTGCGCTGCCGCTGTGCGGTGAGCTCGGGCAGGAAGGTGGCGTCTGTGGCGAACTTGTCGCAGGTCAGACACGCGTTGCCCTTCGCGCATGCCTGTGGCTGTTGTTCGTTCCCCTCTCTGTCAAGGTGTGATGAGTCGGGTAAAGTGACCGATTCATTCAGTCGAGGGCGGAGAAGGAGGAGTGCCCGAAGTGGCCAGCACCAACGACCACCAGGCCCCGGAT
>NZ_RJVR01000387.1 GCF_003999195.1 Streptomyces soli
ACGGCGAGCCGGCGCGCGGCCGTGCGGCGGCGCGGGAGCCGCGGCAGCCGTGCGGGCGGCGGCGTGGGGCCGTCGGCCCGGTCGGCGTGGACGACCTCCTGGCCGCAGACGCGGATGATCTCGGCGGCGGGGCCGCTGTCCGGGCCGAGAGCGAAGAGGGCGAGGGCGGTCTCGCGCTGGCGCAGGCCGAGCGGGCCCTCGAGGAGGTCCGCGAGGACGGGCTTGAGGTCCTCCGGGTCGCGGATCCAGGTGGCGACGCCGGCCTCGTGGAGGGCGGCGGCGTTGGTCTGGCCGTGGCCGGGTATGCAGCGGTAGCTCGCCACGGGCAGGCCGGTGGCGAAGGCCTCCAGCGAGGTGAGGCCGCCCGCGTTCTGGACCAGGACGTCGGAGGCGTGCATGAGGCCGGGCATGTCGTCGACCCAGCCGTACGCGTGCTCGATACCGGAGGCTCTGAGCCGGTCGGCCAGCGCCTGGTTGCGGCCGCAGACCACCACCGGCACGGCGGCGCCGCTGTCCCGGATCTCCTCGGCGACCTGGCTGACCGGACCCACGCCCCACGAACCGGCGACCAGCAGGGCCAGCGGGGCAGCGGGCGGGAGCCCGAAGCGGGCCCTGGCCTCCTGCTGCTGCGCGGGTCGGGCCGGGGTGAAGCGGTGGCCCACCACAGGCCCGGACACGACGACCCGGGCGGCGCCCAGCGCCTCGGCCTGGCCGGCCGGAATGGCGTGGGCCGCCAGGTGGTGGTCCACGCCGGGGGCGACCCACAGGGGGTGGACGGAGAAGTCGGTGAGGTAGGTCACCACGGGCACCGCCAGCCGGCCGCGAAGCCGCAGGGCGCCCAGGATCTGCCCGGCCCCGGGGTAGGTCGAGACGACCGCGCGGGTGTCCGGCGGCACCGCCCGCAGTACCCGGCTCTCGGCGCTGCGCATCAGGGCGCGGCTCATCGGGCCGCTGCCTCCGGCGCGCTCGGTGGCCGCGTAGATCTTCTGGTACGTCCAGGGGGCGTAGGTCAGCAGCCGGTGGTAGCCGCCGCTGACGACACGGCCCAGGCCTGCGGGCAGCAGGTCGAGCAGGTCGTGGCGGTCGACGGTGATTCCGGCGGCCGTGAGGCGGGCGGCGAGCTGTTCGGCGGCACCGTCATGGCCTGCCCCGACGCTCGCGGAGATGATCACGACACGGCCGTGGGGGCCTTGCGACACGGGCCTTCAGCCTCCGGACGTCGGAAAACGCTTCGCGCGCGGGAGTGCGACACGACATAGGCGATCACTCTACAACGTGTAGTTACTGAGCTCGGGCCTCGATCGGGTCACAGTTTCAAGTGGTAGTAGATTTGAGAACCGCGATTGGGTGTCCTCGATGAGAAGGGCGGGTGTACGGGATGCAGGAGGCCGAAGAGGCCGGTGCCGCGAACCGTCGGCGTGCCCCCGGTGCGCTGGAGAGCAGCGTCCTGGCCGCCCTGTGGGCGGCCGAGGAACCGCTGACCGCCGCCCAGGTCAGGGAACGGCTGCCCGGCGACCTCGCCCAGACCACCGTCTTGACGATCCTGTTCCGGCTGTACGAGAAGGGCATGCTCACCCGGCGCCGCGCCGGCCGCGGCTATGTGTACGCCCCCGAACGGGACGAGGCCTCGCACACCGCCGGCCGCATGCGCTCGCTTCTGGACCAGGGATCGGACCGCGAGGCCGTGCTGTCGCGGTTCGTGTCCGAACTCTCGCCGGAGGACGAGCGGTTGCTGCAGCGGCTGCTCGGCGAGCACGACGGGTAGCGGCCCTTGCGGTTCAGCGTCTACGTCCCCTTCGCCGTCAGCGCGGTGCTCGCCGTGCTGGCGCCCCGGCTGGCCGTGCACCTTCCGCCGCGCCGGGCGGCCTGGGCGCTGGCCTGCGCCGCGCTGGTCACCTCGGTCGGCTGGCTGGTCGCGCTGGCCCTGCTGGCGTTCATAGCCGTCGCCCAGATCCCCGAGATCGCGGAGGAAGGCCCCTGGTCCCCCCAGGTGCTGCGGGCCGAGGCCCCGGTGTGGCTCAGCGCGGCCGTGGTGTGCGCCCTTGTGCTGCTCGCCGGCTGTGTGGCGCTGACCGTCACCGCCGTACGGCAGGTCCGCGCGCTGCGCCAGGTGCGCCGCGAGTGCCGCGAGCTGTCCGGCCACGGCGAACTCGCGGTGCTGGACGAGGCCGCCCCGGCGGCGTATGCGCTGCCCGGCGCGCCCGGCCGCATCGTGGTCACCCGGGGCATGCTGCGGTGCCTCGACCCCGCCGAGCGCGAGGCCCTGCTGGCGCACGAACGGGCCCATTTGCGCGGCCGCCACTACCTCTTCCAGGCCGGCTGGCGGCTCGCCGCCGCCGCGAACCCGCTGCTGCGCCCGCTGGCCACCGCGGGCGACTTCGTCCTCGAGCGCTGGGCCGACGAGCAGGCCGCTGCCACCGTCGGCGACCGTTCGGTGGTCGCCCGTGCCGTCGCCCGGGCCGCCCTCGCCTCCGCCGCCGCCGGCCCCAGCCATGCCCCCGGGG
>NZ_RJVR01000159.1 GCF_003999195.1 Streptomyces soli
GGTAAGGGCTTCTACTCGCTGGACTCGCACGACTCGCTCGGGCGGGGCCGCCACCAGATCCTCGACAGGGACTGGAAGGTGTGCTCCCAGAACTACGCCGCGGGTAAGTCTGTCCCGACCGATACGACGCTGGACTTCGGGGCAGTCAAGCTCGACGAAAACTGTCCCTCGAAGGACAAGGCGGCACCCAGTCAGGCGGGCAGAACGATGCCAAACTTCGTGGGTGAGTCGGTGAACACCGCCCGTGGTGCACTGGACTCTTCCACGTCGATCACGGTGAATGACGCCAGCGGCGACGACCGCATGATCCTCATCGAGTCGAACTGGCAGGTGTGCAGCCAGGACCCCAAGCCAGGTGTGGCCTTGAATGGTCAGCCGGTCGAGTTCACCGCAGTGAAGTTCGGAGAGAACTGCCCCTGAGCCATCGGCTGAACGCAAACCCCCCCCGCCCCTCGAATTCGCCCAACGGGGGCGGGGGTTCGCTGTTCACTCGGCTGCGGCGAGCATGCCGTATGCCGGTGGTGGCGGATCCGGCCACGCTTCCGGCTGCTCTGCAATCCGGCCCCCTCTACACTTTCCCTGGCTGATGGCATCGCCCATTACGGCTCACTCCCGAGGAGCGTTTCTCCTTGCCCTTCCCTCCCAGTGACATGGTCGCCGCATACGGCATACACCTGCACTTCCAGGCTCTGGAGCGGATGCTGCTCGAACGCCACCCCAAGTTGGCCGGCCGGGTCTACTTCAACTCCGCCGAACCCCATAGGTACCTGAGGGTCAAACTGTCCGGAGACGAAGGGGTCGGGCTGGCCCTGGTAAGAAGCTGTCCTCTTACCGATCTTGAGGTTTGCGGGTCGAACTGGAGTCTCGTTCGGGGGATCCCGGAGTGACCGGCGCATGAAGGCAGGGCCTCCTGAACATCTCGTGGGTGTTGAAGCCTTACGAGTACCAGGAGGCCCTGTTGTCGCAGTGTTCCGTGCCGGTGGCTGTGGAGTCCAACGCCGGTTCCCGGTCGTGTGAATGTCTCGCGCATGTGTACGGCAACGCGGCCGACCAGCCGGAGCGGGTGCGCCGGTATCCGTCGGACATGACCGATGCCGAGTGGGCCCGGGTCCGTGCCGCGCTGCCGGTACCGGGGTGGCTGGAGGGCCGGGGCGGGCAGCCGGAGGGCTACTGTCACCGGCAGATGATCGACGCGATCCGCTACCTGGTCGACAACGGCATCAAGTGGCGTGCGATGCCTGTGGACTTCCCCGCGTGGAAGCGCGTCTACGCTTTCTACCGGCGCTGGCGCGACCAGGGCCTGATCGCTGAGTTCCACGACCGGCTGCGCGGTGCGGTCCGCCGGGCGGCCGGGCGGGATCCGCAGCCGAGCGCGGGTGTCATCGACGCGCAGTCGGTGAAGGCCGCCGCGACCGTGCCGGCTGCCACCCGGGGTTTCGACGGGGGTAAGAAGATCAACGGCCGCAAGCGGCACATCGTGGTCGACACGCTCGGGCTGCTGCTGGCCGTGATGGTCACCGCGGCCTCGGTCACCGACCGGGAGGCGGGTCGGGAGCTGCTGGGGCGGGCGCGGGCACGGTACTTCCGCCTGGCGCGGGTGTGGGCCGACGGCGGCTACACCGGGCCCCTGGTCGACCTCGTGGCGACGCTGTGGCGGATCGCGCTGACGGTGGTCAAGCGCAGTGACGATACCTCTGGGTTCGTCGTGCTGCCCAAGAGGTGGCTGGTGGAGCGGACGTTCGGGTGGCTGATGCGCTCACGGCGCCTGGCCCGCGACTACGAGAGGCGCACCGACACCTCCGAGGCCATGATCCTGTGGTCGATGACCATGGTCATGAGCCGCCGCCTCGCAAAGTGGCCAGGCTGAACCGGCCCGGGACCGGTTCGGCCAGCCACCCCCGCTCCACCAGGCGCTTGGCCTTCGACCGCACCCCTTCCACCTTCGCCGCCACCAACTCCAGGCCCAACGCCGCCGCGATCTCACGGCAGTTCACCGGCCCACCCCCGGACCGCCCGCGATCAGCCACCACGGTCATGATCCGCTGATAGTCAGGGGACAGCGCCGCAACCTCCAGCCCCTGCCGCCACACCGGCACCGCCGACCGCGGAGCAGCCGCAGTCTCTTCCGGTGCCGGGCTCGGCACGGCCGGCCCGGCGTCGCCGGCCGCCGCCCCCACGGCATCCGGCGCACCCGGTTCATGCGGCACGGTCAACACCTCGCTCACCGTCTCCCGCGTGATCACCAACCGCTGCCAGCCGGCCTGCGCCTCGCGCAGCACGGCCATGAGCCGGTCCATCTCCTCCAGCAGCGACTCCACCCGCTGCCGGGCAGCCAACTCCCGGTCCTCCAACAGCCCCAACACCGACGGCATCCGGCACCTCCACCACAGAGACGACACGACGTGCCATCCCTGCCGCACGGCAGCCGATCCCATGCCTGACCAGCGGAAAGTCAGCGATCAAGTTCGGTAAGAGGACAGCTTCTAAGGCTCGGCCACACGTTTGTATGGCTGCTCGTCGATCCGGTGCTGGACAGCGAGCCCTCCGTTTGGCCGCTGAACACACCCGACGAGGTGCTCGTCGACGCCTTGTACGCCCATGCGTCGGCTCACCTCGCCGGCGTGCCGGTCGCGTCGCCGTGGCGCTGGCACGAGAGCGAACCGTCGGACATGACCGAGCTCGCCGATCTCCTGGTCGAACGAGGCGTGCGCGTACGGCGCGTAGTGGCGGGCAACGGGTATTTCCCCTACGGACCGCGCCACGAGCTCAAGCTCCACATCGCGCAGGGGAGCGAAGGGGCCTACGTCGAGGCCGAGTTCCCTGGCGCCTTCGTCCGGGTCTCCATCAAGCCCAGCGTCGGCTGGCTGGTCGACATGCACTGCCCGGAGTGGGGTGCCTGGGGGCGTGTCGATCTCGGCTACTCCCTATGGCAAAGGGAACTCCCGACGCCCGGCGTGCCGCGTGCCGACGTCCCCGTGAGTCGGATCGCCGACCTGATCGGCGACGGGCCGAAGGCATGGGTCGAGAGCGACGCTCCCTGGGAACCGCCCAAGCCCTCGCGGGCATCCGCCGAGCCGCAGTCCGAAGTGCAGGAACCTCTCTTCCTCGTCGACGCGACCGAACCCGACTCAGCCTTGCGGCCGCCAGGCTCCGGGGAAATCGCGGAGGCCGTTCTGGAACAGCTCACGGGCTTCGGCTTCGGAGGGACGTCCGCGAAGGCGGCTCCGACAGCCCCATCCACTCCGACGCCTACCACATCGAGTGGAGTGGCCGGGCCAAGAACCTGTCGACGTCCGAGATCCAGCGGCTGAACGGCCTGGCAGCGGCGGCCGGCGACCTACCGAAGCGGCTGATCGTGATCACCAGCGGCGGGATCAGCCGACCGGCAGCGGCCTTCGCGGACAGGGCCAAGGCGTTCATCTACCACCTCGACCCTGCCACGGGCAGGCTCGTCCCCCTGAACTCACGCGCCGATGACGTGATGCCGCCCGGCACAGAGCCGGACAGGTACGACCTGGAGCCCTGGTAGCCGAGTCGGCGCAACTGTCATCGGCACCGCTAAAGTGTTGACGTACAACACTCACCAGGGCAAACAGCGAACAGGTCAAAGGCCTCCGAAGCCGCGTGCGCAGGTTCGAATCCTGCCGGAGGTGCTTCGGCTGAAGAGCCAGAAGACCCCGCCACCGGTAGAGATGCTGAGTGAGAGGTCTCTGCGTATCCGCAGCCAGCGGCAGCCGAGCGCCGCCGGATGCAGTCGCAGGGCTGAGGACCGGGAGTAAGTCCTTGGCGTAGTCACCCGCGCGGGTGACACCATCAGGGCCTCTTGGAAACACGTGCGAGGAACCCCTGATGGCCTTCCAGTTCGACGGCTACACGCTGAGCATCAAGTCCGGCCGCCGCGCGGTGAGCC
Source organism: Streptomyces soli (assembly GCF_003999195.1). Lineage (GTDB taxonomy): Bacteria > Actinomycetota > Actinomycetes > Streptomycetales > Streptomycetaceae > Actinacidiphila > Actinacidiphila soli. The sequence continues at coordinate 3,911 of NZ_RJVR01000159.1, forward strand.
TCATGGCCGGCGGCGTGCACCGCCTGAGCCTGTTCTTCGAGATCGCTGCCATCGGCGAGTTCGCCGAGAACCAGCCCCACACCCTGACGGGCAAACATTCAGTGCGAGCGCGCGGTGTGACGGTTCTTGGCGTGGGGTGACGGCCGGTGACCGGTGGTCAGCGGCTGGTGGGGCGGGGTGGTCAAGT
>NZ_RJVR01000226.1 GCF_003999195.1 Streptomyces soli
GCGACGGTTTTGATCTAGACAGTCCAGATCATCGCAGGTGGGAGGCACCCTTCTTCTGTCCGAGCGTCAAGTCACGGCCGCAGCTGAACACATGAGGTTGAGCCATTCGCGCGCGAGGAGTCCGTAGACGACGTCGTCGTCGCGTGGTCCGTTAGGGAAGGCCACTGCTTCGCGCAGCAAGCCCTCCTCGGTGAATCCCAGGCGGCGGGCTACGCTGCGACTGCGCGCGTTGTCGGTGCCGGTCCGCAGCTCCACCCGGTCCAGGCCGATGGGGCCGAATGCCTGGTCCAGGACTGCAGTGACGGCTCGGGTGACCAGCCCCCGTCCTTCGAACGCAGCGTCGATCCAGTAGCCGATCTCGCCAGTCCGCATGGCCGGGTCGATCCTCAAGCTGACCGTGCCGACCAGTCGCCAGTCCCGGCCCGCCGGCACTGCGATATCGAGGGGCAACTGTGTTCCCTCAAGCCACGCTTGGCCCTGTTGCTCCAGGCGCGAGCGGGTCTCGTCGAGCGTCGTCGGGTTGTCGGCATCGAATCCCGGGTCCCAGTGCGCGAGACGCTCGTAGTTGGCCATCAGCAGGGCCTGGTGAGCCTCCGCGATCGCGACCGTACGCGGTATCAGCGCTGCGTCGTCACCGAGCGGGCAAGTGAACATGGCAGGGGTGACCGTCGACACTAGTTCTCCCAGGTCAGTGGTGGTGAAGCATAAGCTTCGGTAGCTAACGCCGAGCAGTCAACTGGTTATAACCGCATCGTCGTTCCCAGCCCGTTCACCGAGTAGCCGCCGGACCTGCTCGTGCGAGATCCCACAAAACTTCCCGATCCGCCTCAGCCCCCACCCCTCATCCGCTGCTGCGGCCATCGCCTCCACCCGGGCCTCATCCAACGCGCCCACCAGCGCGCCGCGCAGCAACTCCAACAGCCGAATCCGCAGAGCCGGGGCCTGCCCGTCCAGCTCCCGGCAGAACCGCTCTACATCCGAGCGCAGGAACCCGACCCGCTGGTCACTAACCTCATCCACGCAGCACAGAGAACAGCCAGCTCAGCCGGGGTGTCAACTCATGTGACGCCGAACTGCACTCTCTGCGCGGTTCCTACTCGACCCCGATGTTCACGGGAAATGACGGCACTGTCGTCAGTGAGGGCGTTCGCGACGATCATGGGGGCGACCGGCACCTCCGGGGAATCAGGCACGGTAATCTCGGGCCATGCCCGAGACATCGGTGGCGCACTTCTACGACGAATTGGCCGACGACTACCACCTGATCTACTCAGACTGGGACGCGAGCATCCGTCGGCAGGGGGACGCCCTGGACGCCCTGATCGGTCAGGATCGTGCGGCGGTGCTCGACTGTTCCTGCGGCATCGGCACGCAGGCCATCGGCCTGGCGCTGCGCGGGCACCGCGTCACCGGGACCGACCTGAGCCCCCGCGCCGCCGCCCGCGCTGCCCGTGAGGCCGCCCGCCGGAGCCTGAGCCTGCGCACGGCTGCCGCCGACATGCGACGCCTCCCGTTTCCTGATGGCCGGTTCGACACCGTCGTCTGCGCCGACAACTCGCTGCCTCACCTGTTGACTGAGCAGGATGCGCACGCCGCCCTGGCCGAGATGCGCCGCGTGCTGCGTCCCGCCGGCCTGCTGCTGGTCAGCACACGTCCCTACGACGACCTGCTGCGCGACCGCCCGGCTTCGACACCTCCACAAATCCACCGGATCGCCGACTCCGCCGACGGCGAAGAACGAACCGTCACCTTCCAGCTCTGGCACTGGCACGACGACGGCGAGCACTACGACTTGGAGCACTTCCAACTCCTTCCGGCAGGCGGAGAATGGCGCGTCCAGGTCCGCCGGACCGCCTACTGGGCACTCGGCCGGGACCGGCTGGCCGGCTTCGCAGCCGAGGCCGGGTTTGTCGACCTTGGGTGGCGGATGCCGCAGGAGACTGGCTTCTTCCAGCCGCTGCTCGTGGCCCGCGCCGGTGAGTAGGTGATGGTTCCACCGCCCGGCGTGGGACAGCCGGTGTCAGCCGGCCTTGGCGGGTTCCTCGGCCCGGGCTCGGGTGCTGGCGAGTCGGTAGGAGTCGGTGCCGGTTTCAATGATGGTGCCCTTGAAGGTGAGGCGGTCGACGATCGCCGCGCAGAGGCGGGGTCGGTGAAGGTCTTGGTCCAGCCGAACGACTCGTTGGAGGCGATGGCGACGCTGTTCTTCTCTTCGCGTTCGGTCAGGTCCTGGAAGAGGAGTTCGGCTCCGTGGCGGTCGAGTTCCATGTATCCGACCTCGTCGAGGCCGACGCCGCGAACCTGTTCTTCCAGCTCATCTCCAACCGCTACGAAAGAGCGAGCGTGATAGTCACCAGCAACAAGCCCTTCGGCCGCTGGGGCGAGGTCTTCGGCGACGAGACCGTGGCCGCCGCCATGATCGACCGCCTCGTCCACCACGCCGAGGTCCACTCCCTCAAGCTCAGTGAGGTTGAGCCAGGATGGCCGCACTGTCGATCCAGGCGACGACCGCGCTGACTGTGGCGTCGTCGAGTTGGCGCGCGATGGTGTGCACCGCGGTGCTGTCCCCTGGCTGCGGGGGCACCCCCGCCGAAATGAGCGCGGCATGAAGCTCGACCCAGCGCGCGTCGGTGGCGGACAGGGCACAGGCCGCGCTCGGGGCGGCGGCCGGCGGGGCGAGGAAGTAGTCGCCGCTGACCGACTGCTGCGGAGTGTAGAGAAGGTTCATGGTGTTACCTCTCGGATCTCGGACGATATCGACCGGACTTGCCGTGCAGGACAACCCCCGACGGCTTCCCGGTTGCGTCCCGCCTCCGGCTTCACCCATCCGGCCGCGCCTCGAGATCCGCAGGCCCTTCATGACAGAACGTAGCGGCCACGCGGGACTGCGGACCAGCGCCGTAACGCTTGCCCGCGTCGGCGGATGCGAGCAAGCGCCCCCGATGCCGCTGCGCACGAGTTGGTGAAGGTCTGCGTAACCAACACCGACGGGCCCCCGAGAGCAGCGCGGCACGGCCGTGCGACCGCCTGCGCAAGAGTCCCGTCGCTATTGCGCAGGGCGACCGGCGGAGACCGGGCGGCCAGGCCATTGAGCGGCGGCCGCCGTTCGCAGGGCATACACAAAACTTAGGTCAAAAATGCGCCGCAGAGCGACACCTGCGGTAACGGCCGTGATCAAGTGCACCCCGACAACTGAAACAACACCTCGGGGAGGAAACACGGTGGCATCATCCACCAGCAAGAGACGATGGTTCACGATCTGTGCCATCACCGCTTCCGCCGCGCTCGTCGCCATACCCGCGGACGCTTTGTCCGGCGGTAAGGCCAACCCCTTCGGTACCCGGGCGACGCACCAACTCGCACAGCAGCGCACCGACTCCGCTGGCGACCTCGCCCCCTCGGTGGCGGGCAACGACGACGGCAACGAGTCCGATGAGATAGCCGAGGGCGCGGACCAGTACGCCGAGGCGCGCACCGCCCCCGGAGTGGTCTCCCCCGGCGCCTACGGGGCGGCCTGGGGCAGCCTGGGCAACCTGCCCAACACCGGCGGCAGCTGGCAGAACATCACCAATCTGCCGTATAACTCGGACGACTCCCGCTACCGCGACTACGACTCCAACTCCAGCGGCGGATCCGGCCTGGTCACCGGCAGGATGGCCGCGATGGCCGCCGACAACGACGGTTATGTGTACGCGGGCAGCGCGGGCGGCGGCGTCTGGCGCTCCAGCACCGGCGGCGGCCACTGGCAGCCCATCAGCGACAAACTGCCGACCCAGACCTCCGGCGCCCTGGCGCTGGACAAGGCAGGCCGGCTGTGGCTCGGCACCGGCGAGGCCACCACCAACGCGGACGCCTATCTCGGCAGCGGTGTCTATGTGCTGTCCGACCCTCACAAGGGCACGTTCTCGGAGCGCAGCCGGGTCGGCGGCGATGAGCTGGAGAGCACCACCATCCACGAACTGCGGTTCGGCGCCAGCAAGGTATGGGCAGCCACCAGCGAGGGCGTGTGGAGCCACTCCACGACCGACCTGTCGGGGTCCTGGAAGCTGGAGTTCGCGCCCAACCCGGACTACCTTCCGGGTCACTCCCTGGCGAACGACCCCAACGCCCCGTACAAGAACATCACCAATGACATCGCCGTCGACCCCAAGGACCCCTCCAAGGTCATGCTGGCGGTCGGCTGGCGCAGCGGTGACACGTACAACGGCTTCTACGCCCAGCAGAACGGCACCTGGCAGAAGGTCACGACCGGCCTCGGCTCCCTGCCGTCGGACCCGGACAACGTCGGCCAGGTCACCTTCGCCGGCTCCGCCGACGGGTCTCGCTACTACGCGATCGACCAGTCGCCGGAACAGCTGAACACCAACCCGGACAGCTCTCTCGAGGGCATCTACGTCTCCAAGTCCGGCTCGCCGTTCGGCCCCTGGTCGAAGATCGCCGACTACAAGCAGCTCGCCAACTCCAACTCGGCGCTGACCGATCCTGGATACATGCCGGGCGTGCAAGCCTGGTACAACCAGTTCCTCACCGTGGACCCGGCGAACGCCAAGCATGTGTACGCGGGTCTGGAGGAGGTCTACGAGACCAAGGACGGCGGCGCCCAGTGGTCCACCGTCGGACCGTACTGGAACTTCAACTTCGCCTGCTGGAACATCGACCCCAGCAAGCAGACCGGTGACTGCAACCCGACCACGCACTCCGACCAGCACGGTGTCGCGATCGGCAGCTACCACGGCAAGTCGTATGTGTACGTCGGCAATGACGGCGGCGCCTACAAGCGTCCGGTGAACGGCTCCCAGGACAGCGACGGCCACGCCACCGACTGGACCTCGCTCAACGACGGCACCATCGACACTCTGCAGTACTACTCGGTGGGCGTCGGCAAGGACCTCGAGTACGGCGGCGTCTCGGTCACCGGCGGACTGCAGGACAACGGCCAGTCGGAGCTGCGCGGCAACGACAAGGTGATGGGCTCCAACTTCGGCGGTGACGGCACCGACACGATCACCGACCCGGCCAACGGCTGCAACATCGCCCAGGCGTATGTCTACCTGCAGATCCAGGTCACCCAGAACTGCGCCGTCAACGACGGTTCCTGGATCGACGATATGAGCCAGATCACCTCGTACTCGGTCGCCCCGCCGGACAACCAGACCGGTGAGGCCCGCTTCGTCGCCCCGATGGCGGCGGACATGAAGGACAGCTCGAGCTGGATCGCGGGCGGCCGGCATGTGTGGGTCCAGACCCACGGCTACGCCATCCGCAGCAGCGACGAGTGGACCGACGCGTTCGACCTCGGCGCCGGCCACGCCGCGACCGCGGTCGCGTCCTCGGGCGGCAAGGTGTACGCCGCGTGGTGCGGCCCCTGCAACAACCAGGGCTTCACCCGCGGCATCGCGGTCGGCAACGCGGACGGCACCGGCTGGCACCAGATCAGTCTGCCGGTGGACGGTACGGTGCCCAACCGCTACCTGAGCGGCCTCGCCGTCGACCCGAACAACTCCGACCACGTGTACGTCACCGTCAGCGGCTTCTCCCGGCAGTGGACCGAGGGCCCGGGCGCTGGCATCGGCCACGTCTTCGAGTCCAAGGACGGCGGCAGCACCTGGAACGACGTCTCCGCCAACTTCCCAGACGTGCCGGCGGACTCCGCCGTCGTCCTGCCGGACGGCGGCTTGGCGGTCGCGACCGACCTGGGCGTCGTATACCGCGGTCCGAGCACCACCAAGTGGGAGCGGGTCGGCTCGCTGCCGGCAGTGGCCGTTGACCAGCTCAAGACCGGCCCGGACGGCAAGCTGTACGCGGCCACCCACGGGCGCGGCATCTACACGACGCCGGTCAGCGAACTGAAGTGACCAGGCCGTGATCACCGCTCCTTCGGATGGGGCACCACGCTCAGCCGGAGGGTGAACGCGACGGGCGCCGGACCTGCCAGGTCCGGCGCCCGTGCCCATGCCGGTGCCGTTTCCGTTTCCGTTGCCGGTTCCGTTTCCAGTGCCGGTCCCGGTGCCGTTGCCGTTGCCGTCACGGCGATGTCGGCGCTCCCGGCACGGACGCCGGCGCAGCGGATGGCGGCATGAGCCGTTCCGTCCGCGTCGACCCGCCAGCCGAACGGCAGCGCCAGCACCGGCGCCGAGGAGCCGACAGCCGTCCAGCGCTCGCCCGCAGGACGAGGGACACGACAGTTCCGGGCCGGACACACAGCCGCTCCTCGCGCTGGGCGCCACCGCCCACCGTCAGCTCCGTACGACCCGCCGCAACACTCACTGCTGGACCTCCTCACCACTTGTGATGAACGCCGTTCCAGAGCTCTCCGCCAAGCGGTACATGCATAGTAGAGCGGCCCTCGGACAGAAGCCGGTGACCTGCACCGGAAGGCCACCGAAGCAGCCCTCTACGACCCGCTGGATCCGAGCTGAAGCCACTGTCCTCCCGCCAGTTATCGGCGAGGTCGCGGAGGTGGCCCCGGGGTGACCAGGCCGCGCCATGGCTTGAGGCGGTTGACGCAAGTTCGGCGATGTTCACGTGCGCTGGCCTGCGTGCCCTCCTGTCTCAACTCACGTCCAGGTCAAGCTCATTCAAAGACTTCTGGATCTTCTTGCGCAATCCCTGCTGCATCCCGAAGCTGATCGCGAACCAGGCGCCAAGGGCGGCGCGCTTGCCCCACGTAGGTCACCACCCGGGTACACCATTCGCCGCATTTCTCGCCGAGTGTGGCCTTCTTGTGGCGAGTTTTCGTGCTTGATCCCCCAGGAGGCTTCACACCTCATGCCGTTCCCCTCTATAAGACTTAGGAAGCGCCCGCCCGGGCGGCACCGTCTCGCAGCGGTGGCCGGCGGCGTGGCAGTCGCTCTGCTGACGAGCGTTCCCGTTCCCGCACTGGCCGACGCCGGCTCCGCAAGCACGCTGACGGCGACCGGCGTTGCGACCACCGCGACGACCGTCACACTCGTGACGGGCGATCAGGTCGTCGTGACCACCCGGCCCGGTCAGCAGCCCTCGTACATCATGCGCCCAGCAGCCGACGGGGCCGGCGCCTTCGAGTCGTACGACGACGCGTCGGGCGACCACTACGCCGTCCCCGTGGTGGCGATGCCCTACCTGGGCAAAGGACTCGACCTCTCGCTCTTCGACGTCACCCGGCTCGCGCAAGACGCGGGAAATGACAACGTTGCCAGCGGTGACAGCCAGCGCATATCCGTCGACCTGTCGTTCGCGCCCGGCACGACCGCGGCCAGTCCGGCGGGGGTGACGCTCACCTCCGTGGACGGCTCCGCCGCGCAGGGTTACCTGACCGCGTCGTCAGGCACCGCGTTCACCGCGGCGCTGCGCCGGGAGATCGGCGCCGACGTGGCCGCGAACCGCCAGCCGGGCACCACACCGCTGTTCGACGGTGTGACGTCGATGAGCCTGGCCGGCGCGCCGGACGGGGGCGCCACCGTCAGTCCCCAATACGCCCTGAACATCCTGCAGATCAACGCGACCGGGATGAGCGGCCAGCCGACCGGCGCCTACCTGAGCCTGTACAACACGGACTCTTTCAAGCGCGAGAACGTCTCCGTGAACGTGGTGAACGGCGTCGCGCGAGTCGCGGTGCCGGCGGGCAACTACGGCCTCTACGGCGTCTTCTACGACTACAACACGCAGGGGCAGTTGTCCGCCCTGCGCCAGTTCAGCCTCAGTGACTTCACCGTCTCCGCCACGGGGACCACCACGGTGCCGCTCGACGAGTCCACCGCGACCTCAAAGTTCTCGGTCGACACACCGCGTCCGGCGACCCAGGACATCGTCATGACGGACTACTTCCGGCAGGACGCGACGGGCGCAGTGGCCAGCATGCTGCTCTCGCTGTGGGGCACCACGCCGCTGTACACGAACGCGCAGCCCGCCGCCCGGATCGGCGCGATCCACGACGTCATCCAGTGGGGCGCTGAAGCGCCTTCGGCGAGCGACGGGTACCGCTACGACGTCGCGTACGGGTCGGACGACGTCCCGGCGGACCAGACACACGTGGAGACGGCCGGCACGCTCGCCACCGTGCAGGAGCATTTCGCCATCGACCCAGCGGCGAACAACAGTTACCACGGCTCGCTCCTGAACGGTTTCGTCGACTCCTGGAACAACGCCGGCGGGGACTCGCTCCTCAGCCCATGGAACGGACAGGCATGGCCCGCCGACGTGACCGACTACCTCGGAACCGGTGACGGAGGCACCTGGGCGCAGATGGCCAGCTCCCCGGCCAATGTGTGGCAGTACGGCGATTCCCTCACCTTCGCCGGCGGCCGCTCGTACGCGGTCGGCTGGAACCACGGTCCGCTGAAACCCGAGCTCGCCCAGCACGTCGGCTACCAGTTCTGCTTCGCCTGCTCGGCGGGTTCGAACCTCACGGTCATCCTGGACCCGGCGGTCGACAGCGAAGCGACGCACGTCGGCTTCTACTCGTTCGTGACCGTGCCGGAGCACTTCACCCTGTACGCGGACGGACAACAGGTCTTCGACTCGACCTACCAGGACGGTGTCGAGCTCCAGGGGACGCCGACAACGCCGACGACCTACCGCACGGTGTACGACACCGACCTGAGCGGCAATGCGAACTTCAGCCAGTCGACGAAGACGCACACCGACCTGACGTTCCGGTACACCCCGCAGACAGGCGGCAGCAGCGCGCTGCCCGCCGCGGACTACTGCTTCGGCGAGTCGGACAGCACCCCCTGCCAGATCCTGCCGGCTCTCACGCTCGGCTACCAGCTGACCTCCGACAACAACAACACGAGCGACCAGCCGATCCAGCGGATGCGGCTCAACGTCGGCCACGTCTCCTACGACGGCGCGGGTTCGCACTCCCGGATCACCTCGGCGAACGTGTCCGTCTCCTACGACGCGGGCACCACCTGGAAGCCCGCGATCGTCGCGGGCGTGAACGGGACCTACCAGGTTATGTGGCCCAACCCAGCGTCCGCGCACGGCACATCACCCGCGATCAAGGTGACCGCGACCGACGCGGCCGGCGGGTCGATCACCCAGACCACCGCAGGCGCCTACACCATCGCCGCGCCGAAGAGCTGAGCACCCGCCGCCGACGCACGGCGGCTCCGCGGGCGGACCCGGGGACACCGGGTCCGCCCCGACAGGAGGTACACCATGACACATGCCCCTATCCGCGCGCTGCTGGTGGCTCTGACCGCCGCAGTAGTGGCCGTGGCCCCCTCCGTCTCCTTCGCGGGCACCCCCGCCGACGGAGCGGGAAGCAGCGGCGCGCCCGCGCACGCCTCGAACGTCACCGAGGCGTGCGGCCCTGCGAGACCCGGATTCGCACGATGCTTCTCCCTGATACGCACCGATGTGGACGGCGGCAAGGGCGTGCGGGGCCCACACGCCCCCAGCACCGCGACCGCCGCCGCCACCGCGCTACCCAGCGGGTACGGCCCCGCCGACCTGGACTCGGCCTACAACCTGCCAAGTTCGGGCGGCACGGACCAGACGGTGGCAATCATCGACGCCGGCAACGACCCCAACGCCGAAGCCGACCTGGCGGTGTACCGACAGACGTACGGCCTACCGGCCTGCACGACGGCCAACGGCTGCTTCAGCAAGGTCAACCAGCAGGGGCAGACCAGCCCGCTGCCCAGTGACCAAGGTTGGGGCGCCGAGATCTCCCTCGACCTCGACATGGTGTCGGCGGCCTGCCCGAACTGCCACATCCTGCTCGTCGAAGGCAACACCGCGAGCCTCGGCAATCTCGCGCATGCCGTGGACACCGCGGTCGCGCTGGGCGCGACGGAGGTGTCCAACAGCTACGGCACGCCCGAAGTGAACGGGACGAACGACTACGCCGCCCACTACAGCCACCCGGGAGTGGCGATCACCGTGTCCTCCGGCGACTACGGGTACGGCGTCCCGAACTTCCCCGCCGACCTCACCAGCGTGACCGCCGTCGGCGGCACGTCGCTCAGCAGGGCGGCCAACACCCGTGGCTGGACCGAGAAGGCGTGGGGGAACTCCTACGGCGGCGCCGGCAGCGGCTGCTCGGCGTGGATCGACAAACCGACCTGGCAGAGCGACCAGAACTGCCCCGGCCGGATGGTCGCCGACGTGGCGGCGGTCGCCGACCCGACGACCGGTCCTGCGGTGTACGACAGCTACGGCGGCTACCCCGGATGGGTCGTCATCGGCGGTACCAGCGCGTCCGCGCCGTACATCGCAGGGGTCATCGCCCTGGCGGGCAACCCCGGCCGGTACTCGGACGCGTCGTACTTCTACGGCGGCACCACGGGGCTCAACGACATCGTGGGCGGGAACAACGCGAAGTCCACGGACTGCGGTGGCGACTACCAGTGCAACGCCGTCACCGGCTACGACGGGCCGACGGGCAACGGTACGCCCAACGGACTCGCGGCCTTCTGACACCCCGGTGCCGACCGGACGCCCCCGCGTGAGCCCATGGCAGGGTGCGCAGCGCGGGGGCGCCGCCTTTCCCCGCCAAGGTGCTGGAGGCCCTCGCGTACGCCCGCATGGTCGACGACGGACCCGGCCTCCTCACCAACCTCGCGCAGCTGCTCGGCACGTGCCCGCCCTCCGGCGCCCGCGCCGCCACCCTCGCAAAGGTCAGCAGCTGACCGACAGGCGCCGGACACCCTCCGAGGTGCCCGACCACCTGCACCGAGACCCGCCCGGCCCAACGGTCCTGGCCACACAGCCAGCAAGGTCACCGTGACCGTCTCCGCTGCCGGTAACCGCGCCCGCATCGCGGCCACCGGCGATCATGAGATGTCCTGTCTCAGCATCCACACACCGGGCGGCGGCATCGTCCGCGCCCTGGCAACCTCGTACGGCACCACCCCGGACGACCGCGGACTCTGGGCCGAAGTCAACCTGGAGAGGACCACATGAACGCCGAGGAGTCAGTCCCCGAAGTGGGAACGTGGGCACGGGACGTGACCCGCGACAAGGTCGGTTGCGTCATGGGGCACGTAGGCAGCCACGTACAGTTGCGGCCGCGCGACGGAGGCCAAGAGTGGGATGCGGCGCCCGCCGACCTGGAGCCGGTCCCCGCAAGTGAGCTGCTGCGCCCGCGCGTGGCCGAGGCCTCCCGATGAGCGCCCCCGTGCCTCGGCGGGCCGAGACCGCGAGCAGCGCCGGCGCCATGGTGCCCACCCTCGCCTCTGCCGCCAGGGGCCGCGCCCAGACCGCATACCGAGTGTTCCTCAACCACCCTCAGAACTGTGCGGACTGCGCAGCCCAGAGAGGCCGTTGCGAGGCCGCGCAGCAGCTTTGGGACACCTACCGCCAAGACCGCGGATGACTCCCCAGTAGCCCGCCGTCTGTCTGCGCAGCCCCCCGTGGCGCATGACGGACGATGCAGACGCCGCCCCTGTCCTGGTCCAAGACCCCGGAGGGACGGCACGGCCCCCACCGCTCCTGACCCCGTACGCCCGCCCGTGCCCGAGGCGTCCGTACGGCACCGGCCCCGGCGATCTACCCAAACACAGACCGCCAGGGCGTTCTGCTGTCCTCCAAGGCGTCTGACAGAACGTAGCGGCCACGCGGGACTCGGACCGACGCCGCACACCCCCGGCCGCCCGCGTCGGCGGACGCGAGCAAGCGCCCGGCCACCGCTGCACAGGAGTTGGTGAAGTCCTGCGCAGCCAACATGGACGGGCCGACGGCAGCAGCGCGGCACGACCGGGCGACCGCCTGCGCAAGAGTCCCGTCGCTATTGCGCAGTGCGACCGGCGAAGATCGCCGGGCGCCGCAGGTTGCGCAATCCCCCGGGAAGGCCGGCCACGCTTGGGGACCCCTGTGACGCCGACACCTTCGGCTCCATGTGGCGGAGCCCCGGGGGGCGTCGCCGGAGTCAGGACAGCGATCCGGACTTCACCTCAGCTATGAAGGCGGCCCACGACGCAGCGGGGATAACCAGTGCGGGGCCGTGCGGGGCCGTGCTGTCGCGAACGGGGACCACGCCAGGAATGTGGTCGGCGACCTCGATGCAGTCGCCGTTGTCCCCGCCGCTATAGGTGGACTTGCGCCACGTGGTGAGGACGGATGCCGTACGGATGTGGCTAGCGCTCATTCTCGTATTCCTCTGCCACCGAGCGGAGCAGGTCCAGGGATGCCTCCGGCGGCAATGCGGCAGCCCTGGCCAGATCGTATGCGTCCTGGCAGCGCCGCACTACCAGCGGATCATCGAGGAGCGATCCTGAGTACAGGCCCTCCACGTACGCCATATCAGGGGCGTCGGTGAAGCGCATCAGCTTCAGCATGCTGTTCATGGTGGCGTGCGCCCCCACCGCGAACGGCAATACCTGCACCCGGATCCGGCCGGAGCGCCCCAACGCCTCAATGTGCCGGAGCTGTCCGGCCATCACGGCGGGACCGCCTACGACCGTACGAATCGCGGCTTCGCTGAGGATCGCCCAGAATGTCGGGCCGTCATCGCGCTTGAGGATCTGCGCCCGCTGCAGCCTGTTGACAACGCGCTTGTCAATGTCCTCGGCGACGGGATTCGTCTGGTACGCCCAGAACACCGCCCGTGCGTACGCCTCGCTCTGGAGCAAACCCGGCACCAGTAGCGCCGCGTACTCGCTAATAGCCGTCGCCTGGGTCTCCAGCTCCGCCGCCTGCGCGAAGTGACCAGCGAACCGGGAGCCGACCAGCGTGCGCCGCATGCGGTAGAAGAAATTGCCTGTATCCAGGGCCTTGTCGAGGCGCTGGGCGACATCGTTGGGGGGCTTGCGACGACCTGCCTCGTAGTGCGCGATCAGCGAAGGCGAGCAGACGACTATCTCGCCCAGCTCGGCCTGCGTCAGCTCGGCGGCTTCGCGTCGGAGCCGAAGCTCCTCGCCGTAGAACTCAACGAAAGACTGCGGGTCTTGCTGCTCGTCGCTGCTTGCCATGCGTGCAACGCCCCCTCTTGACAGGTGCGGTTGGAGAGGATCAGCCACTCCTCATGCTAGCCGTGACCAGACACGCTGTGTACACGAGCAGCGACACAGGATGCGCGAGGCACCCATGGAGACAGATTCAGAATTCGTGCCCCCCGTGGGCACGTTGGCGGTGGATACCCGGCGGGACGAGGTCGGGGAGGTGAGAGGCCATGTCGGGCCGTATGTGCAGTTGCGACCGGTCGACGGTGGGTGCGAGTGGGACGCGCGTCCGGAGGATCTCCGGCCGCTGAGTGCGGCTGAGACGCTGAGCCGTCGGGTTGCTGAGGCGAACCCGCGTAGCCATAGGCGGGGCCGCTGATGGGTTCCCGAACGATCATCAAGGCGGCGGAGTGGACGCTCAGTGCCGAGACAGCCGAGGGCGCGCCGTCAGCGATCTTCTCAGTGGCATGCATCGCGTGCGGCGCCGAGTCGGAAGCGGCCGACAACGACCGGTTGCCGGTGGAGGTCTGGGCGCTCAAGCACACGGGACTGAATCCGACGCATCGTCAGTATCAGCCCAAGGTCCTGAGCTTCTGGCGAGTGGATCCCGCCCCCGGCAATCCGTATCTCGAACTGCAAGCGCGCGGAGGTGTGCAGCGGTGACGCGGTTAGCAGACTTCGTCGGTCGCTTCGCGGGCCCGGTGTTCATCATCACCGTGTCCGCCTCGTGCGGATTCGTCGTCGGCGTGGTCCTGGCACTCCCCCACCCCTGAAGCTCCCGCCCCGGTCGGACTCCGACTGAGCACCCGTCCGGGGCGGATCACAACGGCCCCGGTCATCCGTCTCGCCCCCCCATGCGGATGGCCGGGGCTTCGTGCTGTCCGGGCTGCTGACTTCCGCACTGTCTTGGGGTCCAGATGCAGCTCGGCCATGATGGCGCTGTGGTTTATCCCCGCGATCCTCACCCGTTCTGAGCGGCCTGTCGGCGCCGGTCCCATCGCCGACGTCCCGCCGGTAGTGTGGCCGTATGTCTCGCAAGCGCCGCCCCGCACCGCCACAGCACAGCCCCGCCGAGCGGACTCCCGTCATGCAGGCCGAGGAACTTGAGGCCCTGGCGCGGAAGTATCCCCAGGACCGCGAAGAGATCCTCGTCGAGGCGGCAGGTTGCTGGGTCGACGCCGGCCAGCACGACCGCGCACTCGGCCTCTACCAGCAGCTGCTGGATGCCGGGTGCGAGGAACCCGATCTGATCGAGGCATACCGGATCAACACCCTGTGGGAAGCCGGACGCACCGACGAGGCCCGTGACGCAGCCGCACAGCTGCGACGCCGGCATCCCACCGACGCCGGGGCCTGGAACTTCGTCGCCGAGACCTTCGAGACCGCCGACGAACTCCACGACGCCGCCGACTGGTTCACCGCCGGCCTTACCCATCTCCTCGGACCTGCCACACCCCTCACCCGCACCGCAGTCGAACGCGCCCCCGATCCCGACGGGATCGAGATGCTCGCCATCGGCCGCCACCGCGTCCGGCGCCGCCTCACCCAGCCGCACGACGATCTCGACCACCTCGCCGACGAACTCCACGAGCACCGCCCGGCCCTGCTCCGCGGCCCCGGCACCCTGGACGACCTACACGATGCAGAACACCTGCGGGCCGCCGAGAGCAGTGACCCGGACGTCCTACGCGCCTCGATCGAGAAGCTCACCACCGAGGTCGCCGCACGCCGCGCCGCCCTGTCCCGGCCCCACATGACCTGCGCCCTGTTCTGGCCCGAGGAAGAGTTCACCAAACTCCTGACCCAGTGGCCTGCGCTGGAAGACGCCTACGGTGCTGATCACCACGAGCACACCCGCCGCGTCGAGGAGATCCTGCACCGCCTGTCCGAGGAAGGCGAACCGCATCTGGGCGTCGCGCAGGGCAGCGTGAGCGACTTCGAGGAATTCACCCGTGAGGAGGCCCTCTCCCCACAGGACGGGGACACCCGGGCCCAATACGCCGCCGACCTCGCCGCCCGGGGCCAGGCCCAGGCATGGCCCCCGCCCCGCAACAGCCCCTGCTGGTGCAGCTCCTCCCGCAAGTACAAGAAATGCTGCGGCAACCCACCCTGACCTAACCAAGATCAGAAAGCATCGATCACCAAACCCGCGACAAAGCCAATTTCTACTGGCCGCTGATGCGCCCGCCCCAAGGAGAGGGCGCCAGCGATTCGATCAACCTGTGGGACTCTGTCGCCCGATTCTGGGGATCGGCTGACGTGCAGGTTCGCGGGGTGGGATGTTGTTGGGGACCGGTCTGTTCGCGGGGAAGTGAGGAGGATCGGCGCGGTGTCGCTGAATCCTGTCCCTGCTCCTGAGATCCCTGAGGCCACGGTGCGGGTGGCCCGGGCGGCGTTTCCCAAGGGCCGCCTGGCGATGCGGGTCCGCGACGAAATCGGTGTCCTGTTCCAGGACACCGATTTCGCGGCCGCGTTCCCGACTCGGGGTGGCCCGGGCCTTGCCCCGGGGATGCTGGCGGTGGTGTCGGTGATGCAGTTCGCCGAGCGGTTGACGGACCGCCAGGCAGCGGACGCGGTCCGCGGCAGGATCGACTGGAAATACCTGCTGGGCATGGAGTTGGAGAACGAGGGCTTCCACTTCTCCGTCCTGTCAGGCTTCCGCGAACGCCTGGTCGGGCACGGCCAGGAACAGGTGGTGCTGGACCGGCTGCTGGCACGGCTGTCCGAGCTGGGATTCTTCGCGCGGGCGGGCGCGTGCGCACGGACGCGACCCATGTCCTCGCACTGGTACGGGACTTGAACCGGCTGGAGTTCTGCACCGAGACGCTGCGCTGCGCGCTGGAGGCGCTCACGGTCGCCGCCACCGACTGGCTGCGCGGGGCTGGAATCGCGGATGCGTTCTGGTACCGTCGACGGCCGAGTTCATCTGCTGACACAGACTTCGGCGTGGCGGGCGGCTGGTCATTCCGGTCCGGCGGTCACGGTGTGCTCTATGGGACGATGACCCGGACGGCGACTCCGCGCGTGTGGCAGGAGCGGCCGGCGGGGAGAGGGGAGGCGGCGGGGCGCCCAGCGGAGCTCGGCCCACATCCTCGCTAGTGGTGTGTCTCAGTTTTGAGTGACTGCTTTCAGGGCGACGCGTCCGCGCTGGACTTTCTCGATGATCTCGTCGGCAGTGGCGGTCCAGAC
>NZ_RJVR01000001.1 GCF_003999195.1 Streptomyces soli
GTCCACCGGGACACCGGCGGCCGTGGTGGGCGGCGGGCCGCCGGTGTTGTTGACGAGAATGTCGACCGGACCGAGCTGATTGTCCACGGCGGCGACGGCTGCGCCGAGGGAAGCCAGGTCCGACAGGTCGGCCCGAATAGGCAGGAACCTGCCGCCGGTCGCCTCGATTGCCTGCCGGGTCTGGTCGAGGGCGTCGAGGTTGACGTCGCCGCCGGCGACCCGCACGCCCTCGCGGGCCAGCGAGGCGGCGATGGCGGCGCCGAGGCCGCCGCCGGCGCCCATCACGAGGGCGACACGATTGTTGATTCCGAGATCCATGGGTTTACTTCATCCTGTTCAGTTGCCGACCTGCAGTGGGCTGGTCAGCTTGGTTAGCAGTGCGATGACGTCCACTGCGGTGATGCCCCCCGTGGGCCGGGGTGTCGAAGTCGGGGCGACCGGTCTCGAAAGTTGGATGACCGGGTCGTCGGTCGATGTGGCACGAAGCCGGCCCAGAGGCAACTCCGCGCTGACTTCCCGGGTGTTGGGCTTCCTTGGTGTCGGGCGCGAACGGAAGTCGTCTGCGGCTGAAAGCCCGTAGACGTTGCGAACTCTCTGGTGGGCGATGGTCCAGTCGAGGTCCAGTCCAAGGTTCGCTAGGAACCCTGGGCCCGCTCCAGACCCTCTACAGGATCGGGCGAAACGATACTCCGGACGAAATTGGCCGTCCTCGGATCCTTCGGCGACGAGAAGATCTGCTGAGGCGTGCCCTCCTCGACGAGTCGTCCGCCAGCCATCATCACCACCCGGTCCGCGACCTGACGCGCGAACTGCATCTCGTGCGTCACGACGATCATCGTCATTCCGTCGGCGGCGAGCTCCCGCATTGCGCGCAGCACCTCTCCGACGAGCTCAGGATCGAGTGCGGACGTCACTTCGTCGAACAGAATGGCCGAAGGATCCATCGCCAACGCGCGTGAGATCGCGACACGTTGCTGCTGCCCACCCGAGAGCTCGTGGGGGCGGTGATCCGCGCGATCAGCGAGGCCCATGCGGTCGAGCAGCTCGAGCGCGCGCTTCTTTGCGACCTCACGCGGAGTCTTGCGCACCCGCACCGGTGCTTCCATCACATTCTCCAGTGCGCTCATGTGAGGAAACAGATTGAACTGCTGGAAGACCATGCCGACGTCACGCCGCACATGTTGGAGCGTTCGATGGTGCGGTTTGTGAGGCTTGTTGCCAGCTACTGCGTTGTCGGCCAGCACGGTGCCGTTGACCACGATCCGCCCGGTGTCGACCGTCTCCAAGCCGTTGAGCGTGCGGATGAACGTCGTCTTGCCTGAGCCGCTCGGCCCAATCAGCACGACCACCTCGCCCTGCATGACATCGAGGCTGAAGTCGTGCAGTACGGGTGTGTTGCCGTACGACTTCGTAAGATTCTGGGCGACGATCAGCGGCGTCCGCGTGTCGCTCTGTTCATTTGCGGCCATCATGCAGTCCTCTCCACCTTGCGCAGCTCACTTCGCCGCGTCGATGTCAGATCGATGCGTTTCTCGAGCGCCCGAAGCCCGAGGCTCGTGGGGTAGCTGATGAGGAGGTAGAGCAGTGCGACGACGCCATAGATCTTAAAATACTGGAACGTCTGGGCCGCCAAGATCTGCCCGCTGAACAAAAGCTCCGTGACCGAGATGGTCGAGGCCAGTGCACTGTCCTTGAACAATCCAATGAAATAGTTGCCCGTCGCAGGCAGAGCGAGGCGCCCCGCCTGGGGGAAGATGATCCGCCACATGATCAGCGCCCGCGGCATACCCAGGCTCGATGCTGCCTCCCACTGGCCGCGGGGCACCGAACGGATGCTCGACCGGAAGACCTCGCTGAGATAGGCGCTGTAGTTCACACCGATGGCAAGAACACCCGCGACGAACGGGTCGATGTGAATGTTCACTGCCGGCAGTGCGAAATAGACGAAGAAGAGCTGCAGAATCAGCGGAGTGCCACGCATCAGCTCGATGTACACGGTAGCTGGTATGTACAACCAGCGGTTACTGGGCTCCAGGCGCATCGTCGCCAAGACGATGCCAAGCACGAGCCCCACCGCCATCGCGACGACAGTGATCTCGACGGTGACCAGGAGGCCCTGCAGCAGGCTCGGAAGCCAGCTGATAATTTCACTCATGTCAATTCCTTCCAAGGGGCCGCTTCACACAGAGCGATTCTGTTGTGCGGTCCGTTCCGGGCCAGACCACCGTCCGGCCCGGAACGGAAGACACCTCAGTTGGCGTTGAGGAAGCTGGCTGCTGGAACGAGCCCGTTCTGCTCCATGATCTTGGCTGCCGAGCCATCCGCCTTCATCTCGTTCCACACCGTGTTGAAGAGGCTGACGAACTGCGGATCGCTCTTGACGACCGGCAGGCAGTCGCCCGTGCCCGACTTGGGTTGTGTGTCGGCAAGACCCGTCAGGACCTCGTAATTGAGCGACGGGGCCTGCTTCAGGAAGTACGCCCCCGAGACCTGGTCGATGTATCCGGCGTCGATCTGCCCCTGGGAAACGGCGAGTGCCAGAAGGTTTGCCGTGGTGAACGACCTGACCTTGATGCTCGAATCCTTTTTGGCAAGAGCTTGCAGGTCGGTCAGCATCGTCGTGCCCGCGTAGCTGCCGACGGTCAGCCCATGCAGGCTCGACGTATTGATGCCCGTGATGTGCTTCGGGTTGCCCTTCGGCGCGATCAAGGTCTCTGGGTTGTAGAGCACGGGCTCGGTGAAGTTGACGACCTTTGCGCGCGGGGGGGTGTTGTACATACCCGCTGCAATGGTGTCGACGCGTCCGCTCTGCACCTCGGGGACCATGCTGCTGAACGGCGTGGCGGTCGCCTGGATTTGGACGTTCATGCCGACTCGCTTGACGAACTCTTCGAGTACCTGGGGGACGACTCCGACCGCCTTGGTGCCTTCGATCGACGAGATGGGCGGTTCGGTGTCGATGGCGATTCGCAGTGCACCGGCCTTCTCCGCCCGGACGAGAGTCGCTGAGACCGCATACCGCGCGCTCGACGTGGACGTGGAAGCTCCGGCACCGGAAGCGGCAGGAGTTGAAGAGCATCCCGCCAGAATCAGCGCGATCGCAGCCACCGGCAGCACCAGCAACTTGGTTTTTGTGATAGAACCCATTTTCTTGCATCCCTCAGCTGTGTGTTTCTTGACGCCGGCATAAGATCCCGGTCGGTCAAAGGAGTCCCTCGACATCGCGGGCCGCAACGCCGAATACCGTATACGGTATTCGGCGTATGTTGCATTGAGATTTCCAGCGCATCAGCCTTTTATGACTTCCAGCGCTACAGCCCCTGATGAAAAATCAGACATGTCCGAAATTGGCCAGGCATTCAGCGAGGGACTTGCCGAGGCGAAGGGCTTTTCGAATCTCGACCTCAGTGGCGGTGAGCGCCTCCGCGCGCTCGAGGATTCTCTCGACGACCGCATCGGGAACGACGATCACGCCGTCTTCGTCTGCGAGAACGAAATCACCATGGGCAACGGTGACCCAGCGAGAGGTGGCACCCGGAAGCGACACCGGCTGCTGCCACGACGTGACACGCCACCGCCCAATCGACTGTACCGGCGTGCGGTACTGCGCGAACACAGGGAACTCGTGCTCCTGCAGCCAACGGATGTCGCGAATGCCGCCACCGACCAGCGCACCTGCGGAGCCACGCTCCTTCATTCCCAGGGCGATCAGCTCACCGAAATAGCAGATCCCCTGGCCATCACCACTCCACACCGAGATCTCACCCTCGGAGATGCCCGCGCACGCCTCCATCTTGCTCGCGTCGCCCGTGCCCTCGTAAGGCTGGGTCTGCCCGGCAATCGTGTACGCCCAACCGCCGAGTCGTGATCCCGAGAACGGCGTGAATTGGGCAGACAGCCCCTGATCCACAATTCCCAGCTCATCCAGGGCGTCTGCAACATTGGCCGTATCCACGCGCAGGAACCGCTCGCGAATATCTTGTCTCTGCTCGTTCGTTCTCATCATCTTCACCTTTCGTCAATAGACGCTTGGGATCATCCCGCCGTCGACACGTGTGACGGAGCCGCTGATGTACGACGCCCTCTCGCTCGCCAAGAACGCCACAACGTCCCCGAACTCCTCGGGTGTTCCGTAACGACCGGCCGGAATCGCACCTACGCTGGCAGCGACGACGTCCTCGACCGCGAGACCTTCGCTCCGCGTTGGCGTCGCATTCGATGACCGTAACGCCCTCTCGTGCCAGCGCTAGTGACATCGCGTCACCGAGCCCCCCTCCTGGCCGAAACACCATGGCCACCCGACTACGGATTCCGAAAACCAATGTTCCTCCTTAGTGCGAGATGACGCGCCTGACCTGGCGAGCCGCACGCCAGCCCAACCGCTGAGGCGAACAAAGCCATCTCTCGGTGCGCAGACCCGTGATGAGGGCCTAAGAGGGCGACTCCAACGAGTACTGGAGCACGTCATGCACGTGAGCAGATACGAGATCTGCTGCCCGTTGCCCGTCGCGCTCCTTGATCGCCCGCGTGATGTCCACATGCTGCTGAGCGCAATTGATCGAATCCCGACCGGAGAGCGCATGGATGGCGCGAAGGGCGCTGCTCAGTGAATACGCATTATCTGCGATTCGCTCCAACTCGGCGTTGCCCGAAGCGGACCAAAGCGTCGAGTGGAAGGTGCGATCGGAGCGCCTGAATCCATCGGCGTCATGCTCATTGGCGAGTCTGAGAGATTCCGCCGCCGCCGCCTCCATGGCCGCGATCTGCTCCTCGGTGGCGCGCTGCGCAGCAAACTTCGCTGCGCTTTCTTCCAAGAGTCCGCGAAGCTCATAGGCCTGCACCATCGTGTCTCGCGTCGACTCGATGATCATCATGCCGCGCACGGGCATCGAGTGCACCAGCCCGACCTCGCGCAATCTCAGCAGCGCCTCGCGAACCGGCGTCTTGCTCACACCGAGGTCTTTTGCCAGCTGCGCCTCCGTGACGATGCTGCCGGGAGCAAGTGTGCGCGTGATGATCGCCTCACGAATCGACACGAGAACCCGATCAGAGATCGTTTCAGGACGAGATTCGAGCGGGAGCAACTGCGCGTTCACTCGTTTCCCCCCACTGCCATACACCTCTGCGATGTCATCACGCGCCCTCCGTCGTCGCGCGGATGATGCGTCCACGGTGCATGACGAAGCCGAGTTGCTCAAAGACTCCCAAGTCACTGCGCGGATCACCGGTGACGGCAATGATATCTGCGCTGCTGCCGGTTTGAACCGCCCCGATCTCGCCCTGCAATTCGAGCAGTTCTGCCGCGTGAGTCGTCAGTCCCCTGAGAATCTCAGCCCGCGGGACTCCCGCATTCTCGAGAAACCGTAGCTCTTCAGCTTGATTGTGCTTCGTCCAGGGGAACCCTCCGACGTCGGTGCCGAACACGAGCTTGACACCCGCTTCAAGGCAGTTGTGGATCGACCGTTGCTGCACTTCGAGCACGCTAGACCAGATGGGCCCGCGCTCCTTCGCGCGGTGCTCGACCACGTGATCGGCTGCGAGGACCGTGGGACACAGGAAGACTCCGCGTTCCGCCATCAGTCGCGCAACATCCGGACGAATCGAATAGCCATGCTCGATCGAATCGGCGCCGGCTTCGACGGCCATCCTCACGCCGACGTCCGACGTCGCATGCGCAGCGACCCGACGACCCCTCATGTGCGCTTCATCGACGATCGCCGCGAGCTCATCTGCAGTCCAGTTCGGCGCGGAGTCGATGTAGCCGTCGGCGTTCAACTGCCGCCCGGCACCCGCGTTCGTGTAGACCTTGATCCAATCAGCCCCGTACGAGATTTGCTCCCGAACGGCGCGGCGACAGGCATCCACGCCGTCCACGACCTGCACTCCAGACGGAAACACCCAATCCGGGCGATAGTGCAGCACCGGATATGTACCTGTCGACGACAAGGCCGGACCCGCGGCCAGCACTCGCGGCCCGTCAATGACACCTTCATCGACAGCGTCGCGAAGCGCGATATCCGCGTAGCCGACGCCTTCCGACCCCAGGTCGCGAATCGTGGTGAACCCGTGATCCAAGGCAATGCGCAGAGCCTGAACAGCGTGCGCGATCCTGTGGGCCGGGTACTCCTCCATCAGCTGATAGCGTGCCTCTTCGGCGCCTATGTTGCCGTGAAGCAGGATATGTGTATGAGCATCGATGAGTCCTGGCGCAATGATCTGATTGCCGAGGTCGATAATCCGCGCATTCTCGGGATGCGTGGCCTCCAGGCCGAGAATGCGATCGCCCTGGACAACCACGACCTGATCGAGCAGCTGCCCGGATTGCGGTTCCCACACGCCCCGCCCGCCGATCGATATCAGCTCGGGGGGCGTTGATTGCGTGTCAGTCAAAGGACCACTCCTCATCTAGGCGGGACAACTCTAATCGCCAGGTAATATCGGATGTCGAGTATCGTATATCGCGTGTCGAGTACGGTACACCTTGTGCGGTCCCGGCACTAGGCCCTCTTTTGTAGATCACGGGACGGGGGTCTCGCTGTCGCTAGGGGGTCTGTGCGGTGAACGGTGTAACTCCCGAGCTGGAAGCGACAGTTGATGACTGACGTGAAAAGTGACATCGAGGCCACGGAGGGCTCCGTGAGTGTGCTGGACGCTGTGGACGATGGCCTCGTGGCCGAGCTTGTGTCCCGCGCCAGGCCGGCGAAGTGAACTGACGGGCGAGGGTGGACTGCTGGCCGAGCTGACCCGGAAGGTCCTGGAGTCCGCATTGGAAGGCGAGCTCACCGACCATCTGGGGCACGAGCTCGGCGAGAGGGCCGAGGGCGGCCGGGAGAATTACCGCAACGGGGCACCGGAGCAAGACGGTGACTACCGGGGCCTGCTCGTCTCGGCACCCGCGATGCTGCGCGAACAGGTCGCCGACCTGCAGCGGGCGGAACTCATACGCACCCTGACCCGGCTACTGCGTCGCCTGGCCCGCCGCCACCAGGCCATGGACAGCGAGATCGCCGAGCTGGACGCTGAGCTCGGCCCGCTCGTCCAGCAAGCGGCCCCAGCGCTGCTGGAACTGTTCGGCGTCGGCCCCGAGACCGCCGGGCAATTACTGGCCTCGGCCAAAGACAACCCCGAGCGCATGCGATCGGAGGCGGCGTTCGCTCATCTGGCAGGCGTCGCCCCCATCCCGGCCTCCCCCGGCCGCACCCACCACCACCGCCTCAACCGCGGCGGAGACCGAGCTGCGAACAACGCCCTGCACACCATCGTGCTCGTCCGCATGCGCTTCGATGAGTGCACCCGAACCTACGTCGAGCGCCGCACGAAGGAAGGGCTCTCGAAGAAGGACATCATGCGCTGCCTCAAGCGGTTCGTCGCCCGCGAGGTCTACCGACCCCTGACGACCACACCAACAGAACGAATCCCTCAAACCGACCTCGCCCCTGCGGCTTGACAGCCATAGGAGTCAGCCGTTCACCTGTGGTGACGCCTCGCGGGCGTGAAAATCGGTACGGGGGCTGTCCGCCGACGCCGCTTGATGTTTGGGCCGCCGAGCCCGCATACGAGTCTGGTGAGGGAGCCGTCCGAGGGGCCGCAGCCACCGACATTCTCGTGGTCTCCGGGCGGGCCATGCTGGAGGCGCTCATCAGCGGCGAGCGCGACGTCCATGTCCTGGCCCAGATGGCGAAGGCCCGCATGCGCCCCAAGATCCCGCCCTGGTGGAGGCTCTGATGGGCAACTTCAGCGGGCACCACGCGTTCTTGTGCCGTCTGCACCTGGAACGCATCGACCAGCTCAAGGCCGCGATCGCCGGGCTGTCCGCGCGGATCGAGGAGGAGATGCGCCCTTTTGCCCACCAGCTTGAGCTGCTGGAGACCATCCCCGGCGTCGGACGGATCACTGCCGAGGTCATCATCGCCGAGACCGGCGGCGACATGACGCGCTCCGCACCGCCGGACACCTCGCCTCCTGGGCCGGAGTCTGCCCCGGCCACCACGAATCCGCCGGGAAGAGCAGAGCCGGCAAGACTAGTGGTGTGTCTCAGTTTTGAGTGACTGCTTTCAGGGCGACGCGTCCGCGCTGGACTTTCTCGATGATCTCGTCGGCAGTGGCGGTCCAGACGAAGGGCTTGGGGTCGTCGTTGTGGACGTCGATGAACTCTTGTATCGCGTTGATGAGTTCTTGTACCGAGGTGAAGCTGCCGCGTCGGATGGCCTTGTCGGTGATCTCGCGGAACCAGCGCTCGACGAGGTTCAGCCAGGAGGAGCTGGTGGGGATGAAGTGGAGGTGGAAACGAGGGTGCTTCTCTAGCCAGGCACGGACGTTGGCGTGCTTGTGGGTGGAGTAGTTGTCCAGGATCAGGTGGATCTGCTTGTCCTTGGCCACGGTGCGGTCGATCAGCCGCAGGAACTTCAGGAACTCGCCGTTGCGGTGGCGTGGGAGGCACTTGCCCAGGATCGTGCCGGTGAGGATGTTCAGCGCGGCGAACAAGGTGGTGGTCCCGTTGCGCTTGTAGTCATGCGTCATGGTGCCGGCCCGGCCGGGGATCATCGGCAGGCTGGGCTGGGTCCGGTCCAGGGCCTGGCACTGGGACTTCTCGTCGACGCTGAGGACCACCGCGCCCTCGGGCGGGCTCAGGTACAGTCCGACCACGTCGACGAGCTTGTCCTCGAACTGCTTGTCGTTGCTCAGCTTGAACGTCTTGACCAAGTGCGGTTTCAACCCCCGGGCAGACCAGATGCGTTGCACGGTTGCCCTGGACACGCCCTGGGCCTTGGCCATGTCCCGCGTCGACCAGTGGGTCTTGCCCTCCGGCCTGGTGAAGCGGGTTGCGTGCACGATCTCCTCGACCTTCT
>NZ_RJVR01000125.1 GCF_003999195.1 Streptomyces soli
GGCTACGAGTAGCCGCCGCGATAGAGCGCCGGTGCCCGTGGCCGGCTCGGGTTGCCCCTGGCGGCGTGCCGCCAGGGGCAACCCGGCCTTCAGGACCCACGGCGCATCAGCGGTTCGGCCCGGCGCACGGGGTGACCGTACGCCGGTCCTCGCCCTTGGGATCACAGGGGCCGGCGGTGCCGAAAGGACATGACGGGTCCGAGCATCGCCGGGCCGTTTCCCTGCCCTCCGTGACAGAACGTAGCGGACACGCAGGGAGTGCGCGCCGTGGCTGCAACCCCATCACGGCGGTGCCGGCCGACGCCATAAAGACGCTGGCGGACCTACTGGGCGGGGCCGAAGCGGTCGGGGTCGAGCAGGCGGATGGCGGTGACCTTGGCGCTGTTGTCCTCGGTGGAGAACGGAGCGCGACCGAATTGACCCGTTTTCGTCACCACTTCGCTACACTTCGTAGTCGATGGAAACCGGAAGCGGAGGAGATGGTGTGTTCTGCCCCGAATGCCGGTGACAGCCGGCCGTGTACGTGAGGGGTACCCATGCGCCACCGCACCATCCGCCGGGCCGTGACGGCGACGGCCCTGGTTCCGGCCGCCGCCGTGCTCATCGGCTGCACTCCGACCGCCACCGACGGTTCCGACGCCCCGGCCGCTCCCGCCGCCTCCACCGCGGCACACCCCTGCACCGCGGCCGTGCTGAAGGTCTCGCCGGCCCACCAGGCCGCCCACCGTCCCGCAGGCACCGGCACCGGTGCCGCGATCGTGGCCTTCACCAACACCGGCAGGACCGCCTGCACCCTGAAGGGATTCCCCACCGTCGCCGGCGCGGCCAACGGTTCCCCCCGGCTCAACGTCCCGCTGAAGGTACGGCACAGCGGCACCGCCTCCGCGGTCCGGCTGGCGCACGGCGGCCGGACCTGGGTCAAGCTCACCTTCGTGCAGGTCCAGGGCGAGGCCGACGGATACTGCGTCTCCGGTTCGGCACCGGTGGTGTACCCCACCCTGGTGATCGGGCTGCCGGGGGCCGGAAAGCACCAGACCGCCCTGGACGACGGGGAGTTCGCCGAGTGCGACGGCACCGTCACCGTCACCGCCCTGACCGCCAGGAATCCCACCTGACCGCCGCGCTACGGCCGGGGGATGTTGCGCAGGTTGGAGCGGGCGAGTTGCACCATCCTGCCGACACCCCCGTTGAGCACCGTACGAGTCGCCGAACAACACAGCACACCACGTTACGACTCCGGGATCTAGAAACGGATCTATCCCAATGTCTGCGATTCGGCTTCGTGAACACCAGGTGGACGCGAACTCGCGTATCCGCAAGTGGATCGGATTCCCTTCGCATAACCCTGTGCCCGAACACGGAGCCCGGTCGCTGTCCCGCTGACCACACCCCCGCGAGACAAGAGGCCTGCGCCCAAGGGTGGGGGCCTCGTCCGTACGCTCAGAGCGGGACGGTGAGTTGTGCCTGGACGTGCGCGTGCATCACACCCGCCATGTCCGTCGCGCAGTCGCTGAGAAGCCACTGCACCTGGAGCCCGTCCATCAGGGCGATCAGCTGCTGGGCCGCCGCGTCGGGAGTGATGCCCGCGCGCAACGCGCCCTCGTCGCAGGCCTGTTGGTAGGCGCGTCGCGCGTCCGCGACCGAGGCCCGGTACCGCCGTACGAAATACGCGTGGGCGGGGTGGTCGGCGGCGGTCGCCTCCGCCGCGAGGACTGAGAAGAGCTCCACGATCCCGCGTCGCGTCGCGTTCAGCGCGGCCAGATCGACCAGGCGGCGCAGCCGGCCGACGCCGACCGGATCGCCGAGGGAGAGCCACGCGTCGTCGACCTCGTCCCGGTGCTCGAGCACCGCGACCAGCAGTGATTCCTTGGTCGGGAAGTGATGCAGCAGTCCGGGGTGCGAGAGCCCGCAGCGAGTCGCGATCGTACGGAGCGACGCGCCCCGGTAGCCGGCCTCGCCGAACATCGACATGGCCTGGCCGAGGATCTCGCTCCGCTTCGCGCGGCCTTTCGCGTAGCCGCGCCGCGCTTCGACGGACATCGCGTCACTCTCCCGGTTCTGTCGGTCGGGGTCACCACCACACGCGCACGGAATCACATGCGCACAGACAACATACCTACCACCTGGTCGGCATTGGGCGTACCGTACGTCATGGAGCGATTCCTGCCCGCGGAGCCGCGCGTGGGAGCGCTCCGACTCCGACGGCACCACCGCACCACCGCGCTACCCGATCCACATGCCCCGCCCGACGCGAACGTCACCGACGTTGTGAAAGGAACCCCTGTGGGCCCCTTCCCGCCCTACCGCGACCCCTCGCTGCCCGTGGCAGAGCGGGTCACCGACCTTCTCGGCCGTATGACGCTGCCCGAAAAGGTCGGTCAGTTGCTCCAGCTGAACGCGAAGGACGGCGTACGGCACCTCGTCGAGGACTTCCACGCCGGTTCGATCCTCCACGCCGCGCCCGAGCGGATCCTCGAAGCGGCTGAGCTCACCGAACGGAGCCGCCTGCGCATCCCGCTGCTCGTCGCGGAGGACTGCATCCACGGCCACTCCTTCTGGGAGGGCGCGACGATCTACCCCACGCAGCTCGGCATGGCCGCGACCTGGGACCCGGAACTCGTGGAGCGCATCGCCCGCGCCACGGCCGTCGAGGTCGCGGCGACCGGGGTCCACTGGACGTTCTCCCCGGTGCTCTGCATCACGCGCGACCTGCGCTGGGGCCGGGTGAGCGAGACGTTCGGCGAGGACCCCTTCCTCATCGGTGAACTCGCCTCGGCGATGGTACGCGGCTACCAGGGCCAGGGACTGGACGATCCGACCGCGATCCTGGCCTGCGCCAAGCACTTCGCGGGCTACTCCGAGACACAGGGCGGCCGGGACGCGAGCGAGGCGGACATCTCGCGGCGCAAGCTCCGCTCGTGGTTCCTGCCTCCGTTCGAACGTGTGGCCCGCGAGGGCTGCCGTACGTTCATGCTGGGCTACCAGTCGATGGACGGCGTACCCATCACGGTGAACAACTGGCTGCTCAACGAGGTGCTGCGCGGCGAGTGGGGCTACACCGGCACCCTGGTCACCGACTGGGACAACGTCGGCCGCATGGTGTGGGAGCAGCACATCTTCGCCGACCACGCGCAGGCCGCCGCCGCGGCGGTCCACGCGGGCAACGACATGGTGATGACGACACCGCAGTTCTTCGCGGGCGCCCAAGAGGCGGTCGTCCAGGGCACCCTCGACGAGGCGGAGATCGACGCGGCGGTCCGCCGGATCCTCACCCTCAAGTTCGAACTGGGCCTGTTCGAGAACCCCCGCCGCCCCGACACCGACCGTCAGGCGCTCGTCATCGGCAGCGCGGAGCACGCCGAGCTGAACCTCGAAGCGGCCCGCCGCTCGCTGGTCCTGCTCACCAACGACGGCGCCCTGCCGCTCGCCGGCGGCTTCGAGGCCGGCGACGACGGCCGCGCCCTCGCCGGACCCGCCACCCCGCCCCGTACCGTCGCCGTCATCGGGCCCAACGCCGACGACGCGCAGACCCAGCTCGGCGACTGGGCCGGTTCCTCGGGCCAGGCCGACTGGCTGCCCGACGGCCACCCGCGCGCCATGATCCGGACCGTGCTCGACGGCTTCCGCGAGCACGTTCCCGCGAACTGGACCGTCACCCACGCGCGGGGCGCCGACATCTCGACCGTCGGTCCCGACTCCGAGGGCGCGTTCTTCCCCGACGGCCAGCCCCGCCCCGAGGTCGTCATCCCGGCCGCCCCCGACGACGGCCTCATCGCCGAGGCCGTCGCCGCCGCCCGGGACGCCGACTACGCCGTCGCTGTCGTCGGCGACCGTATCGAGCTGGTCGGTGAGGGACGGTCGACCGCGACCCTGGAACTCGTCGGCGGCCAGGTCGCCCTGCTGGACGCCCTCGCCGCGACGGGCACACCGCTCGTCGTCGTGGTCATCAGCTCCAAGCCCCTCGTGCTGCCGCCCTCCGCGCTCGGCGCGGCGGCGATCGTGCACGCCTTCAACCCGGGGATGACCGGGGGACGGGCCGTGGCCGAACTGCTGCTGGGCCTGGTCGAGCCCTCCGGACGGCTGCCGATCTCCTTCGCCCGGCACGCGGGCCAGCAGCCGACGTACTACAACCAGGTGCGCGGCCAGCACGGCAGCCGCTACGCCGACCTCACGCAGAGCCCGGCCTTCGCCTTCGGGGAAGGCCTGAGCTACACCACGGTCGACTACACCGACCTGGAGGTGCTCGCCCCCGTCGTCGGGACGGGCGGCACCGTGCGCGCGCGGCTCACCCTCCGCAACACCGGCACCCGACCCGCGCTGGAGACCGTGCAGGTGTACATCAGCGACTCCGTCACCTCGGTGACCTGGGCCGAGAAGGAACTGAAAACCTACCGGCAGGTGAGCCTCGCCCCCGGCGAGTCACGCGAGGTCTCCGTCGAGCTGCCGGTCGCGGAGTGCACGATCGTGGACGCCGACGGGAACCGCCTGGTCGAACCAGGCGACTTCGAACTGCTCGTCGGCCCGTCTTCCCGCGACGAGTCGCTCCTGCGCGCCGGCTTCACCGTGAAGAACTGAGGCCACCGGGCCGCTGGCCCGTTACTTTTTTCGTGGCCCTGCAACGGGGCTCCTGGCCTCCGGGCCCGGTATGACTGTTGCCCCCTGTTCGCAGGTATGACCTGGGGGGGTGGTGTCGCCGGGCCCCAAGGCACCGACTGACCGCTGATGAGACGCCGGACCGTCACCCGGTCCGGCGCAACGCCGGGCTGATAGGAGCATTGACATGCCGGGCCAACGTCCGTCCGAGAGCCGCGCGCACGCCATCGTCCGCTACCTCACGATCGTCCCGCAGGCGCACTACGCAGTGTTCGACGCCGATTTTCAGATGACACTTTACGAGCTGTTCCACACCCACCGGATCAGCCGCGTCGGACACGCAGTGTGCACGCCGATCGTGTGCTTCTCGGCGCTGGCGGCACTCGCACAGGTCACGCTCCCGTCGCCGCTCGATGCGCCGTACCTCTCGCTGGCGCTGCCGCTCGCCGCGCTGCTCAGCGCAAACGGATACCTCTACGGCCGCCGCATCGGCGCGCTGACCACCGCGGTGGTGGCGATGATGACGCTCGCGGCGACGCTCTTCGCCGCCGCCGGCATTCCGCACGCGCCCGCCCTCGCCGTCGGCGGGATGCTGCTCGCTGGCGCGCTCCAGACCTGGTCACACACGTTCGAGCCGGTGCCGCCGCCGCTGAGCGGCCAGCGCGACTTCCTCTCGCTCGGCGAGTGGTGGTCTCAGGCGTCGCCCGGCCGCAAACTCGCCACCGCGGCGCTCGCGACGACGGCGTTCATCGCCCTTGAGCTCCTGGCGTCATTCCGCATCCTCCCCTGCCAGCTGCGCGCGTATACGCTGGCGCTCGGTCGCGCACCCTCGGAACGAATGGCGCTCGACCGCAGGGTCGCGGAGCTACGCGCCGCCTGGCCGTTCTGATCACGCGGGCCGACATGGGGCGACCGAAGACATTCGAGCAGATCACTGACACTCGATCGCAAAGGCTTCGCACTACTGCAAGGCCATGGGCGATAGAGAAAATGGAGAGGTCACAAGTTGCCCGCGAAGTCCGACATGAGGTTCACGATGAGACTTCGACTGTTTTCTGCCAGGTGTCATGGTCGTCGATGTGGGTGAGCAGGTAGTGGGCGAGATCGGCTCGTGAGACGGTCTTTAGGCGTGCGACCCGCTGAACGGCCTTCTGCGGCTCCAACCGGGAAGGGTGAACCGTTGGGTGCCCGGCGGGCAGGCATCGCGCCCACCCGCGGGGCACCCAGCGCATTACCTCATCTGCGAAGCGCTACTTGCTGGTGGTGAAGCGGTCGAAGTCGACCTCCCCGGTGGTTTCCGGGGCGTGCGAGGTGACGGCGAGGCCGACGTCCTGGGTGGCCGCCGCCGTCGGGACGGTGACGGTGCCGACGAGGTTCCAGGTGGTGTCGTCGGTGGAGTAGTAGCCGCTGTAGGTGGTGCCGTTCCGAACCAGCTTCAGCCAGGAGGGGTAGGTGGCCGTGCCGATCGAGTCCTGGGAGTCGAGCCGGCCGTCACCGTTGCTGTCCCAGTCGAGGAGATAGCCGTTGCTGGGGGTTTCAACGAGGGCCAGGTAGCCCGGTGAGGTGTCGGCGCTGGTGATGGCATTGCGGACCATGATGCCGGCCTTCGCCCAGACGTCGGTGTCCGCTTGGGAGTTGATCTTCACCGTGGTCGTGGAACCGTCGTGCTCGGCCCCTGGCAGGTAGATGGAACCGTACTCGTTGATGCTGTCCCACAAGTCCGCGCCCTGGGCCCGGATACCGAGTTGGGTGCCGGACTGGCTGAAGTCGGACGTGGTCGCGGCGAACGTCTTGTACGGCGTCAGGACGGCGTGGTTAACGGTGATCGTGTCACCGACCGACAGCTGAGCGGTCGTGCCGGAGACGTACCGGTACGTCGCGGACGCGTGGAACGCGCTGGAGGAGAAGAGCGCGGTTGACGGTGGGATGGTCACCTTGAAGGTGGCCTGCGCCGTACTCCCGCCCTTCACCTTCCTGACCTTGGTCCTGGAACTGGTAGTGACCGTCACGCCGGACGGCCCGGTGAGCTTGAGGCCGACGCTCGTGACGGGAGTCGCTCCGTTGTCGGCCAGCACCTCGGTAACGGTGCGCTGGGTGCTGTCGCCGGCCGCGGGCGCCCAGTTCAGCGCGAGCGAGACGTCGGGGTCGACGCCCCGGAGGACGTGATCGAGGGCGTGGACGCGGTACAGGGCCACGCCGTGAGGCGGGACGTCGGCCGCGATCGTGCCGGTCGACTCGGTCTGCTTGTGGCTCCACAGATCCTGCAGGGAATAGTCGCGAGCCGTGGGCAGCCCCAGTGCGGCGACGGTGGTGGAGACGGCCCGGGGGGCCGAGCCCGTGTTGAACAGGCCGACGACCACGTCACCGCTCTTCTCGGTCTTGGCGAACACCTGGGTGGTGGAGTCCGCGGAGATCCGCTTGGCGTCGATGGCGTCCTGGTCGACCGACAAGACGTCGGTGTTGTTCAGCAGGCTGAGGTCGGTGGGGTCGAGGTGGGTCAGGTCGGTGCCCAGGATGAGGGGTGAGGCGGCCAGCGACCACAGGCTCATCTGGGTTTTGCGCTCGTCCGGCGTCAGGCCGTCATTGGCGCCGTTGCCGATCTCCAGCGAGTCGTAGTCGTTGAAGCC
This sequence comes from Streptomyces soli, assembly GCF_003999195.1. Classification (GTDB taxonomy): domain Bacteria; phylum Actinomycetota; class Actinomycetes; order Streptomycetales; family Streptomycetaceae; genus Actinacidiphila; species Actinacidiphila soli. Next base: position 7,221 of record NZ_RJVR01000125.1, read on the forward strand.
CCCGGGGCCGCCGTAAGGCGCCCAGTTGGCGGCCTGGTTGAAGCGCGAGGAGAGGGACGACCACTGCGTCAGCGGGTAGCTACTGCCATTCGGTCCGCAGTAGCACTCGATGTCGCCGCCGGTGCGCCAGCCGTCCGACAACTTCGCCCAGGTCGCCGCGTTGTTGATGTCCAGGCTGTTGGACAGCTCCAGGCGGATGGGGCGCCCGGTCTGCTTCAGGGCGTCGGACCACGCCTGTACGTCGGGGATGTCGGGGGTGCCGACGCCGTCGATCTTGATGTAGTCCACGCCCCAGCCGGAGAACTGGTCCGCCCAGGAGTTGACGAACTGCTGCGCGCCGGGCTTGGTGTAGTCGATGCCCACCATCCCGCCGCAGTTGTAGTTCTGCTCCGCCGTCGTGGTGGCGATGTCCTGGGCGTGGTACGCGGTGCCCTCGATCGCGGTGTTCTGGGCGACGGCCTGCTTGGAGATGCCGGGGGTGACGTACAGGCCGAACTTCAGGCCCAGGGAGTGGACGTAGTCGGCGACGACCTGGATGCCGTTCTCCGTACTGCTCGGCGGGAACTTGGTCTCGTCGGTGACCCAGCGGCCGTATGTGTCGACGTTTGGGCCCTGGCTGCCGGGGCAGTGGTACCAGAAGTCGTCCACGTTGGCGTAGATGAAGCCGGCCTTGGTCAGGCCGCTGTCCTTCATCGCCTTTGCCTGCGCCTCGATGTTCTGGGCAGTCGGGTTGCGGCGGATGAAGCTCCAGCTGCTCCAGCCCATTGCGGGCTTCGCGCCGAGGCCGTTGTCCTCGGCCTTGGCCGTCGGTCCTCCGGCCGCGGCGATCCCCGTGGAGAGCAGGAGTGCTCCGGTGAACGCGGCCAGCACTCCGCGGATTGGTTTTCTCATCGTTTTTCCTCCAGTGCAGCGCCCTGACAGGACGGCAGCCGTATGACGAGCAGGCGATGACCACGAGCGGGGCGGTCAATCGCCCTTGTCACGAGGGAAGTTCGCCGCGTCGATCAAGTCGAGGACGTCAGGGCCGATCCCGGCCGCGCGGTGTCGACAGCGCCGGAAAGCCGTACCCCGGCGAAGAGCGGCTCCTTTCGCCCCACCGCGAAGAGGTCTCTCCCGCGCCCAGCGGCTGCGACTCGGCGAGGGCCCACTGACACCCAGGAACAGCCACAGGGCAACGAACATCCTGAATCCGGCGGTCTGGCAGGGCCGCATGTGCCGCAGCACAACCTATGACTACCGAACAAAAAGCATCCCGCAGCCCTACCTGCGGAGCAACGAAGTGAACACAATCAAACGCTACAAGTCAGATATCACCAAAGGGTCATAGTCATGTCAAGACTTTCAGTCAATCGCGCCAACACTCGCGACGCGGCAGCCGCGCTGGGGGTCTTGCGCCGCCTGGACCCCAAAGCTCGCTTGGGGTGACGCGATCATGACATACACAGCCAAAGTGGAGCGCCGCCACCCACAGCCTCTGCTCTGACCTCAACTGTGCGTACGAGTCTGCACTGTTGACCTCAGGAAGTAGATGCGCGACGTGTGTATAGTGGCCGTCGTGACTGTGGCACGGAAGGTTCGCCGGTACTCCGGTGGCGTGTATGACTTGGGGCTGCATGTGGTGTGGTGCCCGAAGTATCGCCGCCGGGTTCTTGGTGGCCGTGTCGCGGTCCGGCTGCGTGAGCTGATTGAGGCCAAGGCTGCTGAGAAGGGCTGGGAGATCATCGCCCTTGAGGTGATGCCTGATCACGTGCACTTGTTCGTCAAGCACGAGCCGAAAGCGTCCGCGTCCTACGTGGCGAACCAGTTCAAGGGGTTCACCTCCCGCGTGCTGCGGGAGGAGTTCCCGCATCTGAAGTCGCGGATGCCCACGCTGTGGTCGTCGTCGTTCTTCGTCGCCTCGGTTGGCGCGGTCAGCGCGGACACGGTCGAGAAGTACATCAACACCCAGTGGGAACGCCCCTGGACGAAGAAGCAGGAGGAGGAGGCGGCTGAGCGTGCACCGCGCGTATAAGTTCCTCCTGCGCCCTACCGTCCGCCAGACGCAGGCCCTGTCCGAGATGCTGCGGGATCACTGCTCGCTCTACAACGCCGCGTTGCAGGAACGCCGCGACGCCTACCGGCACCCCTCCAAGACCAGCGTCACGTACGGCATGCAGTCCGTGCAGCTCAAGGACATCCGGGCATTCGACCCGGAGCGTCAGGGACGCTGGTCGTTCAGCTCGCAGCAGGCGACGTTGCGCCGGTTGGACAAGGCGTTCGCCGCGTTCTTCCGGCGCGTCACGGCTGGAGACAAGCCCGGCTATCCCCGCTTTCGCGGAGTGAACTGGTTCGACACGGTGGACTTCCCCAAGGACGGCGACGGCTGCCGGTGGGACTCCACCCCGCACGACCCCGTCACCCGCGTCCGTCTGCAAGGCGTCGGGCACGTGCGCGTGCACCAGCACCGGGCCGTGCGTGGCCGGGTCAAGACGGTGTCCGTCAAGCGCGAGGGACGACAGTGGTACGTCATCCTCGCCTGCGACGAGGTACCCGCCGAACCGCTCCCCGCCACGGGCGCGGTCACCGGCATCGACATGGGCGTAGCCCACTTCCTGACCACGTCCGAGGGCGAGCACCAGCCCAACCCGAGGCACGGACGGCGCAACGCCGATGCTCTCGCCGACGCGCAGCGGGCTCTCAAGGCGTTCCCCCGGCATCGGCGCGAGAACCGCACCGCCCGGCACCGCCGGGCGGTGGAGAAGGTCGCCAAGCTGCATCGCAAGGTGCGACGCCAGCGCACCGACCACGCACACAAGACCGCGCTGGCGATGGTCCGTACCTACGACGTGATCGCACATGAGCGCCTGAGCATCGCGAACATGGTCCGCACCCCCAAGGCCAAACCTGACCCCGACCAGCCGGGCGCGTTCCTCCCGAACGGAGCCGCCGCCAAGGCCGGACTGAACCGAAGCATCCACGACGCGGGTTGGGGGGTGTTCCTGGGCATCCTCGCGCACAAGGCTGAAAGCGCCGGTCGCAGACTGATCCCGGTGGACCCCCGCAACACCTCCCGCACCTGCCCCGAATGCGGGCACACCAGCGGAGAGAACCGCCCCACACAACAGAAATTCGAGTGCACACAGTGCGGGCACACCGCCAACGCCGACCAGGTCGGCGCACTCAACGTCGCCATCAGGGCCGGGCTGGTCCTTCCCGACGCGGCCTAGCCACCGACCGGAGAAGCCCCCCGGACTTATCCGGGGGGAGGAGTCACGCTGAACAGGAAGCCCAGCATGGCATGGCATGGCCGCCACTTGCCGAACGGTGGCTTCGTCGTCGGTGAACGCCGTCGACAGGGAGCCGGGCGGCCGGCGGGATCAGCGGGCCGCCCACGCCTCCACCGCGGTCGTCACCGGCACCCCTGTACGCGCTGACTCGTCGATAGCCAACGCCAGCAGATGGTCCTGGCAGCCCTCGGCCAGCGGATACGGTTCCGGGCCGGCGTCCCGGACCCATGCGCCCATACGGCACAGCAGGTCCACCACGGCGAGGTCGTCCTCGGACAGGCTCGCGCCCAGATAGTCGTTGCGCCACACCACCCGTCCGTCGAACGAGATGTGGTGCACCTCCGCCCCTTCGAGGTTGAGGTCAGTGCCGGTGCGGCGACGTATCAGCGGGGACTCCACGGGCGTGCGCGGATCGGCCATCCGCACCACCGTGTCGTCCACGATCTCGCCGAGCGAGCCGCGCACCACGACCCGGCGGGCGCGCAGCGGATTCCACCACTGGTTGTCCGTGAAGTCGTACAGGCCCGTGCGGGCCCCGCCGAAGTCCAGGAGAGCGAGGGTGGTGACGGCGTCCTTGGGCGTGAGGTCGTCCGACCAGCCGCCGGGCGACAGCGGGTCGGCGAGCGGGGCGGTGAAGGCCCGGGCGGTCACCGTCACGGGCCCGCAACCGACACCCAGCGTGTGCCGGATCAGCGACATCGCGTGATACATGTGGGTCGAGGACACCTGGACGGACGTGACCTCGCCGATCACCCCTTCTCGTACGAGGGCGATGCGAGCGGCGTGGCCGGGCATCAGTATGTACTGCTCCGCGACCTGGACGAGTCCGCCGCCCCCGGCGCGCGTCGCGCCTCCCACGGCATCCCACAACTCCCGAAGCCCGCGCACGTCGGGCGCCGGCGGTGTCTCCGCGAGGACCGGCACCTCGTGCTCGACGAGTTCCCGTACGACCTGGGGCGCGACCTCCCCCGGCACCGACGCGATCACGAACTCCGGTTCGGTACCGCACAGTTCGCCGACCGTCCGGAAGGCGGGCACCCCCCACTCCGCCTCCACCTGGGCGACGCGTTCGGCCGAGCGCGTCACCACGCCGGCCACCGCCAGCCGTTCGGGCAGCGCCCTCGCCAGCCGGGCGAAGAACTCGGCCCGCCAGCCACTGCCCACGATGCCGAACCGTATGGGTGCTGCGCTCACGTGTCCGCTCCTCTCCGCATCCGGGCCGCGAGTCTAACCCGGCGACCTTTGCCACGCGGCGCCGCGACGGCGCACCTGCCCGGGGCGTACGGGACCTGGACATGACGGCACTTGCCAGGCGTCGCCCGGGAGGCGGATGCCCGGTCCCGGCACCGTTCACGGAAGGCCGGGCTGCCCTCCGAGGATCGGCCTCACCACTGGTACGGCAGGAACTTGCCGTCGAGTACGACCACGGCCCGGTCGCCTGCCGGGTCGGGGACGCGCCGGACGTCCAAGCGGAAGTTGACGGCGCTCATGATGCCGTCGCCGAACTGCTCGTGAATGAGTTCCTTGATCGTCGGACCGTAGACCTGGAGCACTTCGTAAATCCGGTACATGGTCGGGTCGACGGGGACGGCGGAGTCGAGCGCGCGGCTGGTGGGCTGCAGTCGCAGGGCGAACTTGGTGTCCTCATCGAGGTCGAGGAGGGAGGCCGCGGTGTTCGCCTCGTCCGCGCCGAGCGGATGCTGTCCCAGCAAAGCGGCGGTGGTCCATGCCACCGGTCGTCCGATCGCCTCGGCGATCTAGGTCCGGGTCAGTCCGAGCCGGGCCTTCGACCCGCGGACCGCCTCCGCCGCCTCTTGCTTGGTCGTCATGACGTTCCTTCCGTGGCCTGGGCAACCCATGATCACGCAGCGGCCGCCGGTATGCGGGTAGCGGTGTTGGCCAGGTTGCTCGCACTCGGAGGGGCCGGCCAGGGTCGGCGCGAGGGCCCTCGGGCATCGCGGGATCCGTCCGGCGGCGCGAGCCGCCGGGCCTGAGAGGACACCGGTCTGCCGCGGGCGCGACGCGCGCGGCGGACCGGAGGAGGGTGCCGCCCACCCCCAGCCGGCTGCCCTCAGTGCCCCGGTGCCCGCCCGCCACCGTGGTCAGCTGCGCAGGTAGGAAGCCCCGTTGACGTCGATGATGGTGCCGCTGGCGAACACCGCCTCCGGCGAGGCGAGCCACAGCACCGCGGCCGCGACCTCCTGCGGGCGGGCCACCCGCCCGAACGGCGACTGCCGGCGCACCGCCTCGCCGTCCGGGCCGTCGAGGACCGAGCGGGCCATGTCGGTGTCCACGAAGCCCGGCGCCACCGTGGCCACACTGATGTTCCGACCGGCCAGCGCCACGGCCATCGACTGGCCGAAGGCGTTCAGCGCCGCCTTGGACGCGCCGTACGCCGGGCAGTCGGGTTCGCCGCGGAACGCCCCGCGGCTGGAGACGTTGACGACCACACCGCCGCCCGCCGCCACCAGGTGCGGCACCGCGCAGAACGTCGCGTTGGCCGCGCCGGTGAGATTGGTGCCGAGCGTCGCCGACCACGCCGCCTGCCACTGTTCGTACGAGGTGCTCAACGGCGGGTGCGCCAGGAACACGCCGGCGTTGTTGACCAGCACGTCCAGGCGCCCCAGATCCGTGGCGGCCGTGTCCACAGCACGCCGCACCGCCTCCGCGTCAGCCATGTCCGCCCGGACGGTGACGTGCCCCTCGCCCGGAAGCGACGCCGCCACCTGCTCGGCCTCCCGCGCGGACCTGTTGTAGTGCACCGCGACCCGGTCCCCGGCCTGCGCGAACGCCGCGGCGATGGCCCGGCCGATGCCCCGGGACGCGCCCGTGACCAGCACTCCGCGGTTCACTTGGCCACCTCCGCGACACCGTCGATCAGCCGCTGCACGTCCTCGCCGTCGACGTACGGGGCGAGCCCGGCACGCACCGCGCCGGTGTCGCCGAGCCCCAGCAACCGCGCCGCCTCCAGCGCGTAGAAGTTGCCCGCGGGGGCGTTCACACCGAGTCGCGCCAGCCGTTCGTAGACCTCCCGGCCCGGCACTCCCGCCACGGAGAAGAACACCGTCGGCGTACGGCGTGCCGGCGCTCCGTACAGCCGCACCTTGCCGATGCCCGACAGCCCCTCCAGCAGCCGCCCCAGCAGCTCCTCCTCGTATGCCTCGACCGCTCGCATCGACTCCAGCACCCGGCTGCGCCGGTCGCCCGCGGAGGACGCCAGGGAGGCGATGTAGTCCACGGCTGCGGTGGTGCCGGCGAGCATCTCGTACGGCAGGGTGCCCAGCTCGAAGCGTTCCGGCACGTCATCGGTGGAGGGCAGCAGCTTGTCCGGGCGCAGTTCCTCCCACAGTCCCGGATCGGCGACCACGACACCGTGGTGGGGGCCGAAGAACTTGTACGGCGAGCACGAGAAGAAGTCGGCGCCCAGGGTGGCCAGGTCGACCGGCGCGTGCGGCGTCACGTGCACCCCGTCCACGTACAGCAAGGCTCCGGCCTCGTGGACGGCCGCGGCGATCGCCGCTATGTCGGGGCGTGTGCCCAGCACGTTCGACGCCCCGGTGACCGCCACCAGCCGGGTCCGGCCGGACAGCTGTTCCCGGACGGCGTCGACGCTCAACTCGCCGCTCCCGGGGTCGAACGTGGCCCACCGCACCACCGCACCGGCGGACTCGGCCGCCTGGATCCACGGCCGGATGTTGGCATCGTGGTCGAGACGGGTGACGACCACCTCGTCACCGGCTGTCCACTGCCGCGCCAGGGCCCGGGAGACGTCGTACGCCGCCTGCGTCGCCGACCGGGTGAAGACCACGCCGCGCGGCTCGCAGCCGAGCAGGTCCGCCATGGCCTGCCGCGCGTCCTTGACGACGTGCTCGGCACGGCGCTCGGCGGCTGTCACCGTGCCCCGGTTGGAGATGCCCGAGCACATCACCGCGGCCATCGCGTCGGCGACCTGGCGGGGCACCTGTGAGCCACCCGGCCCGTCGAAGTGGGCCACCTTTTCCCTCAGCGCGGGGAAGTCGTCACGGATTCGCAGGACATCGAGATGCATGCGCCCATCCTGCCGGAGCGCGGATACCGCGCGGGCCCGGTCCCACGGAACCGGACCCGTCGGCCGGCGGATGCCGGGCGCCGTACCGGGGCGCTCCCTCGGGCGGCGTCCCCGAACGGCCCGGCCGCCCACCGCAACATTTGTCCGTCATATTGGCGCCGCGGCCAGCCATGCGGGGGCTGCGGGAACGCGGCACACACGGTCAGGAGGCGGAACACTCCCCACGGCGATGTGGAGCGTGGAGCCCGACGGGGGGATGCCGGGCTCCACGCTCTGCGGCCTCCGGACGCGTGAAGACGGCAGCCACGGCAGCCACAGCGCACACTATCCGCCGCAACGCCGGCATGCCGAAGACAGCGCGATCTGAGCCGGTACGACAGCGGTCCGCACGACACCACACCGAGGCCGGATGTCGGAGATCAACCCGGTTCGCGCCGGCCTGAGAGGATGCCGGTATCACCCATCCTGTGTGATTTTACCTATATTTGCCTTCTATGAAGGTATTCGATGGGATCCGCGCCCGCTGGCGGGGCCGGGTGCGTCAGGATCCGGTGCTGCTGTCGCCGCTGCTCCTGACCCTTCTCCTTGCCGTCCTCGCCGTGCTGACACCGCCCGAAGTCCCCATCACCCGGCTACTGCCGGCCGCACCCGCGCTCGCGGCAGCACTGTGGCGGGTTGGCCCCACCCTTGTCCTCGGGCTGGTCTGTCTGCTGGGAGTCGCGGTCTACTCCGTCATGTCGTCGGACCATTCCACCCTTTTCACCGCAGGAGCCATTGGCGCGGTCACCGTGGCCGCCGCCTACGCCAGCCATCTGCGCCTGCAGCGCGAGCACACCCTCACCGAGGTCCGCGCCGTGGCCGACACCACGCAGAAGGTCCTGCTGCGGCCCATCCCCCGCCGTGTCGGGCCTCTGGAGATCGAGAGCCTCTACCTCGCCGCCACGCCGCACGCCCGGGTGGGCGGGGACTTCTACGCCCTGGCCGACACCCGGTACGGGATCCGGCTCGTCATCGGCGATGTCCGCGGCAAAGGACTGCCCGCCCTTGCCGTGGCCGCGGCCGTGCTCGGCTCGTTCCGGGAAGCAGCCTACGAGGCCACCGACCTCATCCAGCTCGCCCACCGGCTGGACACCACCTTGACCCGCCACGACGCTGCTGTCCTCGCCCATGGTGACCCGGGCGAGCTCTTCGCCACCGCCACACTCGTCGAAATCCCCGCCTACGGCAGCCACGCCAAGATCCTCAGCTGCGGCCACCCCCCTCCCCTGATCCTGCGGCACGCAGCATCGACGTCCTGGATACAGACGATCCCGCCCCGCCCCTGAACCTCGGCGGCCTGCTCACCACCACGTGCCGCCCCCAGCAATTCGCCTTCCGTACCGGCGACCAGCTGCTCCTCTACACCGACGGCGTCACCGAAACACGCGATGCGACCGGAGCGTTCTTCCCCCTCGCCACCTGGGCCCTGGACCAGCTGCCCAGATCACCCCAACAAGTCCTGAACAGCCTTCAACGCGCCCTGCTCAAACACAGCGGCAACAACCTCAACGACGACATCGCCGCCCTCGCCATCCTCAAAACCACCTGACCGTAGTCCGCCGACCGGGTCGTCGCCGTCTGCAGCCGGCGCGGATGGTGGGCGCCGCGACGTTGGCGACGGCGAGTCGAGCAGGTCCATGACACCGGCGGCGATCACGGCGGTGTGGCCGAGCCAGGGGGATGCCGTCATTGTGGGGTCCATGGGGACGACGCCAGGAGGCCTTGCGTTCTCACACGGTTCGGCGCGGGCATCCTGAGGGGTCCGCTGTCTGTGAGGAAGATGCGAGGGGAATGCTGTGATCAGTCCTCTGCCCACCCGGCCCGGTGAGGTGCAAGCGGTCGTCGGCCGCGCGATGAACGCCGGCGGACAGTTGTTCGACACGGCGGGCAACATCGCCCGCATCGTGGGCAACACCCTTGATCCGCGCGCCGGTTCGGGCGGCGAGCTGCTGCGCGTGCTCCAGCAGACCACCGCCGAACTAGCGAAGGCCAGTGCCTCACCGGAGGCGCAGGAGGCCTTCTATCGGCTGGTAGACACCGTCACGCGGCTCGGCACGAGGGGCGCCCCGCTGGTCGGCCACCCGGCGAGCGAGCCCGCGCAGGCGCTGCTCGCGGCGCTCGGCGACAGCCTGCCGCCCGTCCTGGAGGCGCTGGAGCCGGTGCTGGAACGCTTCGCCACCGCCGTCGGCGGGCTGGTCGAGGCCTCCGGCCCCCTGCTGCCCGCGGTCGCGGGTCTCGCGGCGGGGCTGCTACTCGCCCTCGTACCGCTGCTGGAGGCCACCGCCGAGGTGCTGCGGGAGTCGGCGCCGGAGCTGCAACGCATCGCCGACTCCCTGGTCACGGCCGCGGCTCTGCTGGTGCCCCTCCCGACGGCGCTCATCGACCGGGGCGCCACTGTGGGCGCCGAGGTGACCCAGGCCGCGCTCCCCGCGATCGCGGACCTGAGCGCCGCGCTCGCCGAGGCCGTGGTGGCGCTCCAGCCGGTGCTGCTGGCCTCCGAGACCGTGCTCGTCGAGGGCCTCGAGCGCCTCCAGCCCGTCCTCCTCGGCGCCGTCGCCCAGGCCGGCCGACTCGCCCGCGGCCTGGCGGTACGGATGTCCGCCGCCGTCTCCCCGGCGGCGGACCCGGTGGTGGTGCTGGCGGTACGGCCCGCGTAGGGGGGCGACCTAGGTGTATTGACCCGCAGGGTTGTTGACGCGGCTGACCGGTGGCCGGCCTCCGAGTGCGGTAGTTGTAGCTGTGGAGGAACTCTTTTGAGGGCAGCCGTGCGCAGCAGGTCACAGCGTTGCGCAGTTGCGCAATGCGGGTCGTGACCCGGCTGCGCAACCCGTTGCTCTTCCCCGCCCGGGATGGCGACGCCCGGCCCCCAGTTCACCCATCCGGGCTAGTCCCGCCGTCCTCTGCCTCCGCCGGCGTTCACTCCTGTGGCCCACGGGAATCGGCAGCGCGCCAATGGTCACGGCCTCCCTCCACCGGTTTCCTGCGGGCGCACGCCGTTCAACGATGGCAGGGCCTTCTTTGCCGAGGAGAGGAGACACAGGTGATCATTTTCGCCATGCTCGTCCCGGCCATGATGCTCATCTTGGTGCTGGCGCTCAGCCTGTACGAGGACAACATGTTCCGCCCCCGTCCGGCACGCGTCAGCCGGCGCAGCCGCCCATCCAAGCCCCTAGCTATCGACAAGGGCTGAGGCCGGGCGCGGCAGCACGCGCCGCGGCCGCCCCCTCGAGTCCGGCATCACGTTGGGCTTGGGTGATGGCTGTCTCTCTCAGCTGAGGCCCCGGAGCGCGCCGGAGAGTTGCTGTACGACCAGCACCGGGCACGACGCGCGGCGGCTGACCTGCCGCGCGGTCGACCTGAGGCGCGGCACCCACGGCACGCGGCGGCCGCGGCGACCGAGCACGATCAAGTCCGCGTGGACTTTCTCAGCGGCCCGCACCAGCTCCCGTGCCGCTGGCCCGACGCCGAGCTCCACGGTCACCTGCACGCCGTACTCTTCGGTGAAAGCACGGGCAGCGGCCAGCCAGGGCCGGAACGCCCGCTCCTCCACCACCATTTCCATCTCCACCTCGCCCATCGTCGCGGCGTGGTGCGGCCGATGCGCCTCTACCACCACGGTAATCAGCTGGGTGCCGTGGTTGCGTGCCAGGAGGATCGCACGTTCCAGTGCCCGGCGCGCCTGCGGCGAGTCGTCGTACGCGACCACGATCCGGCGGAACACACCACCTGTAGGCTCCGCCTCGGTCCCGGGCACCGGGCTCACCGCCCGGGGACGCTGCGGGCCACCCGGGGAGCCGCCGTCCAGGCGGTCAGTCGGGTCCGCCATCTCCCGAGCCGGAGGTGCGCTGGACCGTTTCTTTCCGTAGTCGCTCGGAGGATGCCGACGGAGGGAAAGCTCGGGTTCCCGGCGCCGCCACCGCGCACCGTGGTGGCCAGGGCCGTCACCGGCACCACGCCGGTCGGCAGCACGTCACGCCCGAGCAGCACGTTGAGCAGCGTGTTGCCGCGCTTGGCCTCGCCGGCCACGAGCACCGGGAGGCGGTCCTGGCGCAGCTGACCGCGTACGGTGTCCAGCAGGCAGCGGTCGTCGGCATCGTCGCCGGCACCGGCGGCATCCAGGCGGTCCGGTACCAGCTGCAGGTGGGGGTGTGCACTCGCGGTCATCAGGGTGTCCCTACCTCGTCGGCATGGACCGTTGGCGGTGCTCGGCTGCAGTGGGCGGTGGGCGCCTCCACCGTCTCCTGGATTCCACGGTACCGGTGGCCGACCGGCGGCGGGAAGCGGTCGATCGGCCATGGTCGCCGGGGCGAGCAGCCCGGCCGGGTACGGCGCCCAGAACGCTGCGTCCATCCAGCTGAGGCGCTCGTCCACCACTCCTGCGTCCGCTGTCCCGAGCGGCGCAAACAAGCGGGTCAGGACCCGTGTTGGGGCGCTTTCGCCCTGGTCGATGGGCTTGACGACGATAGGGAGTGGGCAGGGGGGCGCTGCCATCGGACACGCCGGCTACTGCCGGCGCACCGCCCTTGGGGCCGGGTAATCACTCCGGGATGCGCATCCAGGTCGGCGTATGCAATCCTGTATTAACGAAGAATTAACGTGGGGTCATGTAAAGAAGGTGGACGCCACGACCATTCCGTGGAGGCCGCAGCTGTCGGTGCCGTGGCTGACGACGGCGCGCGGCGCCGGCGTGGAGGCGGGATGGGCCGCGCTGCGCCTGGCCGGGATCCCGGTGGACCTGGCTGGCTGGGGTCTGCGGCAGCTCACCGGGCGGCTCGGCCCGGCCGTCTCCTGGCTGCCGGCGGGCCCGGTCGAGGAGCAGGAGGCCGAAGCGGGGGTGCCGGTGCTGCTGGTGCGCGGACTGGCCGACCGCGCGTCGGTCTTCACGCTGCTGCGGCGCGGGCTGCGCGGCTGCGGCGCAGGCCCGGTCACCGCGGTCGGCTACAGCGTGCTTACCCCGGACCTCCGCGTGGCGGCCCGGGCGCTGGGCGATGAGGTCGAGCGGCTGCGCGCCCGCAGCGGCGGGCAGGCCGTCTGCGTGATCGGGTACAGCCTGGGCGGGCTGATCGCCCGCTACTACGTGCAGAGGCTCAGAGGCGACGCGTATGTTCCGCTGGTGATCACGCTTGCGACGCCGCACGGCGGCACCGCGACGGCTCTGCTGGCCCCGCCCCACCCGCTGCTGCGCCAGCTCAGGCCGGGAAGCGAGCTGCTGAGCGAGCTCGCCGAACCGGCCGCGGGCTGCCGAACCCGGTTCGTCGCCTTCTACAGCGACCTGGACGAGGCCGTCATCCCCGCCGGGAGGGCCCGCATCGACCACCCCGATCTCCAGGCCCGCAACGTGCTCGTCCACGGCATCGGCCACCTGACACTGCCCATCCACCAGCCGGTCATCGACGAGATTCGCGCTGTGCTGACCGAGACCCAGCAGGTCACGCCCGGCGCATGACCCCGCGCCCCGCAGATTGCCGGGCGGTCCCCGTTTCAGAACAGGCAGAACACGGCATGCTGAAAGGCATAAGTCCTGCAGCTGTCGGAAGAAGGCCAGCAGCATGAGAAAGGACAAAGGGGCCTTCCCGCCCCGCCCCGCGAGCGAGTCGGAGATGCGCCCGTATCACCCCAAGGACGAGCCGGTGGTGCGCGAGCTGATCAACGCCGACCGGCTGCCGGGACAGCCATGCTGCACCCGGGACATGCTGGCCGACGCCGCGCGCGGGCCGTCCCGCCTCGCTGGTTGGGCGGCACCGGCCCAGCCGTGCATCAGTGTGCTGGCCGACGCCCAAGACCGGCCCCACGGCGTCATTGTGTTCTTGTCCTGGCCCGATGTACCGGTCGGCCTGATCTGCTGGCTGCACGCCCGAGAGGACCCCGCCGCCCTGCGTGCCCTGCTCACCCACGCCGTCGCCGAACTCGCCGGCTGCCCGCTGGTCGAGGCGTTCGTCGGTGCCCCGCCGGACCCCCTAGGCCCGGGCGGGTTGTCCCGAACCCGCCGCGCCGCCACCCACGACGCGCTCTTGGAGACCGGCTTCACCGGTCGCCGCCAGGGCTGCTACCTGCACCGCCCGCTGCCCGTCGAGGGACTGCCCGCCAAGCTGGTCGCCGACGTCTTCCCCTGCGAATTCCCCCCGGGCTACCGATTGATCATCCGCGAGGAGGACGATCCGGTCGCCGAAACCCTGGTCAGCGTCGGACCCGACCACACCGCGACCGTGTGGTGGATCGAGACCCTGACCGCGCAGCGCCATCACGGCCTGGCCCAGCAGTTGCTCAGCCAGGCCCTGGCCCTGCTCGCTGAGCAGGGAGCCACCGAGGTCGCCCTCGTCGTCGATGATCTCCCGGAGACGGTCCCCGACAGCCAGGCCGCCCCCCAGCTCTTCGACTCCTTCGGCTTCGCCTTCATCGACCAGCTCTGGACCTACGAACAGCGGCGCCCCAACCCCGCCCGGACCGCCGGCAGCGCCCGGGCATCCCGTCAGCACTGAACGCCAGGGGAAGGCAGGCGCCGCCCTGCCCACCCGGAACGCCCCCGGCACCCGACTTGGTTCAGGCAAGCAATGCGGGGGCCGGGTTCGACAGAGGATCTTCTCCGCGCTCATGCTGTCGTAGGGCCCGGGCCGGTTACGGCCAGGGCGGCTCCAGCAGGTCCCCGATCTTGCTCAGGATCTGGGAGCGGCCCGCATGGGAACGCTCATACTCCTCGACGGTGGCCAGATCGGTCTGGGCCAGCTGTGGGAGCTGGTCGGTGATCTGTTTGATGTTGAGCGTGCCGTAGTCGGGGATCGGCAACTGGTCCTCCGCGATCACGGCTCCCTTGGTCGCAGCGGCCACCACTGCCTCGGCGCGCTGCTCGAGAGTGAGGCCGAGCTGTTCGAGGAGGCCCTCGTCGTCGCGGCGGACGGAGTCGAGCAGGTCGGAGCTGTCGGTGTCGCCAATCTCCTGGGCGATGTGTTCGCCGGCCCGGCAGGTAGCCACAGCAAAGGCGGTGACCCCGTATTCCCGCTCGGTGTTCTTCAACAGCTGCCGCTCCGTGGCCTTCCCCCGCAGCAGGGCAGCCGGGACCCCCAGCGCCACCTCGAAAGGCAGCCGGACGGCCATCCCGGTCAGGTGCACGGCACCGCCGAAGACGGTCCGCGCCAGCCCACGGGACTGCAACATCTTCAAGCGTTCGTCGATACGGTGCACGTGACCCCGGGCGTCACCGATGCGCCGCTCCATGGTCTCGCGGTACTCCTCAGCGGGCGCGACCGTGGCGTGCGCCCTGAGCCGGTCGGCGACCGCGGCTTCGGCCTCGCGGACCTCGCGCAGCGCCGGGATGAGCACGTCTGTGGCTGCTGTCATCACGCTTCCTCCGGCTGGTCCCACGCGCCCAAGACACCCCGAAACGGCGTGGCGGACGATAACCCCTCTCGCCCCTCACCCACCGTGCCCGCAATCGGCCCCTCTCGCATCTTCCCGCTGCGCACGCCCGCAGGACGTGGATGGCCGATTGTCCCCCCGGGGCATCGACGATGACGTGCACCCGCGCGCAGGCCTCCCCGGCAGTGCCCAGCGGCTGGAGGACGGCGGCCGCCCCGCACCGGCAGAGCTTGGTCCGCAACGCTCCGGGCGGCCGAGCCGGACGCCGGCTGCACGGTCCCTATACCGCCGGCTGACCCGTGGAGGACCGAGTACGGCCGCGATGACGTCACCGGCGGTGCTTTGACTCGTCTCTTTGCTGGTTCACGTAAGCCATGCTGGATGGGCAGGACAGGGCAGCTGTAGAGTCAGTAGTGATTCTGATCCATCGCATGCTGTGGCTGGGCCACGACCGGAGCATTCCCGGAATGGTGCGCCTTCACGGCAGGTCACTGGAACTCCGTGGCGGAGTCCGTATTTTCACCCGTTTGGATCAACACCCCGGCGCCAGTCGACCTGCTCGGCTGCACGGGGCGGCGAATGCGGAGCCCGACCAGGTCGGTGCGGCTGCCCGAGCCCAGGGAGACGGCGGCGCCGGCCCGGGTCTCGCCGAGCAGGTTCCGGCGGGCGCATGGAGGATGCACACGGGGCCACATCTGTGCGGCACAGTCCGCCAGATGATCGAACGGCATGCCCCGGCCGAAGCCGCCGGCGGCTTCGTTCTCACTGGGCCATTCAGGAGGATTACGTGATGACACTTACCACGGACTTGGTCATTCCGGCGTTGCGTGACGTCCGTGACACCCAAGCTGCGGTCGTCGACAGGTTCCAGGCTCACATAGCGGTCACCCCTGCCGGAGGCTACCGGCAGATCCTGGAGCGCCACGTCGCCGACGCCCAAGACCACCTCAGCAGCATCGATGAACACGTGGAGCAGCTGCGGCCGCACGATCCGCTCCGGGACGCCCTCGGCGGGGCTCGTCACCTTGCCGGGCAGGCCACCCGGGTTGCCCGGCTACCCCTGGACGTCGCCATGGCAGTGCCGGCCGGTGTGTTGCGGGGCCGGAGTAGGGCCGCGGAGCGCCAGCTGCTGAAGAACGCCGAGGAGGAGTATGCGGTCACCGCCTTGGCCGTGGCTACCTGCCGGGCGGGCGAAAGCATCGCCCAGGACGCCGACGACGCCGCCGGCGCGGACCTGCTCGGCTCCATCCGCCGCCACGACGAGGAACTGCTCGAAGCGCTCGGCGACAGCCTTGAGGAGAGCGCTGGGGCGGTGGTGGCCGCTGCGAACGGCGGCCGCTCCGCGGAGCGGCTCGGCTCCACCGGGGCCGGGGCGGCGGTCCGTGCCGGTTGGAGCCGCCTGCGGGAGACGGTCGAAGCAAGCGGGCGGCAAGCCGAACAGTGGGAGCAACAGGCCGAACGTACGGTCGCGGGTGCGATCGGGCGGCTGCCCGGCATGGCCCGGATGCGGGACGAGGCGAAAGGGGCCGCGGCCGCGGAGGACGAGCTGCCGATTACCGGCTACGGCGAGCTGACCGCCGTCGAGGTCACCGGCCGGCTTCGGCACCTGTCCCAGGCCGACCTGGCCACGATCGAGGGCTATGAGCGGGCCCATGCGGGCCGTTCCACGATCCTGAACAAGATCGCGGACCTGAGCGGAGACGAGCCCTGGCCCGGCTATGACTCCATGAAAGCCGACGAGATCCGCGCCCGGCTGCACGAGGCCGACGCCGACCTCGCCCAGCAGGTACTTTACTACGAGCGCCGACACCAAGAACGCACCACCATCACCACGACCGCCACGCGCATGACGATCTGACCCGATGAGCCGTCCGGCCCCCGTCAGTGGGGCGCGGATGCTTCCGGCCCACCGGCGGCGGGGGCAAGTAGCTTGATGCGACCGGAGGCGCGGACTCCGGTTCGCCGTGGTGTTGCTGCTCTGCCACCAGGTGAGCCGTCCCTATGATCGGGACGTGGACGACGCCGCCCTTGCATCTGCAGCGCGCCGCGCTGCCTTGCAGCTGCAGCGTGAGCTGACAGCACGAGGTCTGTCCCTTGGGGCCGCCCACCATGGGGCGTGAATGGATGACCCCGCTGCCCCGGTCCGCGCGCCTTCGACCGTGAAAGCGCCGGGTCCCCTACGGATCGCCAGGAGTAACCGTTGATCGCCACAGCCTGGTGGGGCCGTCGGCTGGCCCGGGCAGCTGAGTGGCTGACCACGCCCCTGCTGCCCGACGACTACCTCGGACTTGTCAATCCCCTGTGGTCTGCTTCGGAGCCGTGCGGACGTGTCGAGAGCGTCCGGCGCGAGACCGCGGATGCCACCACGCTGCTGATCCGGCCCGGCCGCGGTTGGGCCGGCCACCACCCCGGACATCACCTCCGCGTGGGAGTGGAGATCCAGGGAGTGCTCCACTGGCGCGTCTACTCGATCACTTCCGCGCCCGACAGCCCTGACGGTCTTGTCTCGATCACCGTCAAGACACTCCCCGGCGGCCGCGTCTCCCCGCACCTCGGCCGGCATACCGCCCCCGGCACTGTGCTGCGGCTCGGCGCGGCCGAGGGCGACTTCACACTGCCGTTCCCGGTCCCGCCCCGGCTGCTGCTGCTCACCGCCGGAGTGGGCATCACGCCCGTGATGGGGATACTGCGCGCGCTGGCGGCCCGCGACACCGTGCCGGACACCGTGCTCGTGCACAGCGCCGCCACCCCCCAGGACGTCGTCTTCGGCCCGGAACTGCGCGAACTGGCCCGACGGAAGGCGGCATTGACGCTCCACGAGCACTACACGCGAATGCACCCCGGCGGCCCGGGCGCAGGCGCGCGGTCCAGACGGCTCACCGCCGACCGGCTGGCCGACCTCGTGCCCGACTGGCGCGAACGCGACACCTGGGCATGCGGGCCGGTCGGCATGCTCGAGGCCGTTGAACGGCACTGGGCCCAGGCCGGGATCGCCGAGCACCTGCACGTCGAACGCTTCCGGTTCGCGACCACCCCAGCCGGTGCCGAGGCGAACGGGCCCGGCCGTGTTCGCTTCACCGTGACCGGGCGCGAGGCCGACGCCGCCCCGTGCGTCCCACTGCTCGTCGTCGGTGAGGACGCAGGCGTGCCCATGCCCAGCGGCTGCAGGATGGGGATCTGCCACAGCTGCGTCGCCCGGCTCGTCCGCGGCCGCGTACGCGACCTGCGCACCGGCCGGATCCACGGCGAGGCGGGGGACCTCGTGCAGACCTGCGTGTCGGCAGCCGCCGGCCCCGTGCACCTGGAACTGTGAACACCCCTGAGGAGTCCTCCCATGAACGCAACCACCACCGCCCATCTGGACGACACCGACGTCGAAGCGTTCGGCGCGGAACTCGACCGCATCCGCGAGGAGATCATCGCAGAGCGCGGCGAGAGCGACGCCCGCTACATCCGGCGGGTCATCGCCGTGCAGCGCACCTTGGAGGCGGGCGGACGCGTCGCACTCCTGGTCTCCCTGTTCCCGCCTGCGTGGGCGGCGGGCACCGCGATGCTCGCCACGGCGAAGATCCTGGACAACATGGAGATCGGCCACAACGTGCTGCACGGCCAGTGGGACTGGATGCGGGACCCGAAGATCCACTCCACCACCTGGGAGTGGGACGCGCTGACCCCCGCCGCCGCCTGGAAGCACACACACAACGACCTGCACCACCGCTGGACGAACGTCGTCGGCCGGGACCGGGACGTCGGCTACACGATCCTGCGGATGAGCCAGGACCAGCCGTGGAGGCCGGACCACCTCGCGCAGCCCCTCTACAACGCGGCACTGGCACCACTGTTCGAATGGGGCATCGCCATCTTCGACCTCGAATTCGACGCCGCCGTGCAGGGCAGGAAAACCTGGCGGACGTTCTTCGGCGAACTGCGGGGACTAGCGTCCAAGGCCGGCCGCCAAATCGGCAAGGACTACGTGCTGTTCCCGCTGCTCGCCGGCCCGTCCGCCCTGAGCTGCCTGCTCGGCAACCTCACCGCCGCCACCACACGGAACCTCTGGTCGCACACGATCATCTTCTGCGGCCACTTCCCCGACGGTACCCAGACCTTCCGGGAAGAGGAGATCGAAGGCGAGACCCGCGCCCGCTGGTACCTGCGACAGCTGCTCGGCTCAGCGAACATCGAGGGCGGGCCGCTGTTCCACGTGCTCAGCGGCAACCTCGGCCACCAGATCGAGCACCACCTCTACCCCGACTTGCCCAGCAACCGATACGCGCAGATCGCGCCACGCGTGCGCGAACTGTGCGACAAGTACCGCCTGCCCTACACCACCGGACCCCTCGGCAAGCAGTACCGCCAAGCCTGGAAACGGGTACTGAGGCTGGCGCTACCCGGGTAGGAGACAGGCGCCCGGATGGCGGCGATATGACCCAGGAACCTGTCGACGACCGCAGCTCAGCGTCGCGGACGTCACGCAACGCCGGAATGACCCAATCGGTAGTAGGACCGCAGCGTCTACGGAATGCAGGAAGTGGTCGGGATCTCGGAGGTCCCGGGATCTGGATCTTGATCGCCTGATGGGATCTATGCTCGAAAGCCTCTGCCTGCCGGTACGCCCGTGTGGGGATGGCAGGCGTGGCTGCCATGTCTGACGAGAGGCGCCGCTCCCCGCTCCGGCCAAGAGAAGGCGGGGGCGGCGGTCGGTCCTCCTCTGCGGAGCGGAGCGATATTGGCAACACCGAATGCAGCCAGCTGCGGCCGGTAGATCACTCCTTCGATACCGCGAGCCCATCTCGCAGGGTCCAGCTGATGGCGATGCGGCGACGCAAGACCCTTGTGATCTGCCGCCGTCGCCATGAAGACATCCACACTGGGCGCAGTACCCCAGCACTACGGACGTGATCACTGAAGAGCCGGATACCTGGAAATCGGGCCCGTCTGGTTCGGGAAGGGGTGTCGGAAAAGGACCGGGACCAATCCCGGCACCGCGCCTCAGGCCGACTCACCGCCCAAAAGCTGCACCCAGGCCGCCGCGGCCGGGCGCTTCTGGAGGTGCTCGTCGTGGAGCACTCGGCAGACTTCCCTCGCGACCCTGGTGTGCAGAGGCAGCGAGACGTGGCCGACGGCCCGTACGGCGACGTTGCTGACCTGGAGATCCGGATGAACGAGTCGGGCGTTGGCGGCGGGGAAGACCAGCTCGTCTAGATCGCTGTGGAACGCGACGAAGCGTGTTCCACAGCCGGGGGCGGGCTCGGCGAGTTCGGCGAGCACGTCGCTGCCCGGCCGAAGCTGCCGGATCACCGGGTGCGGCAGCGGCAGCATGGCGGC
The DNA here is from genome assembly GCF_003999195.1 of Streptomyces soli. Lineage (GTDB taxonomy): Bacteria > Actinomycetota > Actinomycetes > Streptomycetales > Streptomycetaceae > Actinacidiphila > Actinacidiphila soli. The sequence goes on from NZ_RJVR01000125.1 coordinate 27,252, forward strand.
CAGCGTGCCCTGGTGCGGGGCGCCTAGGGTGATCACCGTATGCACGCGGGCGTCGCCGCCCATACGCTGCACGTAGTAACGGGCGACCAGCCCCCCGAGGCTGTGGCCGATCACGTGAACGCGCTCGTGACCGGTGCAGTCGCACAGCCGCTCCACTTCTTCGGCCAGCAACTGGGCAGCGCTGCGGACATCGGTGGCCAGCCAGCTGTAGTTCAGCGTGGTCACCTGGAGGAAGCCCTCCCGCTGCAGCCTCCGTCTCAGGATGTGGAAGATTCCCCGGTTGCTGCTCATCCCGTGCACCAGCAGAACGGGAATACCGCCAGTTACGGCCTTTTCACGGAGAAGCCTACGAACCGGCGGAATGCCGTCTGACTGCGGGCCGGGACGAGCGTCGGCCGTTTCGCGGTCCTCGCTCATGCCGGAGGGATACAGAGCCAGGGCCGTAATGATCGCGACCACCTCCACAGCGGCCCCGCACACGGCTGCGGTGAGAGCACGAACCGGGAACAGGCTCATGCGGGAGGGGCCCAGACCAGCAAGCGCGGGAACCCGGTGTCCGCGGCACAAGGGGCGGCAGCGTTCTGCGTCATTTGTGACGCTCGCGTACTGCAGCGTCCGAAAAGAAGCATGCGGTGACTCCCTGCGCCTGCACGGTGAGCTATCGGATTCCGACCGGGTGAGCGGCCACGTACAGGCGGCTACGCTCCGAGCCGGACCCACCCGATGCCCGCGGCATGGGTGACTGACCTGGTCCCTCATTCCCGTTCGTTGTGTTCGAAGGGCCGCCGGGCGGACGGGATCGGTACCACGCCGACCGCCCAAGCGATGGCGAGGACGTTAGACACAAGCTCCGGGTGTTAGCAATACCAGGTGACTCACCTCACGTCAGGAAGCCGCCGTCATGACCGACTTGTCATTCCGTATCCGACATTTCCGTTCCGTGTTCCGGGGAGCGTGGTGGTACGGCATCCCGGTGCCCCCATGGAGACATTGCCTGTGGGGTGTCGGCAACGGGTGAAATGAGGTTCTGGATCACTTTTGGTGCCGTCTCGACAGAAGGTCACCGTCCGTGCCCGCAGCGGCCTGGGTCACGCCGCGAGGAGTACGCGCTTACGCAGGAGGTCGAAGCTGGCCGGTCACGTCCGCTGGAGCGGTGTACGCGTTCTACGTGATCCGGAGGGATGCGGCTGTGGGGACCTCGGTGGCCGGCGCAGCGCGAAGGGCCGGGACAGAGTTAGCCAGGCTGGTTCACCCCTGCCCTGGTCCGGGCGGGGCAGCCCGGCGGTCCGGACACGGTCACCTGGGCGGGGCGCAGTAGGTGGTCGCCGACGCGGTAGCCACGCCGGAGCACCGCCGTGCAGACCGGTCGGCCGATTTGGCTGGACTGACTGTACGTCAGTGCTTCGTGGGCGGTGGGGTCGAAGAGCTCGCCCGGTTCGCCGACGGGCTGAAGGCCCAGCGCGGCGAGTCGGCTTTCGAGCATGTCGGCGATGGCGGCGGACCCCTCGTGGAGTTCGCCGTGTTTTCGGGCCTGCTCGAGAGCGTCCAGGACCGGGAGCAGGCCCGCCAGCACATTGGACACGGCGATCTGTCGCACCGCCAGGCGGTCGCGGTGCATGCGCTTGCGGTAGCTGGTGTACTCGGACTTCAGGCGCTGCAGATCCGCCGTCCGCTCCTCCAGTTGCCGTCGCAGCGTGGCATCGGGCGACGGAGCGGGGGTGCCGGTACCGGCCCGCAGCATGAGCGCACCCTCGCGGCCCGCCCGCTCGGGCGGAGGGGCGCCGGCGTTCTCCTGGTGTGCCTCGCGCCGCAGTTGGAGGCTGACCCGGTCGATCCTGCGCTTGTCGCGCACGACCCTGGAGGTGGGGTGGTCGCGGTCGCGGGGGACAGGGTTCTTCGGGAAGCTCATCCGGCGCCTCCCTCCTTTGCCTCGTCGTCAACGATTTCCGCATCGACGACGTCCTCCTCGCCCTGGCCTTGACCGCCGGTGCTCTGGTCACCGCCCGCGCCGGACGTTGTCGCGCCACCGCGTTCCGCCTGCGCCTGGGCGTACATGGCCGTTCCGATCTTCTGCGCAGCTGTGGCGACCTTCTCGGTGGCCTGGCGGATGGCTGCGGTGTTTTCGCCCTCGGCGGACTCGGCCTTCAGCTTCTCCTTCAGGTCCGCGACGGCGGCCTCGACTTCGGACTTCACATCGCCGGGGATCTTGTCTGGGTTGTCCCGGAGTAGATTTTCGGTCTGGTAGACGAGGCTCTCCGCCTGGTTGCGGGTCTCGGCCGCCTCCTTACGGCGCCGGTCCTCGTCCACGTGCTGCTCGGCCTCGCGCATCATGCGGTCGATGTCGCTCTTCGGCAGCGCCGAGCCACCGGTGACCGTCATGCGCTGCTCCTTGCCGGTGCCGAGGTCCTTCGCGACCACGTGCATGATGCCGTTCGCGTCGATGTCGAAGGTGACCTCGACCTGTGGGACACCACGGGGGGCCGGCGGGAGGCCGGTCAGCTCGAACATGCCGAGCCGTTTGTTGTACGCCGCGATCTCCCGTTCGCCCTGGTAGACCTGGATCTGCACCGACGGCTGGTTGTCCTCGGCCGTGGTGAAGATCTCCGAGCGTTGGGTCGGGATCGTGGTGTTGCGCTCGATGAGCTTGGTCATGATGCCGCCCTTGGTCTCGATACCGAGGGACAGCGGGGTGACGTCCAGCAGCAGGACGTCCTTGACCTCGCCCTTGAGCACACCGGCCTGCAGCGACGCGCCAATGGCGACGACCTCGTCCTGGTTGACGCCCTTGTGTGGATCCTTGCCGCCCGTCAGCTGCTTGACCAGGTCGGTCACGGCCGGCATCCGCGTGGACCCGCCGACCAAGATCACATGGTCTATACCGTCCACTTTGATCCCGGCGTCCTTGATCGCGTTGTGGAACGGCCCCTTGCACCGCTCCAGCAGGTCGGCCGTCAGCTGCTGGAACCGGGCGCGGGTCAGCATCTCGTCCAGGTGCAGCGGGCCCTCGGCCGACGCCGTGAGGTAGGGCAGGTTGATCGCGGTCTCGCTGGCCGAGGACAGCTCGATCTTGGCCCGCTCGGCGGCCTCGCGCAGGCGCTGTACGGCCATCTTGTCCTTCGACAGGTCCACGCCGTAGCCGTTCTTGAACTGCGTGACCAAGTGGTCGACGACGCGCTGGTCCCAGTCGTCACCGCCCAGGTGCGTGTCACCGTTGGTGGCCTTGACCTCGACCACGCCCTCCCCGATCTCCAGCAGTGACACGTCGAAGGTGCCGCCGCCCAGATCGAAGACCAGGATCGTCTGGTCGTTCTCCTTGTCCAGCCCATAGGCCAGAGCGGCGGACGTCGGCTCGTTGACAATCCGCAGCACCTTCAGGCCGGCGATCTCCCCCGCCTCCTTCGTCGCGGTCCGCTGCGAGTCGTTGAAGTACGCCGGTACGGTGATCACGGCGTCGGTGACGTCCTCACCCAGATACGCCTCCGCGTCTCGCTTCAGCTTCTGCAGCACCCGTGCCGAGATCTCCTGCGCCGTATACCGCTTGCCGTTGATGCTCCCGGACGCGGGGAACCGCCACTGGGCGTCGCCCATGTGCCGCTTGACCGACCGCGCCGTGAGATCGACGTTCGTCACGGCCTGGCGCTTGGCGATCTCGCCGACCAGCACCTCGCCGTTCTTGGCGAAGGCCACGACGGACGGCGTGGTCCTGGCGCCCTCGGTGTTGGCGATGACCGTCGGCTCGCCGCCCTCCAGCACGCTGACGACCGAGTTCGTCGTCCCGAGGTCGATGCCGACTGCTCGTGCCATCTCCAGACTCCTCCCTCATGCCATGCCGGTCGGCCTACGACCCGGGCGGGCCGAACCACGGGGCGCCGACCCGCGTGAGGTACCTGTCGGTGACGTGGTTGAGGATCCGCCGGGCGTCCCGGAACCGCTCCGCGACCTGCCCGACGACGGCCAGCTGCGTCGTGCGCACCGGAGCCAGCTCGCAGGCCTGTCGGTACCACCGCCCTCCCAGGTGCTCCAGCAGCTCGATCGGGGGCGCCGTCGCGAGGCCGCCCTGCTCATCCGGGGACAGTCCGGCGGTCCGCAGCAGCCGTGCGGTGTCGACCGGCCCAAAGGCATACAGCTGGGCGTAGTCGGGAAACACCCCGGCCAGGAACAGCGATACGTCACCGAGCCGCCGGTAGACCCCGGGCCGGTAGGCAACAGGGATCTGCTCGGCGAGCTGGGCCAGCCGGACCGGGTCCAGCTCGCTGTACCGCTCGGCCCGCCACCCGTGCGGGGTCCGCGTCCAGTACCGGCCGCTGGTCACCCGTACGAACGACGCCAGCAGCTCCGCCAGGAACAGCCGGTGCATCGGATCGTCGAGGAAGTCCCTCAACTGCGGCGCGTCGAACACCGGCACCTTCTGCCGCGGCCCGGGTCGCTCGGCCACATACCGTACGACGGCCAGCTCCCGCGCCGCTCGATGCACCGCCACCAGAAACGCGAAGAACGGCGACACCCCGATCAGCCCCACCGGGTCGTCGCCGTATACCCGCTCGAACACCTCTGGCCGGTCAAAGAGCCCCGGCACCTCCCCCGGCCTGCGCCGCACCTCCTTCCCCGGCTCCCGCCCCAGGCCAACACAGTGAGGTGCCCCGAGGTTCCCGGACAGAGATCCAATAGAATCTCTGTGTAAAGGGAATGAGGTAGAAGTGGCGCCACCCAGCAAGTACTCGCCGGA
>NZ_RJVR01000123.1 GCF_003999195.1 Streptomyces soli
TGCGGCCGACCACGCCGCCACGTGACCGGCCGCAGTGACGGAACGACAGGTCCCCCGACGGTCTCCCTTGAGGGCACCGGCCCACTCCCGCGGCCCGATGCCCTCAAGGTCGCGATCCTCCGCTGGATTTGTCGGCTCGTTCGGAGGGTCCACCGCACGCGACCGGCCGGGCGATCGTGACCTCACAGGAGTCGACCGCGCGTCAGGTCAGCCGCCGCGCGTCGTGCCCGGTGCTGATCGACCGATGACCGCACCATTCGGCGCAGCGCCGGAACCGGCGGTACTGCCGAACCGTGCCCGGCGCGGCACACCGGAGATGTACGTCGAGCATGCCGGTGAGAGGGCTCACCGCAACCGCAGCATTCAAGGAGGCCGGCACCCCGCTGGACGAGGTCCACACCTGCGGGTCCCACACCACCGCCACGGAGGCCAGGCCGTCGCCCGCAACCACCCCGACGGTGGCGCGTCCTGACGATCACGCTCCCGGCCCGCTGAGCTGATCCCGGTGTCGGCGTGAAGATCGGGCCACCGCCTCGACCACTCGGGAAGAGACACGACCGTGGTAGCCGATCTCGAACGGTGGTGTCCCGGGCTAGGACACGGTAGCGGTGGCCGCACAGCGGCGAGTCGGGCGCCCCCGGGTGGGGTAGCCGTGGTTACAGTCCGTTCATGCCGAAGCAGCCCTGGCGGCGCGGAACGGCGCGCCCTGCGAGCCTCTCGCCGACCCGACACCCTCGGTACCGTCGGCGGGCGCACAGCGCCAACCGTCTGTGAACACCGGTGCGGTGCCGCAGCAAACACTGATGACCGTGGCCGTACGCGCCCCGGGGTCGTCGGGCGGTGAGGGTGCATGGCGGTGAGCGGCTCAACGGGGCGAGGGAGGAAACGGGCGGCGCAGCGGGGCGAGCGTATTGCGGACGCCCTCGACCAGCGGCTGCCGTTGGTGGACGGCGCCAAGGGGCTGGTCCGCAAGGTCTTTCCCGACCACTGGTCGTTCCTGCTGGGCGAACTGGCCCTCTACAGCCTGCTGGTGCTGGTGCTGACCGGCGTGTATCTCACGCTGTTCTTCGACCCGGACATGGGCGAGATCGTCTATCACGGCTCCTACCTGCCGCTGCGCGGGGTGCGGATGACCCAGGCGTACGCCTCGACCCTGGACATCAGCTTCGGTGTCCGCGGCGGCCTGATGATCCGCCAGATCCACCACTGGGCGGCGTTGGTCTTCGTTGCCGCGATCGCCGTGCACATGATGCGCATCTTCTTCACCGGCGCCTTCCGCCGACCGCGGGAGGCGAACTGGATGCTGGGTGTAACCCTCTTCGTACTCGCCACGCTGGAGGGATTCTGCGGCTATTCCCTCCCGGACGACCTGATCTCCGGCACGGGCCTGCGGATCGCCGAGGGCATCATGCTCTCCATCCCGCTCGTGGGAACCTATGTCACCTTCTTCGCCTTCGGCGGCGAGTACCCCGGTCACGAGATCATTCCGCGGCTCTACGGGTTTCACATCCTGCTCGTGCCCGGCCTGCTGCTGGCGCTGGTCGGGGCGCACCTGACCCTGGTCGTCTCCCTGAAGCACACGCACTGGGCCGGGCAGGGAAGAACCAACCGCAACGTCGTCGGCATGCCTGCCTTCCCCCAGTTTGTAACTCGCACCAGCGGCCTGTTTTTCGCCGTATCCGGTCTGCTGACCCTGCTCGGCGGCCTCGCCCAGATCAACCCGATCTGGGCCTACGGCCCCTACCGCACCGACCAGGCTTCGACGGGCTCCCAACCGGACTGGTACATCGGCTTCCTGGAAGGCGCGCTGCGGCTGATGCCCGTCGTGGAGACCCGGGCCCTCGGCCACACCATCGCCTGGAATCCGCTGGTACCCGCGGTGGTACTGCCGGGAGTGATGTTCGGGGTCTTGTACGCGTACCCGTATCTGGAGCGGTGGGTCACCGCCGGCCGGGGCGAGCATCACCTGTGCGACCGGCCGCGCAACCAGCCCGCCCGCACCGGACTCGGCGTGGCCGGCATCGCCTTCTACGCGGTGCTGCTGGCGGCCGGCGGTGATGATGTCATCGCCTACTCGTTCGGCATCTCCCTCGAGGGACTCGTCTGGGCGCTCCGTATCGCAGTGTTCGTCCTTCCGCCGTTGTGCTTCGCCGTGACCAAGCGGACCTGCCTGGCACTGCAGGCGCGAGATCGTGAACGGCTACTGGAGGGCGAGGAGACGGGGGACGTCGATCAGACGGTCGAGGGCGGGTACACCGAGGGGCACCGCCCGCTGCCGGCCGCCGAGCGCTACGTCCTGCTCGTGCGTGACCTGCCGGAACCGCTCGGTGCCCTGCCGCAGGGCCCGCCTCCGGCGGCCGGGGCAACCGCCGCCGCAAGGGCTCGGCTGCACCAGCAGGGGCTGCGCCTGCGCGCGGCCCTCAGCAACTGGTTCCACCAGGACCGAGTGGACCTGCCCGCCACCGATGAGCAGCGCAGGCAGATCGCCGCCGCCACCGCACCGCCGGCCCGCCAGGAGGGACTGGGCGGTCCGGCGACAGCCGCGGCCACCCAGCGCGCCAAGACCACTGAGGAGGGCTCGTGACGGCCGTGGACACGAAGCCGCCCGGCACCGAGGCGCACATCGGGCACGGCCGTGCCCTGCTGCGCTGGGTCACCTCGACCGACCACAAGGTCATCGGAAACCTCTACCTGGTGACGGCCTTCGGATTCTTCCTGTTCGGTGGCATCCTGGCGATGCTGATGCGGGCCGAACTGGCGCGACCGGGCCTTCAGTTCTTCAGCAACGACCAGTACAACCAGATGTTCACCATGCACGGCACGATCATGCTGCTGCTGTTCGCGACACCCACCTTCGTCGGCTTCGCCAACGCCATCATGCCGCTGCAGATCGGCGCGCCCGACGTCGCCTTCCCCCGCCTGAACGCGCTCACCTACTGGGTATTCCTGTTCGGCGGCCTGATGGTGCTCAGCGGCTTCCTCACGCCGCAGGGCGCGGCCTCCTTCGGCTGGTTCGCTTACGCGCCGCTCAACGGGCCGGTGCGCTCGCCCGGCGCCGGAGGGGATCTGTGGACGATGGGCCTGGTAGTGGCCGGCCTGGGCACCATCCTGGGAGCGGTCAACTTCATCACCACCATTACCTGCCTGCGCGCACCGGGGATGACCCTGTTCCGGATGCCGATCTTCACCTGGAACGTGCTGTTCACCTCGATCATGGTGCTGCTGGCCTTCCCCGTACTCACCGCGGCGCTGCTCGCCCTGGAGGCCGATCGGAAGTTCGGCGCGCACGTCTTCGACGCCGCCGACGGCGGCGCGATCCTGTGGCAGCACCTGTTCTGGTTCTTCGGCCACCCCGAGGTGTACATCGTGGCGCTGCCGTTCTTCGGCATCGTCAGCGAGATCATCCCGGTCTTCAGCCGCAAGCCGATCTTCGGATACCTCCCGCTGGTCGGCGCGACCATGGGCATCACGGCGCTGTCGATGACGGTGTGGGCGCACCACATGTTCGCCACCGGCGCCGTACTGCTGCCGTTCTTCTCACTGCTGTCCTTCCTGATCGCGGTGCCCACCGGAGTGAAGTTCTTCAACTGGATCGGCACGATGATCAACGGCTCGCTGTCGTTCGAGACGCCGATGCTGTGGAGCATCGGATTCCTCGTTACCTTCCTGTTGGGCGGCCTGACCGGGGTACTCCTCGCATCGCCGCCGCTCGATTTCCACGTCACCGACAGCTACTTCGTAGTCGCCCACATGCATTACGTGCTGTTCGGCACCGTCGTCTTCGCCACGTTCGGCGGCTTCTACTTCTGGTGGCCCAAGATCACCGGTCGGATGCTGGACGAGCGCCTGGGGAAGGTCCACTTCTGGATCCTCTTCGTCGGCTTCCAGACCACCTTCCTGGTCCAGCACTGGCTGGGCGCAACCGGCATGCCCCGCCGCTACGCCGACTACCTCCCCTCGGACGGGTTCACCACCCTCAACAGCGTGTCCTCGACCGGCTCCTTCGTCCTGGGGGCCTCCACACTGGTCTTCCTGTACAACGTGTGGTGGAGCGCGCACCACGGGCGCCGCGTGGAGGAGGACGACCCGTGGGGGTTCGGACGGTCCCTGGAGTGGGCCACCTCGTGCCCCCCGCCGAAGCACAACTTCCATGCCCTGCCCAGGATCCGCTCCGAGTCTCCGGCCTTCGACCTGCACCATCCCGAGATCCGGTCCGCGGGCGCCACGCCGCGGCCTCCGTCGAGCATCCCACCCGGCCCCTCGCAGACTGGGAAGGAAGCGCCGTGAAGGGCGAAGGATGGCTGTTCGCCGGGACGGCGCTCTTCTTCGCGGCCACCACCAGCGTCTACTGGGCCCTCTCCCGGGAACCGGCAGGGACCGCCGCCCTGACGGTCGCGTTCCTGATGTCATCGCTGGTCGCGTTCTTCTTCTTCATCGAGTACCGCAGACGGGGACTGCGCGCCCAGGACCGGCGCGAAGCCGACATCGCGGAGACCGCCGGCCGCCTTGCCTTCTTCCCCCCACGCAGCGCCTGGCCGGCCACCATTGCCGTCGGCGTCACGTTGCTGGCCCTGGGCGTGGTGTTCGGACTGTGGCTCTTCCTCATCGGCTGCGGGCTACTGGCCGGCGCCGTCTTCGGCTTCGTCTTCCAGCACTCCGACCGCTGGAATTGACCCCCCCGTCCGCGCAAACCCCGACCTTGGTGCCGACCGCGAAGAGGTCGACCGACGTCCGCGCCGCCAACAGATCGGCGATCGGCCACTCGTCGAGCCCACCGCTGACCAGGATCGGCATGTCCTTCAACCCGGCGTCGTCCAGGATCCGCCGCGCCCGGACTGCCTGTGCGCCCAGGTCGCCGCTGTCGAGCCGGTCGACACCGCACGGCTGCTGCGGACCGCCGGACTGTCCCCGGATGAGCAGGGCAGCCTCGCGACGGCGCCCCCGATCGAGCTGCTGGAGCACCTGGGAGGGCGGTGGTACCGACAGGCCTGCGAGCTGGCTCCGGTGCGCACGACGCACCTGGCCGTCGTCGGGCAGGTCGCGGAGCGGTTCCGGGACGCCCGGCGGATCCTCAACCACGTCACCGACAGGTACCTCATGCGGGTCGGCAACCCGTGGTTCGGCCCCCCTGACCGCGATGTCGATGGGATCGGGGATGGGCCGGGCGGTCCCGGCGTTAACGGTGCGGATGGCACGGCGAGTAATCCGCGGGGCACGGCGGCGTTGGGGGTGCGTGACCGGCTGGATGAATTGTTCGTGGATGAGGAACTCGCCGACCGATATCCGGCCGGTGGGAGCGGCGGGGCCTGTCGCGGTACGGCTGGCGTTGGCCTAAGCATTGGCCTCGCGCGACAAAGGCTGCTGGCAGCAGGACTGGCCGGCGGCGGGGGGCCTCCGGGCGCCGGGCCCGTCCACCGCGATGGCCCCGGAGCGAGTCGGGTCAGCGGCTGGAAGGGCCCGTCCGTTTGCGTGGCAGGACGAAACCGATCAGGAGCGTTACCAGCCACACTCCCGCGAAGGCCCAGATGACGCCTGCCGCCGATGTCGCCCACCCCGCGATGAGCAGACAGAGCGACATTATGGCCAAGGCGGCCACGAGCCCGCCGCGTGGCCTGCGGATCTCCTCCCAGACCCGGTGCCGAGTGCTCAGGCGCATGGTGCGCAGACTGCAGTCCAACATCTGGTCCTTCCTCAACACGGCTTCGACCTCCGCGAGGACCCGCTCCTCGCGGCGCGGAAGTCCGCCCGTCAGAATGCCCCTCGGCTGCCCGGCCCGCCCTGAAGCAAACCGTGCGCGTCGAATCCGTTCACCGTCATACCGACACGATCCCGATGCGCTGCCCGCCCGGTCGGGATCGTCAGCCTCGGCGACCTACCTTGCCGAGACCCATGAACCCTCATCGACCCCGGCGAAGATCAGCAGCACCCCAGCGGACCGGTGACGGCGTGAGACGCAGCGGGCCGGGTAGGCGCTGGCGTACGGAGCCTGCACGGACCGACACGGGGCACCTGGAGGATTCCATGGACCTCAAGATCGTCAAACCGAGCGCGAAATACCGTGCATGAGTCGGCGCGGTCGAGGAGACGAGTGCGATGAGCCTCGGCGTGGCGAGGAAGCTGATCGACTCCCACCTGGTGTCCGGTGAGCCCGTACCCGACACCGAGATCGGCCTGCGCGTGGACCAGACCCTGACGCAGGACGCGACCGGCACCATGGTCATGCTGGAGCTGGAGTCGCTCGGGCTCGACCGGGTCCGTACCGAGGTTTCCGTGCAGTACGTCGACCACAATCTGCTCCAGACCGATGAGCGCAACATGGCCGACCACCTGTTCCTGCGGTCCGCCTGCCGTCGGTTCGGCCTGTGGTACTCCAAGCCCGGCAACGGCGTGTCCCACCCGGTCCACATGGAGCGCTTCGGCGTCCCCGGCCGGACGCTGGCCGGCTCCGACTCGCACACCTGCGCTGCCGGAGCGCTGGGAATGCTGGCCCTCGGCGTGGGCGGGCTTGAGGTCGCCACCGTCATGGCCGGTGAGCCGCTCTACGTCACCATGCCGCGCATCTGGGGCGTACGGCTCAACGGCGAACTACCAGAGTGGGTGAGTGCCAAAGACGTCGTCCTGGAGATGCTGCGCCGCCACGGGGTACAGGGTGGGGTGCACCGGATCATCGAGTACCACGGCTCCGGGCTGGCGTCACTGTCGGCCATGGACCGGCACGTCATCGCGAACATGGGGGCCGAGCTGGGGGCCACCACCACGGTCTTCCCCGCCGACGAGCGGGTACGCGAGTTCCTGCGCCGCGAGGGCCGCGAGGACGACTTCACGGAACTGACCGCCGACCCCGAGGCCGCCTACGAATTCACCGACACGATCGACCTGGCCGCCCTGGAACCGCTCATCGCCACCCCCAGCTCGCCGGGCAACGTCGTCCCGGTTCGGGAGGTCGCGGGAGCGGACGTCCACCAGGTGGTCGTCGGCTCCTCCGCCAATCCGGGGCTGCGGGATTTCGCCGTCGTGGCCGCCGTGGTCAAGGGACGGCAGGCGCACCCGCAGGTCTCCCTGGACGTCAACCCCACCTCCCGGCAGACCCTCACCGACCTCACGAAAATGGGCGCCACACTCGACCTGATCCAGTCCGGTGCCCGCATCCACCAGGCCGGGTGCATGGGGTGCATCGGCATGGGCCAGGCCCCGGCGATCGGACGCAACAGCCTGCGCACCTTCCCCCGCAACTTCCCCGGCCGCTCAGGCACCAAGGAGGACTCCGTCTGGCTCTGTTCGCCGGAGACGGCCGCAGCCGCGGCCCTGACCGGACGTATCACCGATCCGCGCGACCTGCCCGGGCTGCTGGGCATCCCCCATCCGCAACTGCGGCTGCCGGCCGGCACCGCGGTCAACACGGCCATACTGGAACCGCCGCTGCCGCCCGAGCAGGCACGGCGCACCGAACTGGCCAAGGCCCCGAGCATCGGCTCGCTGCCCGATTTCGACCCGCTGCCCGCAACCCTCACTGCCCCTGTCCTGATCAAGGTCGGCGACGACATCTCCACCGACGAGATCCTCCCGGCCGGCGCCCGGGCCCTGCCGTACCGCAGTGATATCGACAAACTCGCCGACTTCACCTTCACCCAGGTCGACGAGGGCTACCCCCAGCGCGCCCGCCGCACGGGACAGCACATCGTCATCGGCGGCCACAACTACGGCCAGGGCTCCTCACGCGAGCACGCCGCCATCGGGCCCCGCCACCTTGGACTGCGCCTGGTCATCGCCAAGTCCTACGCCCGCATCCACTGGCAGAACCTCACCAACTTCGGAGTCCTCCCGCTGGAATTCACCGACGAGGCCGACTACGACCGTATCCGGCCCGGCGACGAACTCACCGTCGAAGATCCGCGAGGCGCGCTCCGGCGCGGGAACGCCGTCATCGTCCGCAACACGACCCGCGCGCAGACGTACCTTCTGCGGCACCGGCTCTCACCACGCCAGGTCGAGATGGTTCTGGCAGGCGGCCGGATCCCGCAACTGCGCTCCACATCGGCCGCGCATCATCAATGACCAGGAGTTCACCATGCGACTGTCGTTCCTGGAACCCGTGTACGCCGAGCCGGCGCCGTTCCCCGCCTGGACACCTAGGCCGGAACTGGCCGACGGACAAGGAACCCTGGAAGAGCGTTTGCTCCAGCAGGTGCCGGTGGGCGAATGGCACGAGGCCGCGCTGCGACTCGGCCGCGAGTTGGACGACTGAGCGCGGCGTGACGAAGCCGACATCGTCGTCCTGGCGGGGAAGGGCTGGGCGTACAACGTCCTGGCCCGCCGCCTGCCGAACCTGTCGCGTGGTACCCGTCTGCGGCGCATCGATGGCGGACACCGGGCCTGCCGCGCCCGCCTGCTGGAGCCGGAGCCGGGGGTCGGTCAGGCCGTCGGTGCAGAGGAGGTAGCGGGCGCCTTCGGACAGCGGGGAGGCGGTCACGGCGCTGAACCGGGGGTGCCGCCGAGCGTCTGCGTGACGAGGGACGTGGTGCGCTGCGCCGGCGCCAGCGGCGGGTTGTCGTCCACGCTCACCTGGTGAAGTCCGTCCCAAGCCTTCGAACACCCGGCTGGCCAACGTTGAACGCGAGCAGCGACTCCGGCACGACGACGGCGCCCGCGACCGTAGTACCCATGGTGGCCAGCTCCGGATCGCTATCGGCGACCGCGTACACCGCGTGATTGCAGACGTCCAGAGCATCACGGATGGCTTCCTCGCTCTCCACTAAAGGGCCGATCGAGGCGAGTTGGCGGACGACCCGTGCACTGGCCACCTCGCCCCCCGGCTGCCCGCCAAGCCCGTCGGCGACCGCCACGACGAGCGGTGTGCCGAGAGGGAACACAAGTCTGCGGGTTCTCGGTCACCGTGCCGCGCAGCGTCCACGGCCCCACGACGAGGCCGTCCTTGTCGTGGTCGCGTACCATCCCGGTACGGCTCAACGCACTCACAGCGATGTGCGGGCACCGTAAGTCCCCGCCTCTCCACATTGGCAGGCGCGCCCTCTCATCACCATTGTGGCGCCCTGGGCCGTGCGGGGGCTCGCCGCCCTGCGGCCCGGCATGGGCGGCACGGGAGCGCAGCCGCCCGCTGCGCTAGCCGGAGCCCGATGGCTGCGGAGTCCGAAGACGTAACCTTTCGCCCGCCCCTTCCGTTGCTCCAGCGCACAGGTGCCTCGAAGCGTCGTGTTTATGTCCCTGGCGGCAGGATCCGTCGGGGAGCTGCGTGCGTTTACGCTCGTCAGGCGCAGCGTGTGGTGAGGGTCTGTTCACGGCCAGGCGTGGGACGGGACGGGGGTGGGGACGTGGCCGTACACAGTGATGCGGGGGACAGCGAACAGGTCAGCGATCTGTTGCACGGTCCGCTCGCCGCAGTCGTGGAGCTGCTGCGCGAGCGTGGTCTGCTGGGCTCCACCGCCAATCTCATCAGCAACGCCGCCCCGGACCGGGAGCACCTCGCGGACAAGGATGTGGCGCCAGTCGGCGTCGTACGACCAGCGGGCGCAGCAGCCGGGGCCCCCGCCGGGAGGGTTGTTCCCGGCCTCCCCCGGACGTCATCGGGGACGCTTGTGTGACCGATATGAGAGGAGCATCCTGGTTTACAGGCAACCCGCACCCTTACATTCGTGGCAAGCCAGGGCAGGGCGAGATGAGCCTCGGCGTGGCTGGGCAAAGGCTCGGCGTGGCTGTTCTGAGAGGCCCTCCGGCAACAACCGGGGGGCCTTCTCATGCCCAGGGCGCGCCATACCCCCCATTGAAGGGTGCCGGGACACCACTGCGGAGGCACTCCGGGCGAGGCCGGGTGCCAGCGGTAGGAGGGAGCGGGCCCCGTCCGCTTCGGGGGCATTACGTCGGCACTTCTTGCACTCTCTGGCTTGGCATCCTCACGCCACGCCCGCCGCCGGAGAGCAGTGCAGGGCCCGCACCGGCGACGCCGACCGCCCCGCGCAGGCAGTACGCCGCCCCGGACCCGCCCGGCCAGCGGTCGCCGGCAGCCCCCTTCCAGCCTTGGCGATTAGGCCGAACCGGTGACTGCCGCACCCGGCGATGCGGCAGCGCGGGCGCTCATGCCCGGCGCCTGGTTCGCCCGCTGCAGCGCCGGATGAGCCTTGACCCGCCCGTAGGCGTCCCGGCCGGAGAAGTACAGGTGCTTGGCCACGGTGGCGGACAACTGCGGCTGCCGGGCCCACAACATGTCGATCACCCGCTGCTCGTCACCGCCCGGGCGGGAGATGGCCGGCGGCCACCGCGCCAGCTTGCGCCGCGCCTCGTCCGACTCGCGCTGCGGCTGCGGCTGCGGGAGATCGGCCGGCAAGCCGAGGGCATCGTCGCATCGGTGTCGTCCGCATCCGGGATCGTAGGGGCGCCCGCCCCAGGGCAAGGCCAGCGACGCCAGGACCGACCGGGTGACACCAGACAGCCCCGGCCCGGAGCCGTCGTACGAGTGCGAGTGCGGCTGGTGCCGCGTCATCGCCTCAATCCCCAGGGTTCGTTGCCCCTGATGGCGCAGTCAGGTTCCGTACTGGGGGGTCCACGGCCGCAGGCGGGGTGGCCTCGTTCGGCGACCCGCCCGCGCTGCAGTCCCCCTCCGGTGGCGCAGCCCACCCGCAAGGAGTGGAGTGGCGGTGTGCGGCATCCGCAGAGTGGCGCGGCGAGGGCGGTGGAGCACGGTGCGGAGGAGCGATGGCGCGGCTCGTGGTCAAGGGCGAGGACCTCATCGTCCGCCTGCCGTGGTGGGGGAAGGTGGCGGCCCGGAGCCGCGACGTGCACGTGCCCCTGTCCGCGGTCCACCAGGTGGCCATCGAACCCGACTGGTGGCGTGCCCTGCGCGGCGAACGCATCCGGGGCACCTGGATCCCCGGCATGCTTTCCCTCGGCACCCGGCGGCACCCCCGCGGAAAGGACTTCGCGGCCGTCCGCGCCCGCCGGCCTGTCGTGTGCGTCGAACTACGCCGCCCCTCGCCCTACGCCCGCCTGGCCGTCACCGACCCTAACCCCGAAGCCGCCGCACACGCCGTACGCAGCGCCGCAGGAATCTGACCACACAAGGAGGCGGTCCGCCAAGCACCCCCCGGTCCGGCCAACGATGGGGTCCCGCGTGTGACCGCCTTCCGCTACCATCCGGACGCCTGACCGGCGTGCGAGTGCCGAATATTGCGTCCGTGAAATTCAGCAGGATCTAGCGAGGAACCCCAGGCCTTCAGGCCTGGGAGGAATCGCTTCCTGAGTCACGGCGGTGCGGAGCACCGCCGTATCACTGCGGTCGCTTCTGGTTCTCGATGTACTCCTTGATGATCGACAGCGGTGCGCCACCGCACGATGCCGCGAAGTACGAGGGAGACCAGAAGTGATCCCCCCACAGGTACTTGCGGATGTGCTCTGGGTACTCCTGGCGGAGGCGACGGGCGGAGACTCCCTTGAGTGAGCCGACCAGCCGCGACAGTGCGACCTTCGGTGGGTAGTGCACAAGCAAGTGCACGTGGTCGGTCTCGCCGTTGAACTCGACCAGGTCGGTCTCGAAGTCGGTGCAGACAGCCCGCATGATCTCTTCGCAGCGTCGAAGAATCTCGTCGGTGAACGGTCCGCGCCGGTATTTGGGTGTGAAGACCAAATGGGCGTGGAGGGTGTAGACGACCGTTCGACCCCTGCGGATGTTGGGGTTTGATTCCCATCTGGGTGACATAGATCAATGATATTATTTCGGGCATGGAGATCGTGACGCAGGTCAAGCTCCTGCCGTCACCCGAACAGGCGGCTGCACTGGAGTGCACCCTGCGCACGGCCAACGACGCGGCGAACTGGGTGTCCGGGGTGGCTTTCGAGCGCGGTGTTCCGCGTGAGTACGAGCTGCGCAAGTTCACCGGCGCGCACCGCTGCCGAGAGCACACCGCCCCCCGGGGAACGGCACCCCGATCCGTTCTCTCCGCCCTCCTCTCCCGCAGCCCCGGGACGCCCACGACGTGCGATGCGGGCGCTGCGCGACGGGAAAGAACGCGGATTCGGTCAGCCGGTGTCCCATTTGATGACCAGGCGGCCGTCCTCCTCGGCGACTTCGGTCCCGAAGGCGGCGCATACGCGGCGGAAGCGGTCGGCGATCCAGTCACTCTCGTCCGGGTCGGCGAGGCGGGTGAAGCAGTAGTCGAGCGCGATGGGAACGGCTTCGAGCCGCGCCGGCTTGCGGTCCCCCTCGTCGAAGGTGACGAGGAAGAGCAGGCCCCGGTCGTTGCGGAGCCGGGGGTGGGTCGCGTAGTCGTCGATGAAGTCCCCCAGGTCATACAGGATCGCGTCGCGCACACCGTGGAAGACGTGCGCCGAGTGGCCTGCTACGAGCGTGGCACCCGCCGCCCGGAAGGCGGCCGCGGCCGCGCGGATGTACCGAGCGGGCTTTGCGGTCATGTTCGGACCCCAGTGCGCGGTCGCGATCACGATGTCCGTGCCGAGGCCGCTGATGGTGTCCGGCAGCCACCCGGGGATCCCTGCGCTGAGGTCGGCGTAGGCGACCCCCGGGTGGTCCGCACCGGCCGCGTACTCCGAGGGGTGGTCGGTCACCCCGATGATGCCGACACCGAGGCCCGCGCGTTCGATCACCGCGGGCATCCGGGCAGTCCGCTCGTCGGGACCGGCGCCGACCCAGGCGATCCCGGCGGCGGCGAGGTGATGCAGGGTGTCCAGGAGCGCGTCGGCGCCGAAGTCCAGCGCGTGGTTGTTGGCCAGGTTGACGCAGTCGACTCCCAGGTAGCGCAGCGTCGCGGTGGCGATGGGCGGGGCGCGGAAGAAGAAGCGCTTGAACGGATTGGGCCAGGGTTCCCCGCGGTCGGATACCGCGCACTCGAGGTTGAGCAGGAACAGATCCGCCTCCCGCGCCACAGCCACGACCTCGTCGGCGAAGAGGCGGTCCGGCGGGGCCGTCGCGAGCCGCTCGGCGACCGTGCGGCCCAGCATGGTGTCGCCGGCGAGGGCGAGTTTCATGGTCCGGACGCCGATTGCGGTGCGGGCGCGAGGCGGTCGGTGAACCAGTCCCGGGCCAGGACGGCGACCGCCTCCAGGGCTCCCGGCTTGCAGACCTGGGCCGCGCCGGGAACGGCTTCGAGGCGGCGCTCGCAGCGCAGCAGGCCCTGTGCCTGCTGGTTGAGGTCGAGCACCAGATCGTTGTGGCCGCCGACGATGAGCAGCGTCGGGGCGGTCACTTCGGGCAGCCGGGGCCCGGCGAAATCGGGCCGTCCGCCTCGGGAGACCACGGCGGCGACGTCCGCGTCGGGTTCGGCTGCCGCCCAGAGCGCCGCGGCGGCCCCGGCGCTGGCACCGAAGTATCCGATCGCCAGCCCCTCCGTGCCCGGCTCGGCGCGCAGCCAGCAAGTGGCCGCGGCCAGACGCCGACCACTTTCGGTTCGATCGGCGAAGATCACGGGGCTCACCTCCTTGCCCCGGACGAGAACCCCCACATCGAGAACCCTGTACAAGGGTATGCCCCTGATGAACCGGCGGCCCGGAACCCGCTCGCGCAGTGCACCCCAGACCTCCGCCTCCGGGAGAGACCGCCGCGGGCGACATCGTCGAGACACAGGTTCCACGCGCCGACCGCGGCATCAACTACCTCGCGGTCGTGCGAGCCTTCTGCCTCGACCTCGCGCAGTGGGCCATGGACGATCCCGCGCGCTGGGGCGTCTGGGCGGCGCCCTGCCCCATCCGCGAAGAGGAAATGTCCCGAAGGAAAGAACGGTCCGGCCGCAAATCGCGCATGGACCAGCGGACACGCGAGCGGCTTCCCGTCCTGCCGCTCCTGGTCCAGACGGTTGACGCTGAACGCCGACGGGCTGCTGAGCGACTGGAAGCCGCACGGAACACCGACACGGGAGCGGACTTTACCGCGGTCGGCCAGCGCTGGCACCGGCCGGTCACCAAGAACCCCACGGCCAAGGTCTGGGCCCAGGACCCCGAGACCGGGAAACGCGTCGACCTCACGCTGGAAGAGCATCGGGCGTTCTGGTCCTGAGCGATTGTCGAGGTCCTGCGGCATACAGGGATCCGCGTCGAGGAGCTGACCGAGCTCTCCCACCACAGCCTCGTCCAATACCGGCTGCTCGGCACCGGCGAACTGATCCCGCTCCTGCACATCGCCCCGTCCAAGACCGATGCCGAGCGTTTGCTCGTCATCTCTCCCGAGCTCGCCGACGTGCTGAGCACGATCATCAGCCGAGTCCGCGACGTGAACGGCGCCGTCCTCCTCGTCGTCTCCTACGACACCCACGAACGCGTCTGGAACCCGCCGATGCCGCTGCTGTTCCAACGCCACATCGGCGTGGAGAACCGGCCGATCCCTGCCGCCGGGATCAGAGACATGCTCAACGACGCGCTTTCCCGCACCGGACTCACCGACGCCAACAACCGGCCGCTGAGCTTCAGCCCCCACGACTTCCGGAGGCTTGTCTCTGCTTTGTTTCCATGTGGCGATTACCTCCAAGTGTGCTGATGGCCATGGGGTTTGGGCTTTGCGCTGAGCCGTGTGGTGTTTCTACTGTCAGGGCTTGTGATCCTGACCTTCTTCTCGTCCCACGGCTGGCAGTCCTGGGATGTCGAGCACCGGCCGTTGATCCCCGAGGGGATGCCCGTGCTTGTCGACGACGACCTGCACTTCGAGGATGGCCCGGCCGCGCCGCGTCCGGCGGCGGTGGTGAACCGGTGGCTGCGTGAGCTCCCGGCGAGCGGGGCGCCGGCGCCGAGCTCGTGGGAGAACTACGCGCGGGTAGTCAAGGAGTGGTCGGAGTTCCTGGCCGAGCACGGAGTGGGCCTGTTCGACTCGCGGGAGCGCTTGAAGTCGGGGCTGAGCCGATATGCCGAGCATCGGGCGGCCGGACCGCTCAAGGCCCGCTTCGCGGCGACCACATGGGGCCAGCACATGAGCATCCTGTCGCTGTTCTACCGGTGGGCGATGTCCGAGGGGCACGCGCAGGCAGAGCCGTTCACCTACCGCTCGGCGCGCGCCCTGTTCCACGGGACCGGGCGGGAGATGCGGGTGAACCTGGCGGTGCGCCGCACCCCGAAGCCGCATGTGACGATCAAGTACCTGGAGCCGGACTTCACCGAGCTGTTCCGCAAGGGACTGCGCGGGCTGGCCCCGGACGGCTCGGACGATACCGGCTACCGAGGGCGTGAGCTGGTGCGCAACGCTGCGATCGGAGACCTTGCGCTGGCCACAGGGCTGCGGGCACAGGAGTTCACCTACCTGCTGCCCTGGGAGATCCCCGCGCTGCCGCCGGAGCCGACCGCGGTCCCGATCCCCTTCCCGGTGCCGGGCGGGATCACCAAGGGCCGGAAGTTCCGCATCACCTGGACCTCCTACGAGGCCCTCGTCGGCGTCCACAACTACGTGGAGCTCGACCGGGCGGCCACGGCCGAGGGTTCAGCATGGCGACCGCCGCGTCGCTGGGGCGAACCGCTGCTGGTGTCCGAGCCCGATGCCAGGGGCGGGCGGATCAACGGGGTCCGCCGGTCCTGGGAGTCGCTGACCCCATCCGAACGTCGCCGACTGGTCGCCCCGGACGGGGGCTCATGCCTGCTGGCCGTCAAGAGCGGCGGTGCCCCGTTCACCGCGTGGGCGACGGTCTTCGAGCGCACGGCAGACCGGATCCGGGCCCGCTTCGAGCCGCGCTTCCCCCACGTCCACCCCCACCGGCTCCGCCACAGCTTTTCGATGAGAACGCTCGAATACCTGGTCACCGGGCACTACCGGCAGGCCGCGAAGCTCGTGCGGGACACCGACGCCGATGCCGCGCTGGTCTTCTACCTGTCCAAGGCCGACCCGCTGCTGGTGCTGCGCGACCTTCTTGGCCACTCCAGCGTCCTCACGACGGAAAAATATCTCCGCCGCCTGGACACGACCCGCATCTACCGGGACGCATACGAGAGCGCCGGTGCGGCAGCCGGACTGACCGGCGACGCGCAGGCCGACCGAGAGGCCGGGGCCGAGTTCGCCGACGACGTCGAGGACGGGAACATCTGATGCCGACGATGCTCATCGACGACCCGCTCGGCATCACCTGCGTCTTCAGCGACGGCAGCCGCGCAGAGTTCCCCCTGGACGGGCTCCCCAACCCGCGACTGGCCCGGGACCTGGCCACCAGCCTGGTCGAGCTGATCCACCCGCATGGCACCGCGGACTCGGCCGGCACGGTCAACCACTACGTCCAGGCCCTGCGGCAGATGGTGCGGACCCTGGCCGAGCGCGGGTTCACCGGTCCCGCCGCCCAGCTGCGGCGCGGGCAGATGGCCGAGTTCTGGATGGGCAGCACCGGCCCCAGAGAAGCGTGCACCCGCGCGATGGTGAAAGGACTCGACCAGGTCGGCGGCACCCTCGCCGAGGGGGTCCTGGAACTGGCGGCCGGGCGGCCCTACAACCGTCAACCGAACCACCGCACGCTGCCGCCCTACCCGGAGGCCGAGTGGCAGCGGCTTACCGAGGTCTGCCGCACCCTGGTCGAGGACTCGTACGCGACCCACCGGCGGGCGCTGTCCGAAGCCGCACGTGGGAGGCACCCGGGCCCGGGGGCCTGGACGGCGGCGAACGTGCGGTGGCTGCTGGCACGGGTGGGCCCGGTGACCGCCGCGCGATTCGGTGGGGAACTGGGCTGCACCGAAGAGGCGGTCTGGCAGCGGGGCGGCTTCCTGCAGGCCAGCGCGGACCTGTTCCCCACGCACAACACGATGATCGCCTACCGGCTCCTGTTCGGCATCTACTCCGGCATCGTCCCCGACGGCATCGACGACCTGGTCACCGACGACATCGACTGGGCCGGGGACGCCACCGTCCTGCTCTCCTATATCAAGGGCCGCACGGCGGCGGAGAGCTTGAACCTGCCGCGCCGCGCGGTGCGGCTACTGGAGCAGTGGCTGTCGCACTCGTCCCTGCTCAGAAGCTTCACCAGGCCACCGGACCAGCAGCGCCTGTGGTTGGCACTCAGCCGCCCCGGGCACTTCGCGGTCACCACCGGCACCGGCGCCCGGGTGGCTGTCCAACGCTGGGTCGTGCGCCACCAGGTCCTCGGGGCGGACGGACTCCCCTTGAAGGTCCACCGCTCACGGATCCGCACCACGCACGAGGCGATGCGGGACAAGAGCACCTGGACGGGCAGCGGACGGGCCACCGTCGACCCCAACCACACGCCCTCCGTCGAGGGCGACCACTACCTGACCGCGACGACACCGGCCCAACAGCGCGCGGTCGAGACCGTCATCGAGGACGCCCAGCACGACATGCTGCGACGCTCCCACCCGCCGACCGTGATCACCGAGGAGGACGCGGCCACGCTGGCCAGCGGCTATCCGCAACTGCTCGCCGCCATGGAGCTGGACGATGCGGCGATCGCCGAGCTGATCGGCGGCCGGCGGGACGTGTTCACGGCCGCATGCGGCGACCAGCTGTCGGGGCTGCACGGCCCGAAGGGCAAACCGTGCCCGGCCCGGCCCTGGGTCTGCCTGCTCTGCCCGCTGGCGGTCTTCGCCCCGCGGCACGCGGTCAACTTGCTACGACTCAAGGCGTTCTTCTCCCGGCAGTGGCAGCAGCTGCCCGCCGCCCAGTTCATGGCCGTCTTCGGCCCCTATGCCACCCGCATCCAGCAGGTCCTGGACCGCTTCGACCCGGCCGTCCTCGCTGCGGCCGCCACTCACCTGGCCGACCGGGACGAGGAACTGCCCCTGCGGCCCGAGGAGATGACCGCGTGACCACCAGCGCCTCTGTCCTCTCCCTCTCTGACGGCCGCTCAGCGGTCTTCGCCGGTGTCGACGTCTGCCGCGAAGCCGGCCTCGTCCTGCCCGCAGGCGTTGGCCGACCCGTCTTCGAGGACGATGTCTGGGACTTCACCCACGTCATCGGGCTGCCCGTCCAAATGGCCCGTGGCATGCGGCGTTTCGACTTCACCGCCATCGCCGATGCCCGCTGGAGACTGGTCGCCAAGGAACTGCTCCTGGCGGTGCTCGCCCCCCGGCATCCGGCGGTGGCCCCGCTGCCCCGCGCCTACCGCACCGCCTTGCACCTGGCCAGTTGCGCGGGCCGGCTGGGCGAGCTCGTCCGGTTCCTGGACTGGCTGGGCGAGCGCGGAATCACCGGCTTGGAGCAGGTCGACACGCAAGCCTGCGAGGCATACATGGCCCACCGGCGCTATGTGCTCGACGAGAACGGCGCCGTGGTGGGGGAACAGAGCCCGGGAACCCGGCGCTCGGCCGCGCAGATCGTGGTGGACCTGGTCAACTACCGTGCGTTGTTCACCGCCGACCGCGTCGCGGTGGACCTGCGCCCGTGGGGAGGAGCCTGTGCTTCCGCCGTGGCCGAGATGCCCTGCGGCCGGGGCCAGAACAAGACCCCGCCAGTGGAGGACCGCGTGCTGCAGCCGATGCTCGCCGCAGCCCTCTACCTGGTCTCGGCACTCGGGCCACACACCGTCAAGCTGGCCGGGGAAGTACGGGCAGCGGACCTCACCTCGTCACGCAAGACGGAAGGGCTCCGCCACGGCGGCCCAGCCCCGATAGCCGACTTCACGGAACTGCTGGCCCAGTACGCGCGAACGCGCGCGCCGCTGCCCATGCTGGCCGAGCACCACGTCGCCGATCGACTCGCTGAGGGCTGGTCACCCGACGATCCGCTCCTGCCGGTGGCCACGGGACTGCTGGCCCGACAAGCCGGCTTCGGCCAGCTCTGGTCCAGATGGCTGCCATCCCTGCGCCGTCCCTTGGAGGACGCCGTCTCCTCCCTGGGGGTGGAGAAGGCCTTCGGCCGGGACGCCGCCGAGACCACCTCCGCGGACGGCGCGTCCGCGCTGCCCTGGACCCTGCCGCTGCACCGTCTCCAGGCCGTCGCCCTGGTCGGCATCGTCCGCACTGCCGCGATCATCGTCCTGTCCGCGGTCTCGGGAATGCGGGCGAGCGAGTTGATGGAACTACGGGTCGGCTGCCGGCAAGCGCCCGAGGAACCGATCCCCGGCCTGATGCGTTTCCGGATCGCCAGCAAGGTCGTCAAAGGCCAGCCGCTCGGCGGAACCGATGACGAGTGGGTCGTTGTCGAGCCGGTCTATCGCGCGGTCGGGCTCGTCGAGAGCCTGCACGAGGACCCCAGCGACGGGGCCCTGCTGTTCGGCCGCTTCGCCTTCACCGTCCGCTACCGGTGGTTCCGGAACTGGGTCAACTCCCCGGCCGGGCAGCGACTCGGCTTGGCGGCGATCCCCGAGGGGCCGGTCAACCTGCGCATGCTGCGGCGGAGTCTGGCCCTGGAACTGGCTTACCGTCCCGGCGGCGTGCTCGCCTCCAAGATCCATCTAAAACATATCGCAGTAGCCACAACCGAGGGGTATGCCTCGCGCCCCGGCGGGGCCCAGGCCGAGCTCTTGGCCGAGATCAACAAGTACGAGAGCGACCGCAACCTGGACCTGGTCCTGGCCGAGTTCCGCAACTACCAGCAGGGCATTCTGCCCGCAGGCCCCGGCGCCCGCAGCCTCACCGAGTTCTTCGCCGGCATCGACGAGAAGCTCGAACCCGCCGCAGCACCGGCACCCAGGACCCAGCGCAGTGACCGGGACGTGCTGAACCTGCTGACCAAGCGCGCCAAGACCCTGCACATCGGCCCGGCAAACTTCTGCTGGTTCACCGACCCCTCCCGCGCGCTCTGCCTCAAACTCGCCGGCACCCCCACCGCCGACCGGCCGCTGATCGGGATGTGTGACTCCGCCCGCTGCCCACAGGCCACCCACCACCCCTGCCACCGACCCGTCTGGGCCGAACACGCCGAACGGACGAAGACGTTCCTCGGCGACCTGGGCAAGACCCGCAGAACCGAACACGCCCGCCTGCAGAACGACTACGACCGGGCCCTTCGGGTCGTCGCCGAGATCGACGCGGCCACCACCGACCAGCCCGATGAGGACTCCGCATGAGGATCACCGCAGCCCAACGCACCGAGAACGAGAACCGCATCCGGGCCGCCATGGACCGCCTCCTACGCGGAGAGATCCCGCCCGGCGGCACCTGCGACATCAAGACCCTCGCCCGCGAATCCGCCGTCGACCGCACCGCCTTCTACGGCACCCGCCCCTATGCCCACCTCCGCGAAGAATTCGAACACCGCCTGCAGTCCCTCCACGCCGTCGGAGATATCCCCGACCCGAGGGACGCCCAAATCGAGCGACTCAAAACGGAGATCACCAAGCTCAAGGCCCGGCTCGCCCAAGCGGACAGCACTGTCGAGGAGCTCACGGACTTCCGCACTCAGGCCCTCGCCCGGCTCGCCGCCCAGCACGAGGAGATCGTCCACCTGCGAGCGACCGCCACAGCGGCCAACCGCGTGACCCGGCTTCCTGCCGCCCGCAGCACCTCGATCGGATCGTGCAGCTGATGCCGCATACCCGACTGGGTGCTGGCTCTCGCATGGTGAGAGTTGCACCTCGCCAGCGATCAGATCGGGGCGTCGTCGGTCAGCGAAGGCGTGGCGCACGGACGCAGGATCATGAGCGAGCCTTCCAAGGTCGCCACCATGGCAAAGGGAAACCGGTCGAGTTCAAGACAGAGTGCAACGTCATCGGGATGGACTCCTTGACGCACACCCTCCGCCAGCTCGGCGGCGGCGCGCGACGCGGCAGCGCGGCGAAGGAACTCAGCAGCATCCGTCCCAGCCTCGGCGGCTCTCCGAGCGATGTATTGAGCACACGCCAGATCTTCATCGGCCTGCCCATCGTCGCCAGTGACCACGAACGTGACACTGTCACTCTTGCGCGTCCGCAAGAGCCGAGCCGTTGCCTCCGCCACCACGAAGCTGGCGCACAGCACCAGCGGCGCCTCCTTGACCGCGAGGGCGCCGACCGTCCCTGCCGTGGTCTTCTGCACAACGGTCCGTCCGCCAAGGTCAACAGACCGCAGCAGGCCCGGCGAGTTGACCATGTCGAACCCGGGCGCGGGCGGACCGTCTTTGATCGCCACCCAATCCGGATGGCGAGCCTTGAGCGCCAGGGCTTCGTCCAGCGACTCAGCAAGAACGATCTTTTCCGCCCCCTGGGCAAAGGCCCAGGCAGCCACGGTGAAAGCGCGCATAACGTCGACTACGACCGCCACGGACGGGGCTTCGACCAGATCAGCGATGCCAAGGAAACGAGCGTTCATTCCGATCATGATCGCGCATGCCCGACCCGAAGCACCCAGAGAGTGATCCACATCACATCGACGGTCTCGGAATGCAACACCTCCGGCTGCCTGCGTCGCGAAAGTAGTCCGCAACGACACGCCTGCTCAATCGCCACACGGGGCCACCCGCACACGGCCTCTGCGGACACAAGGAGGCTGTTCATCACGGACGCGATCATGAACGGGATGCCGCCCCACATCGCCCAACTGGTAGTAGGCCACGGCGACATCAACACCACCATGGGATACAAGGCGGTCTATCCCGAGGAGGTCATCAACGGTCACCCGGCGTTCATCGCCCGCCGCCGTACTACCCGCCCCAGCGAGGAATACCGAACTCCGACCGACGAGGAATGGGAGGAGTTCCTCGGTCACTTCGAACGCCGCCGGGTCGCCTTGGGTGACTGCGGCCGCGCTTACGGGACCAGCTGCGTCCACGAGCACAGCTGCCTGAGGTGCAGTCTCCTGCGGCCCGATCCTGACCAGCGTGACCGCATCGTGGAGATCCGCGACAACCTGCGCGACCGCATCGCCGAAGCCGAACGAGAGGGGTGGCTCGGCGAAGTCGAAGGGCTCAAGGTCAGCCTCGCCGGCGCAGTGCAGAAACTCGCCCAACTCGACGAGCGGACCCGCCGGACCACCACCGTCAACCTCGGCATACCCGCGTTCCGCGACGTCGCCGGCCGGACCGTCACCGTCACCAAGGACCCCTCATGACCTCAACAAGCAGACTGGCCGACGCTCTGCGCTACCAGGCACAAGGCGTCTACTGCCTCGAAGCCGCCGCCGAACTGCTCATCACTCACCGGTCCTGGCTGCACCGGGCCGACTTCAGCAACGAATTCATCGAGGTCAGAGACGGGCTCCTCGATGGCCGGCCTATGGCCGTCATCGACTGGCCAGCGGCGATCGTTGCGCTGCGAGGGACAGGACTGCCCTGCTCGGGAGGCGAGCAATTCTGCGGATCAGCGCGGGTCTCGCCGACGGAATACCCGTCGACCTACGCGACGTGCTCACCGGCCTGGACGAAGCCAACCTGGACCTGGTTGCGGCAGCCGTCCTCCACGCGGGCGGCCGACGGCCACAGGGCCGCGCCTGACCATGCGATCGCGATTTTCGGAGCATCCACGAACTCACAAAACAGAAAGCCTGGGGCGGAGCCTTGTGTTCAGGATGGTTGGCTGGCGCAGCCAACCGCGTTCTCATTCAGCGCCAGCCCCCGCTGCGGGGCGCGAGGAACGTGCCGAACAGCGACTCGTACGCGTCACGCGACTCGGTAACCACCACATGGTTCGGCTCGGTCCTGGACACCGCCTCCTGCAACCGGGCGACGAGCTCGGGCACTGGCGCGAGGCGCAGCGACAAAGCTGCGGCCACACGGGCACGGTGCTTGGCAATCTCGGGCTCATCGTTCGCCAGAGCACTCTCGCGGTGTTCAGCGGAAGCCTGCATTACCTCCACGCTGCCACCACCTGAGAACGTCAGGCAGTCCCGCCACGCCACTCCGATGATGATCTCCAGCGCGGCCGTCAGGTCATCGGCGATCAGACCGGCCTGTCCCTCGGAGCTCGCGAACACCACCGGTCGACGACCGTCGTCGTCTCGACACAGGAAGAATGTCCCACCGGACCAATCCCCAGCAATGCCCTCCAACGACGCACCCGAGGCAAGCAGGACCGCCTCGCCATGATCTTTACGCGTGATGTCGAACTCGAAGGACGAACGCAGCAGATCCGCGATGCCGGGGGTGTCCTGAATCAGGCCAAGCAAATGATCAGTTGAGGTCACGTGGCGGACGATAACAGGGGCCACTGACACAGACGCGGCTCAGAAAACGAAGCAGCGTCTCGTCGGAGCGAGCGTGCGCACTCCGTCCCCTCACGCGAAGGCGTTCATGTAGTTCAGAGAACACATCAACACCCAGCTGCTTCAGCAGGTCCTCGCCGAACCGGCTTGGGCGAAGAGGCTCACCGACGAGGACCGGCGCGGCCTGACCGCGCTGTTCTGGTCGAACATCAACCCGTACGGCACGTTCCGCCTCGACATGGACAAGCGGCTCGACCTCGTGCCCGTGACTGTGCCCGGACCCCGCCGGGCGGCCGACGCCCCGGCGCGATCACGGGTCCCGGTAGCAATCGCCGACGCCGATGTCGAAGCCGGCGGCGAGCTGGGCGTAGGTATGGCCGCAGCGCAGGTGGGCCAGGGCAAGGAGGGCCTGACGGCCGGCGGTCAGTCGGCGCCAGCGGGTACCGCGTGCGCGGCGGCGAGCGCGCAGCCGCGCCGATAGGAAGCGCAGGGTGGAGCTGGACACATCAACTCCGGACGGGTAGACAAGCACACGAAGCCCCTGGTGGAGACGGTTCTCTTGGTCGAAAACCCATCTACCAGGGGCTTCGTCGCCCTGTCAGATCAACTGCCCACATCACGCAACAGGTTGCAAATGGCTTACTGGCGTGTGGATCGAAGATCGCCGTTGAACACCGTCGCGGCGCGCCCGGGCCTACCCGGGAGTGGTGAAGCGGGCCCGCCAGAGGTCGCGGAGCACCGCGATCTCGGCCATGTGGTGGATGAATTCGAGGTTGGACCCCGACAGCACGGCAATGTATGGGTCGTCGGTGTCGGAGCCGTACGGGTACTGCGAGAAGCCGATCGTGTCGAGTTGCTCGTCGGTCATGGCAGCGACGCTGTCGCGCCAGCGGTCGATCAGCGCCAAGAACCGCTCGACCGCCACGGCGGCGGAGGGGGTGAAGTCGACCAGCAGCTTCGGCTCCTGCCGCCGTCCGCCGAAGGTCCACTCCCATTGGCCCGCGAAGCAGAAGTGCAGGTGCCCCAGCCGCCACGCGATGGTGGTGACCGGCGCCACGTCGGGCTCCGGCGGGCCGGTGTGCCCGAGGATCTGCTCGACCCGCTCGACGCTCACGCTCCAGTCGTCGGCGATCTTGGCGACTGTCATGCCGCCGGTGGCCTGCCGGGCGACCTCGGCGTACTCGTTTGCCGGGATCTGCGGTTCGCCCTGGTCGAGCACCCACTCGCCCGGCCCGAACGCCCTGGGTGTCGTCGCCTCGCCCCGGCGCCGGATCGACCAGCAATCGGGCACCGGCTCCCACAGGTACTCCTCGTCGCCGAGCCCCGTCAGCCGCACCTGGGCCATCTCCCTGGCGCGGTCGAACTGGTCGATCAGCAAGCCCAAACGGTCGGTCCGCACGCCCTCAGTCTCCATGCCTGTCTTTCTTCGCCGCCGCGGCTCGTACTCGCTGCGTTCAGAGGGAAGCTAACGGCTCACCTCATGGGGCGCGACTGATTTTCTCGCCACCGAAGCTGTGCAGCACCACCCGCATCACCGCACTCGTTCAGGCCGTCCGGACCCTCCACGTGACCTACTCAACCCGAGGTTGGAAAAGGCCCACTGGCGTTCGACGCCGTACCGCCGGCCCGTCGACTGATCGAGCTGCTGAAGAAGCGACATTGGACCAAGCTCAAGCGCGTGGACCCAACACGGGGTGCGGCCGGAGCACGACAGGAAGACACCGCTGTGCAGCGTTCCCGGCGTTAGCGGGTCAGCTCACAGATACAGATGCGCAAGCAGGCGGTCCAGCGGCCGTGGTACTTGGGTGAGGTCCAGGTCATCGATAAGCGATCGTGCGTACTGGCTCTTCCGGCCGCTGATGGTGCCCATGAAGCGCCGCAGCTGCTGCTCGACGTTCCGCTCCCGCTGGGCGGGCTGTTTCTGGAAGATACGGAATGCCCGCAGGTCGCCTTGGGCGTCGACGACCTGTTGCACGGAGGCGGCACCGAGAGAGCGGATCAGCTCCTCTTCCAGGTCGGCGACGCACACGTAGAAACCGAACGGCTCCATGTCGGCGCGAGCGAGGTCGCAGCCGAGCCCTGCTCGCTCCAGGGCGCGCGAAAAGTGGCCTTCCTCTCCGGCGTCACACAGGCCCGCCAGTCCGACGTCGAGCCCCTGAGGACCCAGCAGATTCAGGAATCTGCCGATGCTGGTCGCACCTCCGAGCGGGATGACGGCGATGCCCTCCGCACCGAGGGCGCGGCCGTGACGCGCAGCCAGCGCTTCGAGCGCCACCTGGTCGCTGACCCCTTCCACGAGTACGACCGTGCGCAAAGCGGTGCTGGCAGCCAGTTCGTGCGCGGCCGCGGCGGCTGCTGGAGCCCCAGCACCGCCAGCCGCCCACTCCATGACCGCCAGACGGAACCGCCTTATCGCATCCATAGGCCCTAGTCTCTCAGCCGCGGCTGGGCAGGCCGCAACGAGCGCCTCGCGCGCAGTACCTCGCCGGGCGCGCTGCCGTTGGCACAGGGCGACGGCGTCGTCACCGTGATCGCGAATGCCGGCGGCGAGACATCTCTCGATCTGCAGACTGCGGCAGCAGTGACCCCCGGCGCACAGTTGCGGCTCGTGCAGAGCACCCTCGGTGGCATCCTTGACGGATTCAGTCGGGCGGTGGGTGACACTCGCGGCCTCCCAGACGTCATCTCGCTCTCCTATGGCGGATGCGCAATCACCGAGAATAGTGTCGCTCCCAGGTACGCCTCGATGATCGACGCAATTTTGGCCATGCCGGCGCTTACTGGGACGTGGCCGCCGCCGAGCAGCTCCGGGGCGGCGATGCCGTGGGTGAGGGTGACCTGGATGCGCCGCAGATCGACGTGCTGGGGCCGATCCGGGTCACCGGGATCAGCGGCTCCGGCCACGGCCCCAGGGTCCGCGCGCAGGCAGCACTGATCTATCTGCGTCCCGGCCGCCGCGCCGAGGCTCTGTGCACGGCCATGGACCCGGTCTCCCCCTGGTCGACCCACACCCTGCAGTCACGACTGTCAGAAATCCGGTCCCGGTTCGGCGCGGCCCCCGACGGCGAGGCCTACCTGCCCCCGCCCAAAAACGGCGGCTACGCCTTCCATACCGGGGTCCGCTCGGACTCGGAGATCTTCCAGCACCTGGCCACCCGGGGACTGGCCGCCGGCCCCGGCGGCGGCATCCCTGACCTGGAAAACGCGCTCGGCCTGGTGCTGGGCAAGCCGTTCGACGGCCAGGACTACCCGTGGGCGGACTCCATCCAGCACGAGATGCTCTCCCGGATCGTCGACGTCGCCCACGCCCTCGCCGCCTGGCACACCGACGGCGACAGCCCGGACCTGGACGCCGCCCGGCACGCAGCGCTGCGCGGCCTGGACATCGATGAGACCGCCGAGGTCCTCTACCGCGACTGGATGACCATCGAATGGGCCGCCGAAAACACCGCGGGCGTACGCAAAGCCGTCACGCGGGTACAGCAGATTGCGCGGACGTACGACATGTCACTGGACACCACCACCGAACAGACCATCGACCTCGTGACGTCCCCCGACCGGCCCGAACCCGCCCACGCCAGCCAGCCCTGACCAGACAACAGGTGCCGGGCCACGACGGGGGATGCGCGGCCCGGCACCCAGATCCGCAGCGTATCTGCTGCGCGCGTGGCCCGCCTGACCCCAATGCCCAGAAACAATCGGAGCACCGCCCGGCTGCTGCCCCGCCTGCCCAAGGGTCGTACGCGGGGGCCGGTGTTCGTCACCCATCGCCGCCCGGCGCCGGGGAAGGTCGTCAGCCCGCGGGACCGTAGTGCCTGGACACCGGCTTCGCCCGCCTCTCGTACGGGCAGGCCTCCCTGACCCACCTCGGCGAAGGCGGGGCGAGCGTGCTGAGTTCACGCGGATCAACCGGCAGCTGCCAACGGTAGGGGCAGTATGGACGCAGGACCCGGCCCCTGGCGGAAGGTCAGCGGGCCCCGCGGCGACGTTGGGGGCTTCAGTCGAGTTCGATGTTGAAGTCCCAGATGGCGATGACCTTGCCGGGACGATCTTGGGGCGGGGCGGCGTTCCCCGGTGGGCCAGTACCGCCTGACAAGCGGTCTGTGTACGTGTCGAACGAGTGAAGGCAGGTACGGGTTGCCGCCCGCAGGGAATACCGAACCGCATGAGTCATACGATTTCCGGTTCCCGGCAGCGGGCTCTCACAACGGCCCTGGTCGCCGCCGTCGCTGTGACACTCACGGTGGGCCAGACTGCTTCGGCCCGGACTCCCAGTCGGGACCTAGCAGCGTCAACGAGTTCGGAGACGAGTTCGATGCCGGGCGCTGCACCGAGCCGAGCACACGTGACAGTCGTGACCGCCAGCCACCGCCTGCGGGGAGCAGCACTGGCGAACGCGCTGCGGCGAGGCGGCTATGTGATCGTGCTGCGTCATGCCGCGGCAGACCATGCACACCCCGATTCAGCGCACCCGAGCTTGGCGAAATGCTCGACACAGGAGCCGTTGACCACGCTCCGGAACCTGTCAACGTGATCAAGGCAGGTAGATCGTTCTATCCCTGTGCCGGGATTGATTGCTCGTCCGGTCGGGGTTGGTCGGGCTTGTTGATCCAG